>JBGTLL010000253.1:0-8188 GCA_041744115.1 Parvularculaceae bacterium | reverse complement strand
GCCCTGCGACAGTCCCCGGTTGAATGCGCCCGCCGGTCCGCCGATCGATGAAGCCGATTAGAGCGGGGCGCAATTAATCCGTATTGGACACGAACCTCGTTCCGTCATGCTGACGAAAGTCAGCATCCAGAGCCGCGAGGGCCTTGCTCGCCATTCTGGACCCTGACTTGCGTCAGGGTGACGTCGTCCTCGATTCTGAGATATTGCTCTTTGCTCTAGCCGTACGCTGCGGCGTTAGCGACAGGCTCTTGCGCGCGCCCTTCAACGATGCGGGCAAAATCGTCGATATGGATCGACCCCTCACTCGTTTTCTGCACGAGCACGATGCGGCGGTCGGATTCGTCGCGAACGCGGCGGACATAACCAAGGATTGACAGCGCGTCGAGCGCGCGGCTGATCGCCGGCTTTGGCACGTTGAGATCGCGGCTGAGCCCCCTGACCGTATGGGGGCCCGGCCCCAGATAGACGGTCAGCAAAATCGCCCATTGCCGCATGGAAAGATCCGGGCCGTCGCCGCGCACGGCGTCGGCCAGAACGTCACGCCATGTTGTCAATATGCCCGCTGCAGCCATGATCGTCCGGTTTGCGCGTGTTCACTGATGCGACAGGCCGCCCTGACCGATCGCAAGGCGAACCCTGCAACCGTTCGCCGCGCAAGGGCAAGCGCCCTTATTGAAAACGAAAAGTCCTTAATGATTCGAACAGCGCGCGAATCGCCTGCGCCTCGCCGCCGACCGGACGGCCGGGCGCGGCTTTGGCGCGCCAGGCGTAAATATCGAAATGCGCCCAGATCGCATCGTCGGGCGCAAAACGCTTCAGAAACAGGGCTGCGGTGACAGAGCCCGCAAACGATCCGCTGGCTGTGTTGTTAATATCGGCAATCGGCGACGACAGCATCGACGCGTAAGGCTTCCACAGCGGCATCCGCCAGACCGGATCATGAACCGCGGCGGCGGCGTCGATCACCGCCGCCGCGAAGCTTTCATCGTCGCAATAGAACGGCGGCAATTCCGGGCCGAGGGCGACCCGGGCGGCGCCCGTCAAGGTCGCGAGAGTGACCATGCAATGCGGCCTGTCCTCAGCCCCGAGCGCCATCGCGTCGGCGAGGACGAGCCGCCCTTCGGCGTCGGTGTTGCCGATTTCAACCGTGAGGCCTTTTCGACTCGTCAGAATATCGCCGGGCCGGAAAGCATTGCCGGCGATGGCGTTCTCGACCGCCGGAATGAGAACGCGCAGCTTCAGATCGAGTTTGGCGCCCATGATGAGGCGCGCAAGGCCAAGCGCGTTCGCGGCGCCGCCCATGTCTTTCTTCATCAGCGACATGCCATCGGCGCTCTTGATGTCGAGGCCGCCGCAATCGAAACAGACGCCTTTGCCGACAAGCGTCAGTTTCGGCGCGTCGACGCGCCCCCATCGGATGTCGATGAGGCGCGGAGCCGTCGTCGATGCGCGGCCGACGGCATGGATCATGTTGAAGTTTTGGTCGAGCAGCGCGTCGCCCATGATGACGGCGATCTCCGCGCCGAACTCGCCGGCAAGTTTCCTTGCTTCTGCCTCCAGCGCATCGGGAAGCATGTCGCCGGCCGGCGTATTGACCAGGTCGCGCACGAAGGAAACGGTTTCGGCGAGGCGGCGAATCGCGGCGACATCGGCGCCCTCCGGCGCGATGAGACGCGCCGATGATTTTTTGCTCTGCTTGTACTTGTTGAATTTGTACGAGCCGAGCAGCCAGGCAAAAAACGCTTTCTCGTCGGCCGGCCCGGCGAGCCGGTAATCCCCTTCCGGAAGCCGTTCCGACGCCGACGCCGCAATGAATGGATCACTGGCATCGCCAATCCCGAGCAGCGCGCCCTCGGCATTTGCAAGGACGATTCCCGTTTCGCCGGAAAACCCGTTCATTCGCGCAAGCGCCGCAAGCGTTGGCGGCGCGGCGCCGAGATCGTCGGATTTCTCGCGCACCAAAAACACCGGAATCGCGCGCTCGGCGCGCGCCGCGTCATAGTCGATCAAAACGTCGGCGATCATGAAACGCTCCGTTAACGCATCGAAGGGCGGTTAGCGCGGTCCTGGCTGGCAGAGTTAAGCCTTTATTGAAGAGATTCCGCAATCATCGCCGTGTAAATCCGCAGCTCTTGAGGGACTTCCATGGCCGTCCGTATTCCCGTGCAATCGACCGCCTTGCGCGGCGCGAGCGCCGTATTGTGCGCCGTTCTTATGTCGGCCTGCGCCTCGAGCGGCAAGACCTTGAGCGCCGACGGCGAAAGCGTCGACTACAAAAAAGAAATCGGCGTCTTCACCGATCCGGGCGCGCCGGGGGCGGATATGGATCCGGTCGCCGCCGCCGCCTATTGGGGCACGCGCTATGACCGCAACCCGAACGACGTGACCGCCGCGGTCGCTTACTCGGCCGCGCTCAGGAAAATCAGTTCGAACGATGAAGCCGTCAAAGTAATGACGCGCGCGGCGAACGCGAACCCCGAACATGCCGAGGCCAATCTCGAAGCCGGCAAAACCCTGGTCGAAGCGGGCCGCGCGTTTGAAGCGGTGCGCTATCTTGAAAAAGCCGTTGACCTCAGCCCGCAGGACTGGCGCGCGTTCTCGTCCTATGGCGTCGCGCTCGACCAGATCGGCGAAAACAAGCTCGCCCGCACCAAATACGACATGGCGCTCGTGTTCTCTCCGGACTCGCCGATGATCATGAACAACAAGGGCCTATCCTTCGCGCTCTCCGGCGATCTCGAGCAGGCAAAACAGATCCTTCGCGCCGCCGCGTCAGGCCGCGGCGCCGACGCGCGCATCCGCCAGAATCTGGCGCTCGTCCTCGCCATGAAGGGTGAAATGCCGGAGGCCGAACGCTTGGCCCGTTCGGACCTGCCGCCGCAGATCGCCGACCAGAACATCGACTATTTCCGGGCGCTGGTCAGTCAACCGGCCTATTGGCAGGAGTTCGCGGCGGACAATGTCGAAACGCCTTCGTTCGACGCCAGGCCGGCGCCAAAAGCCGCCCCGAAACCGGTCAAGCTTGACGCCCCGACACTGAAAGAAGAGCCGGCCCCGGCCGCGAAGAAACCCGCTGCGCCTGTCGCGTCGAAAGAAAGCGCGGTGACGCCGACCAACGCCTCCGCCGAAGCGCCGGCGCCGCTTCTCAAAGACAATTAAGCGGGTTCACGCGTAAGCGTAAGGCCCGCCTTTTTCGAGGGCGCGCCCGTAGGCGGGCCGCGCATGCAGGCGGTCCACATAGGCCTTGAGGTTCTTTGCCGCCTTCGCCGCATCGATGCGCGTCAGCGCGGCTTCCGCCGGGAAGCTCATGATGATGTCGGCGGCGGAAAAATCCTTGCCGGCGAGCCATTCGCTTTTTGAAAGCTCCGCATCGAGATTATCGAAAAGCGCCTTTGTCGTGTGGTTGAGATAACCATCGCGCACGCCCTGCGTCAGTTTCTTCGCGACCGGCCTGGCGAAAAACGGCAGCGGCGCCGTATCCATCCGGTTGAGGAAAAGCGCCTGTACGAGCGGCGGCATATAGGAGCCTTCGGCCGCATGCAGCCAGTATTTGTAGCGGCGATGCTCCGGCGTTCCGCGCGCGGGGACAAGGCGCCCCTGCCCGTAAGTATCGACGATGTGTTCAATGATGGCGCCGGTTTCGGCGATGACCTCGCCATTGTCATCAATGACCGGGGATTTGCCGAGCGGATGAACCTTCAGGAGTTCCTCCGGCGCGAGATTGGTCTTCTTGTCGCGCTCATAGCGCTTCACTTCGTAGGGAACCCCTAGCTCTTCGAGCAGCCACAGGACCCGCTGCGAGCGGGAGTTTTCAAGATGGTGGACGGTGATCATGATTGGCCTTTCGGGGTTCAATAAAGCGTCGACATCGCGTCGCGGGAAAACTCTTTGAGCTCGTCCATGCGGCCGGCGCGGACTTTCATTGCCCATTCCGGATCCTGCAGCAGCGCGCGCCCGACCGCGATCAGGTCGAACTCGCCGCGCTCCATCATTTCGACCAGGCGGTCGAGCGACGCCGGCTGCGCCACTTCGCCGGAATAGGCGGCCGTGAACTCGCCGGAGAGGCCGACCGAGCCGACCGAGATCGTCGGCTTGCCGGTGATCTTCTTCGCCCAGCCGGCGACATTGAGATCGGAGCCGTCAAACGCCGGCTCCCAGAAGCGCCGCTGCGAACAGTGGATGGCGTCAATTCCGGCTTCGACCAGCGGCGTCAGCCATTGTTCAAATTCCGCCGGGGTCGCCGCCGCCTTCGCCGCGAAATCCTGCTGCTTCCATTGCGACAGGCGGATCATCAGCGGAAAGTCCGGACCGACCTTCTTCCGTGTACGGCGGATGATCTCGGCCGCGAGACGCGTACGCCCTTCCCAGCCGCCGCCCCATCGGTCGCCGCGCAAATTCGTCTCGCTCCAGAGAAAACTGTCGATGAGATAGCTGTGGGCGCCGTGAAATTCGACGCAGTCAAAGCCGAGATCTTTCGCCGCGGCGGCGCCGGCGACGAATTCCCCGATCGCGGTTTCAATCTCGGCATCGGTCATCGGCGCCCAGAGCGGCTTTCCGGGCGCTTTGACGCCGGACGCCGACCACGAGGGGACGTCCGGATACGCCGTCTTCGCCGGATTGCGGTACGGCCCTTCATGCCAGAGCTGAAGGCCCATGACGCCGCCAGCCGCCTTGACCCCGTCCGTGACTTTCTTCCAGCCAGCTTTGGCTTCCGCCGACACGATGTTCGGCACGTTCGGCGTGCCCGTCGCGGTCACCGCATTCGGCGAGACGCCTTCCGAGAGGATGAGGCCGACCCCGCCTTCGGCGCGCCGCCGGTAATAGGCGGCGACATCCTCGCCCGCGACATTTCCCGGCGAAAACGACCGCGTCATCGGGGCCATGACGATGCGGTTCGCCAGCGACATTTTGCCGACCCGAAAGGGCGTAAAGAGGAAATCGACGGACTTCGGCATCGGCGCTCCGATGATCATTATGGCGACGGGACACTAGCGAGGCTCGCATCCGTTGACATCTATGCCGCGCAGCGTGGCGCGGACCTGAAAAGCCCTTATAACCCGCCCATGAAATTCCTTGACCGGACGAAGATCTATATCGAAAGCGGGGCCGGCGGCGCCGGGTGCCTGTCCTTCCGGCGCGAGAAATTCATCGAGTTCGGCGGCCCGAACGGCGGCGACGGCGGACGCGGCGGGCATGTCTTCGCGGAAGCGGTATCCAACCTCAACACGCTGATCGACTTCCGCTACCAGCAGCATTTCACCGCCAAGAGCGGCCGGCCGGGCGAAGGGTCAAACCGCACCGGCGCCGATGGCGGCGACCTCATCATCAAAGTGCCGGTCGGGACGCAGATATTCGAAGTCGATGAGGAAACGCTGGTCGCCGATCTTGACACGGAGGGCGAGCGCGTCCTTCTCGCCAAGGGCGGCAATGGCGGCTTCGGCAACGCCCATTTCAAGACCTCGACCAATCGCGCGCCGACGCGCGCCAATTCCGGCCAGCCGAGGGAAGAACGAACGCTTTGGCTGCGCTTGAAGCTGATCGCCGATTTCGGCCTGGTCGGCCTTCCGAACGCGGGAAAATCGACTCTGCTCTCGGCCGTAACAGCGGCGCGGCCGAAGATCGCCGATTATCCGTTCACGACGCTTCATCCGGGCCTGGGCGTTGTCCGCCTGAATGAGGGCGAAAGCTACGTCCTTGCCGACATTCCCGGCCTGATTGAAGGCGCGCATGAAGGGGCGGGCATCGGCGACCGTTTCCTCGGCCATGTCGAGCGCTGTGCGGCGATCGTGCATCTCGTCGATGGCGCTGAAGAAGACGTGGCAAACGCCTGGCGCACAATCCGCGAGGAACTCGCCGCCTATGGCAACGGGCTTGAAGAAAAGCCGGAAATCCTTTGCCTCAACAAGATCGACGCGCTCGATGAGGCGACGAAGAAAAAGCGTCTCGCCGTCCTGTCAAAAGCCGCGGGCCGTCCGGCGCGGGCGATTTCAGGCGTCTCGGGCGCCGGATTGCCGGCGCTGTTGCGGGACCTGATGACAATCAAGAATGGCGCCGCGCCGGCTGCCGCAAAAGAAATAGAATTGGACAGCGGCTGGGCGCCATGATCCCGCGACGCCACGACACGTCACGCATCGGCCTCCTCGGCGGCTCGTTCAACCCGGCCCATGACGGCCATCGCGAGATATCGCTAGAGGCGCTCAAAATTCTTGAACTTGATACGGTCTGGTGGCTGGTGACGCCCGGCAATCCGTTGAAGGACGGCGATGAGTACGCGCCCTACGAAGAGCGCCTCGCCGCCGCGCGCCGCGTCGCCAATCATCCGCGGATCATTGTCTCCAATTTCGAGCAGCGAAAAGGTCTTCAGTACACGGTCGATACGCTGGAGACGCTTGAGGCGCTATGGCCGCAGGCGCATTTCGTCTGGCTGATGGGCGCCGATAGTCTCGTCGGCTTTCATCATTGGAAGGCGTGGCGGCGCGTCGCCAGCCGCATCCCCTTCGCCGTTTTCAACCGTCCGGGCTATGAAGAGGCGGCGATGGCGAGCGAGACGGCGAGGGACCTTGCGCTTTTCCGCGTTCCGGCAGGGCGGGCGGCGGAGATCGTCGGCGCCGCCGCGCCGGCCTGGACCTTCATCGAAACAACGCGCAATCCAGCCTCGGCGACGGCGATCCGCGCGAGCCGGTCCGGACGCGCAGACCCTTAAGCGCGCCAAGCGCCTGTTTTTGCTGCTTTCATTTGATATTGTTAATGATCGATCGCGCAGTTGGCGAAAGCGGCGATCGCGCCTACATTAGCCGGGCGGGGAAATGATCCCGCGGCAAGCGGGAGATGCGACCTGAGTTCCGAAAATCGTCCGGCGGCGCGAAGCAAAGCCGCCTTGAATATCGTCCCGCCGGCAACTGGCGCGGGCGAAGTCGCAGCAGCCGGGACCGGCGGTCCGAGCGTCGGTCTCGACGAGCTATCACCGGAAGATCGCAGCGACGCCATCCTTTCCCTCATCCTCGCCGAACTCGATGACGATAAGGCCGAAGAGATCGTCACCATCAATCTCGGCGGAAAAACAGACATCGCTGACGCCATGGTCGTCGCGACCGGCCGATCGGCGCGTCATGTCGGCGCGATGGCGGACAAAGTCATTCGCCGCCTGAAGGCGGCCGGCATGGGCCGGGCGAGAGTGGAAGGCGCTCCGGCCTGCGACTGGGTGCTCATCGACGCCGAGGACGTGATCGTCCATCTTTTCCGCCCGGAAGTGCGCAAATTCTACAATCTCGAGCGCATCTGGTCGGAGACGGCGCGGGCGCCGGTCAGAACCGACAATTGATCGCCGTTTTCGATGCGATTGACTGTCGCCGCCATCGGCCGGCTGCGCGGCGGCCCGGAGTTCGCGCTGATCAACGATTACGCAGTACGCATCCGCGGCGCCGGCCGGGCGCTCGGAGTCACCGCATTCGACATCAGGGAATACGAAGCCCCGAAAGGGCTCGCCGGCGCCAGGCGCCAACAGCGCGAATCGGCGCTGCTGCTTGAGGCTGTCGGCGACGCCGCAAAGCGCGTCACGCTTGATGAACGCGGCGACAATCTGACGAGCGGCGACTTCGCGAAACTCGCCGCCCGGTGGCGCGACGAGGGCGCCGGTGAAATCGCCTTTCTGATTGGCGGCGCCGACGGCCACGAACCGTCGCTCATCGCCAAGGCCGATCGTGTCATCGCCTTTGGCCGCGCGACCTTTCCCCATATGCTTGTCAGGCTGATGCTGGTCGAGCAGATTTACCGGGCCATGACAATTCTCTCCGGCCACCCCTATCATCGCGCCTGATGAGAACCTTTGCCCTGCTTTCTTTCCTTTGCTTTTGCGCAGCCGGCGCGGCGGCGCAGCCGGCAAAGCCCGAACGCGAACTCGCGGACATCGAGCAGCAATTGAAAGAGCGGCGCCATGAAGAAGCGCGCCTCAGGGACGAGGCAAAGGAGCGCGAAAAGGAGGTCGCCGCGCTCAGGCGGCGAATGATCGAGACGGCCGACGCCCTGCAACAGGCCGAGCTTCGCATCGTCGAAATCAATCGAGAGACCGACAGACTTGAAAAGCAGGAAGGCGACATCGAGGTCTCATTGGCGGCGCAGCAGGAATCGCTTGGCGATGTGTTGGCGGCGCTGCAATCGATCGAGCGCGCGCGGCCGCCGGCGCTGCTCG
>JBGTLL010000252.1:0-45649 GCA_041744115.1 Parvularculaceae bacterium | reverse complement strand
ACGCGCTCGGCGCGCCAGCCCCCGGCTGCGGCCCGGACCGCGGCGTATCGTTGCGGCGGTAATAGCGGTTCGGCGTTCGCGGCCGATCGATTTCGCGCGGGCCGGTATTGCGCGGATTATCGCCTCGCGGCGGATTGTCGCCGCCCTGCCAGCCGCCATGGTCGTCATCATCGTCGTGGTCGTCGTAATTGCGGTGCGGGGGGTGGCGTTTCTTGCGATAGCCGTAGCGGTCGTAATAGTTGAACGACAGGAAGTATCCGCTGTCCGGGTACCAGGAACCATATCGGCCATACCAGGGCGATGAATAACCGTAACCGCTGCTGTAACCATAGCCATAGCCTGAGCTGTAGGGAGAATAGGCCTGATCGAAACAGCGGTCGATGTCGCGGTCGCAATGGTTCTGGCAGGAAATATAGCCGCCTTCGTCGGGGATATCCTCACAGATGCGATAGCAATTGTTCGCCTCGCTTTCGCACGACGAAAACGCGCTCTGGTAGGGATAAGTCACGCACGAGGCGAGCAGGAGACACCCTGCCGCGGCGCCTGTCAGCCCCAAAATCTTTTGCATCTTTCCCTCGATACCCCGGTGTCGCGTACCGGCGCTCCGCGCCCCACACCCGCAGCTGATTAACAAAAGATTAGCCCGAAAGCGCGCCAAAATACGGCGAAAAGCCGACCGCGCCGCCCGATTCACGATTTTTCCGCGGGAATTGCCAACGTCGCCAGGCAGGCGGCGTTCAATCTGCCTTCTCCGGCCGGGCTATTCGCCTTTCGGCTCCAGCACCTTGCGGCCCTTATAGCGGCCGGTCTTCAGATCGATATGGTGCGGCCGGCGCAGCTCCCCCGAATCCTTGTCCTCGACATAAGTCGCGGCGGTAAGGCGGTCATGGGCCCGGCGCATGCCGCGGCGCGACGGCGAGGTTTTTTTCTTGGGAACGGCCATGAGGGCAACCTTTAAGGGCGAGCTTCCGGCGCACTGACGCTAGCAGAGCGGGCCATCTAGCGGATCGACCCGCCCGGCGCAAGGTTCAAAAAATCAGACCTTCCGAGCAGCGACCCGAACCAGAAGACCGAGCAGGCGTTAACACAAGGGATGAAAAACAGGGGTCGGGGTTTAGCCGGTCGTAACAAGATTACAGCAGAGTAAGATTGGCATTACAGGTTGGGGTGCGCCGTGCGGTTGAGAATTCTGGTTGGCGCGGCAATCGGGCTGATTCTTCTTCTGCCCGGTGAAGGCCGGGCAGAAGCCTTCTCTTCCTATTGGTCGACGCTGTCGGAGAACGAGCGCACATTTGTCGATCGCGTCGCCGCCGGCATTTACAGTGAAGAACGCGGCAGACGGATGGCCAGCTACAGCCGGCTGAATATCGCGAGCAAAGCCCGTTTGCGGGCGCGCGCCGTTGAAATTCTGGGCGTCGAAAATCGCCCGGCGCGATCCCGCCAGAACGGCAAGGACATCTAAATCCCTGAAACGCAAACGGCGCCCTTTCGGGCGCCGCTATTCCTGAAGAATTAACGAACAATCAGTTGTCCATCGGATCGTCGAGCGCATCTTCGGTCGCTTCGCCAGCCTCTTCCGCGGCGTCGGCCGCGTCATCGGCCTGATCTTCAACCGCTTCGCCAGCCTCTTCCGCCGTGTCTTCCGTCGCGTCCGCCGCGTCGTCGGCGGTGTCTTCGGTGAAGTCGGCGGCCTCGTCAGCGTCTTCCTCAATCGCCTCGCCGGTCTCTTCCGCTGCGTCTTCCGCGGCATCCGAGCCGTCGTCGATGAGGTCATCGGTCGTATCGCCGATGTCGTCGGCCGTGTCCTCAACAAATTCGCCGGTCTCTTCCGCCGCGTCTTCGGTTTCGTCCGCCACGTCGTCGGCGGAGTCTTCAACGAAGTCGCCCGTTTCGTCAGCGGCGTCCTCAACCGCTTCACCCGTCTCTTCCGCCGCGTCTCCGGCTTCGTCCGCCGCGTCGTCGATGGCGTCGCCAGTGTCATCAATCACGTCGTCTTCAAGCGCGTCATCCGAGTCATCAACAACGCTGTCATCGAAGTCGATGTCGCCTTCGCCGGTCGCTTCGACTTCGCTGTCGATGGTGGCGTCCTGCGCCTGCACCGTTGTTCCGGATGCCGCGGCGCCGGAATACGCCGCCATGAACTGCTCAAGCTGCTGCGCGTTCAGATCCGCGGCGGAATCATCACCCGGCGCCGCAACCGCGACGGTCGCGAAAAACGGCGCGCAACAAACTGCGGCTGTCAGCATCAGAAGTTTTTTGGACGACATTTGAATCCTCATTCGGTTGGTTCCGCAAAGCGGACACGCGCCAAGGGCGGGAGTTCCGGCAATTACGCGTAGGTAACCCGGTGACGACCCTTAAATGATGAGTAATGAGCGCGCTTACTGGCGGTTCGTCTTGCCGGGCAGGATGCCCATGTATTTGCAGATGATCGACAGCATGACTTCGTCGGCGCCGCCGCCAATTGAGGCAAGCCGCCCGTCCCGGTAGGCGCGACTGACCGGCGTTTCCTCCATGAACCCCATGCCGCCCCAATATTGCAGGCAGGAATCGTTCAGTTCGCGGAGCAGACGGCCCGCTTTCAGCTTCGCCATCGACGCCAGCATGGTCGCATCGTCGCCCGCGATCATCTTGCCGACGGCGTCCCAGGTCATCGAACGCAGCGCCTGCAGTTCCGTCTTCAGTTCCGCCATCCGGAAATGCACGACCTGGTTGTCGAGGATCGACTGGCCGAACGCCTTGCGCTGGCGCGTATAGTCGATCGTTGCGTCAATCGTCTTTTCCATGCCGATGAGACCGGACAAGGCCGCCCACAACCGCTCCTCCTGAAATTGCAGCATCTGATAGGTGAAACCGGCGCCTTCCTCGCCGATCCGATAGCGCTGGGGCACGCGCACGTCCGCGAAATGGAACTGCGCCGTATCGCTTGACCGCATGCCGAGTTTTTTGAGCTTGCGCTCGATTTCAACGCCTTTGCGATGCTTGCCCGCGTCGTCCTTCAAAGGCAGGCAGATCAGCGTCTTGTTGCGATGCGCCTGGTCGGCGGACGTATTGGCAAGGAGGCACATCCAGTCAGCCTGGACGCCGTTCGTCGTCCACATCTTGCCGCCATTGATGACGTAATCGTCGCCGTCCTTTTTCGCGGTGGTCCTGATCGAGGCGACGTCCGACCCCGACCCGACCTCGGAAACGCCGAGACAGGCGACGTAATCGCCGGAAATCGAGGGCCGCAAAAATTCTTCTTTCGCTGCATCCGACCCAAACCTTGCCAGCGCCGGCGTCGCCATGTCGGTCTGGACGCCAACCGCCATCGGAACGGCGCCGCAATTGATATTGCCAAGCGTCTCCGCAATGACCGCCGCATAGGACCAGTCAAGCCCCATTCCGCCATACTGGACCGGCTTGTTGACGCCGAGAAGACCAAGCTCGCCGAGCCGCTTGAATACCTCGTGCGCCGGAAAAATTTCAGCGTCTTCCCATTCATCAACATGCGGATTGATTTCCGCCTCGATGAATTTCTTCAAGGTCGATCGGATCTGTTCGTGTTCCGCGGTCAGTTGCATGCGAGACGCTCTTTGCTGCGTAGCATCATTGACAGGTCCGGCCTCGCGGACCGACCACAGGGGTAGGTCGCGCCCCGATGCCGGTCAAGCGCGGCGCGCACACTTCCGCCTGCCATTGAGGACCCCATGTCAAATTCGATCGAAGCGCTGCTCGAACAGCTGAACGATTTCGCCAAAGGCTATCTTCCCGACCTTCTCGGTATCCGCTTCACCGGCGCCGGCGACGGATGGATCGAGGCGGAAGCGAAAGTTCGGCAGGCTCTGATGGCGCCGAACGGCTTCCTTCACGCAGGAAGCATCGTCACGCTTGCGGACACCTGTTGCGGCGTCGGCTGCATGCGCGCGCTTCCGGCGGGCGCCTCGGGCTTCACGACGATCGAACTGAAGTCGAATTTTCTCGGCACGGCGCGCGAGGGAACAATCTGGTGCCGCGCGGCGGCCAGACACCTCGGACGCACGACCCAGTTATGGGACGCCGAGGTGAAGCACCGCGAGACAGGAAAGACGATCGCTCTCTTCCGCTGCACGCAGATGGTGCTGTCGCCGAAATAAGATTGGTTGTCAGGCGCCCCCGTTCAGAGCGCGGTCGCCTTCCCGAACGAAGGGCGAGCCGATATCCGGCTCCACCATTTCGCGACATTCGGGGTCATGGCTTCGTTCACGCCAAGCGTCTGCGCGAAATGGAGGGCGTAGCCAACGCAGATGTCGGCCATGGTAAAGCGCTCCGCACAAAGATAATCGCGGCCTTCGAGCCCTTGCTCGACCGACGACCAGCGCCCGAGAAACCACTTCCGGTAGTCGTTCGCGACCCGCGGCTGGCGGCGTTCTTCCGGTTCGAGCGCGCTATAGCGAAAGAAAACCGTCAGCGGGAACGTCAAGGTCGCGTCGGAGCGATAAAGCCAGTTCAGGCAAAGTCCGTAATCGCTTTCCTCCTTGGCGACCGCCAGCGGCGTCGGGCCGTATTTCTCGGCAAGGTATTGGCAGATGGCGACGCTTTCGGTCAGCATCACGTCGCCGTCGATCAGCGCCGGCACCGTGCCGAGCGGATTTACCGCCTTGTAGTCCTTGGCGAGAACGCGCGGCGGAAACGGGAGCGTTACAAGCTCATAGGCAAGACCCATTTCCTCGAGCGCCCATCGGCAGCGCAGCGACCGCGCGCCCTTGCAGTGGTAGAGTTTCATCCTGCGGCCCATCCTTCGAGACGCCGCGTGAAGGACACGGCTCCCCAGGATGAAGATTCTGACTGTGGATACATGCCGTCCTCATCCTGAGGAGCGCGCCTCTTCGCGCGCGTCTCGAAGGATGGTCCGCGCACGCTGCCGATGCAAGCTAACCCGCTAAAGCAAAGAGCAATATCTCAGAATCGAGGACGACGTCACCCTGACGCAAGTCAGGGTCCAGAATGGCGAGTAAGTCCCCCGCGGCTCTGGATGCTGGCTTTCGCCAGCATGACGGAACGAGGCATGACGGAACGAGGTTCGTGTCCAATGCGGATTAATTGCGCCCCGCTCGTCGCTGCTTTGCGTTGTTGACGGCGCAAATTCCCAAGCCGCAATCTTGCCCAATGCCCACCCCCCTCGCTTTCGATGCAACGCGCCTTCCCTCCCCGCACCTTTCGGAGAGTCACGAGGCGTGGCGGAAGTCCGTGCGCCGCTTCGTTGATCAGGAAATCGCGCCGCATGTGAACGCCTGGGACGAGGAAGGGAAATTCCCGCGCGAATTGCACCGCCGCGCGGCCGAAATCGGCCTGATCGGGCTTGGCTATCCGGAACAATATGGCGGCGTCAAAGACGGCGTCGATATCTTTCATTCGATCGTCGCGTCGGAGGAACTCGCGCGCGCCGGGTCCGGCGGGCTGATCGCCGGCCTGATGACACACGGCATCGGCCTGCCGCCGATCATCGCGCTCGGTTCGGATGACCTGAAAGCGCGCATCGCGCCGGACGTGATCTCGGGAAAAAAACTGATCGCGCTCTGCATCACCGAGCCTTCGGGCGGCTCCGACGTCGCCAACATCCGGACGCGGGCGGTGCGCGACGGCGACCATTACGTCGTCAACGGCGAAAAGACCCTGATTACGACCGGCTGCCGCGCTGACTATCTGACCGTCGCCGTGAGGACAGGCGGTCCCGGCGCAGCGGGGCTCTCTTTCCTGCTGATCGAAGCCGAAAGCGCCGGCGTTACGCGGACGAGACTCGACAAAATGGGCTGGTGGATGTCCGACACCGCGTCGATCCATTTCGACAATGTGCGCGTTCCCGCTGAAAATCTCATCGGCGGAGAGAATTCAGGCTTTGCCGGTATCGTCGCCAATTTCAACGGCGAGCGGCTCGGCATGGCGGCGCAGGCGATCGCTTTCGCGCGGGTCTGCATCGAAGACGCAGCGGCGTGGGCGACCACTCGCGAGACTTTCGGAAAGCTGCTCGCCAAGCATCAGGTGATCCGCCACAAATTCGCGGAAATGGTCCGTCATGTTCACGCCTCGACAGCGCTGCTCGACAATTGCGCGTGGCGGGTGAAATGCGGCGAAACGCCGGTGCCGGAGCTTTCACTGCTCAAGGTCCAGGCGACACGCACGATGGAGTTCTGCGCGCGCGAGGCCATGCAGATTTTGGGCGGCGCCGGCTTCATCCGCGGTCACAGGGTCGAGCGCATCTATCGCGAAGTGCGCGTGATGGCGATCGGCGGCGGTTCGGAGGAGATCATGCTTGATTTGGCTGCAAGGCAGATGGGGATTTGACTGAAGGCTTGGTCGTCGCGCCTGTGGAACAGAACGCGGCTCCTCAGAGCCAGACCGAAAACCAATACAGAAATTTCCGGCGTCGTCATTCCGGGGCCGCCCCTTGGCGGAACCCGGAATCCATCGCGCAACGCTCTATTCGTCGAGAAAATGGACCCCGGGTTCCGCGCGAAGAGGCGCGGCCCCGGGGTGACGGAGGGATTTACGGCCAAGTTTACGAAAATACTTTTCGGTCGGACACTTAGGATGAGGAATACTCCGTTGAACGGGTATCGCCCTCATCCGGAGAAGCGGCCCTCCCTCACCCTGAGACGCCGCCGCAAGGCGGCGTCTCGAAGGATCGGCTACAATTTCCGCAACGCCGTCTTCAAAATCTTCCCCGACGGATTTCTCGGAAGCGCGGCGATGAAATCCACTTTCTTCGGCAATTTGAAACCCGCGATCTTCGGGCGCAGGAAGTCGATTGCCTGCTCGGCCGTCACCTCCGCGCCCGGACGCTTCACAATAAACGCGCGCACCAGTTCGCCCCATTTTTCATCCGGCATGCCGACGATCGCCGATTCAAGGATCGCCGGATGCGCCGCGAGAATGTTTTCGATCTCGGCGGGATAGATGTTTTCGCCGCCTGAGATGATCATGTCCTTCACCCGGTCGACGACATGAAGATAGCCGTTCGCGTCGATGCGGCCGGCGTCGCCGGACCAGTACCAGCCGTCGCGAATGACCGCCTGCGTTGCGTCCGGCTTGTTCCAGTAACCGTCCATGATGAAGGGCGACTTCGTAACGATTTCGCCGACGTCGCCCTGCGGCATTTCTTTCTTTGTCTCCGGATCGCGGATTTTGACCGCGCATCCGGGGAGCGGCTTTCCCGCCGAAACGCGCTGCTTTAGTCCCTTGGCGTGATCTTCGTGCGGCAGCACGGTGACGCCGCCTGTTGTTTCGGTCATGCCATAAAATTGCGCAAAGCGCGCGTTCGGCATCGCCGCCATCGCCGCGTCGAGCAAGGCTTCCGGCATCGGCGCCGCGCCGTAGCTAATTTCGACAAAGTTCTTGAGGGACGCGTTCGCCGCCTTCGCCGCTTCGAGGATCATCATCATCATCGCCGGCACCAGGAACGCGTAGAGGGGAACGCCGCTCTGCGCTTCCCTGACGATTGCCGCGGGGTCGAACTGCCGGTGCTGGATGACCGGCATTGACCGCGACCAGCCCATGAACGCGAAATTGACGCCGGCGATATGGAAGTGCGGGAGCGCGTGAAAGACGGCCTGATTGTCGAAGCGGGGAACGATGACGGCGGCCTTGACCCCGGCTTCCCCCACCTCATGATAGCACCGGTTGGAGAGGACGACGCCTTTCGGGAGGCCGGTCGTGCCGCTGGTATAAAGCTGCACGACGACATCGTCACGGGCGGGCTGGTGCGTCGGCTGAACGTCCGCCTGCGCATCGATGAAGCGATCGAAACATTCCGGGCCGCCATCTTCGAGCAGCATGGTTTTCGGCGAGGTAAATCCGCCCACCGCATGCAAGGGCGCGATGAACATCTTTTCGCCGACGAGGAGCGACGGCTTTGCATCCGCGATGATGCTGGCGATTTCGGCCGGTGCGAGCCGCCAGTTGACGGGCGTCATCACGACGCCGATTTTTGACGCGCCAAGCAGCGCCGGCCAGAACGTCGCGAGATTGCGCGCCAGCCAGCCGAGACGGTCGCCGCGCTTCAGCCCGAGGGCGATGAGCGCCTGCGCCGCGCGATTGGCGCGCGCGTTGAGGCCGGCGTAGGTGAACGTCTTGCCCTCGAAGATCAGCGCGATGTCATCGGGGAGGTGCTCCGCCTGCTCCTCGATGACGCCGGAAAGCGTCGGCGCGTTGAAGATTCGCCGGTGTTTCGCCATCGCGTCCTGTCCTCCCTGCCCGGTTTTCAACTATGGCGTGGCAGGACGATTTTGCCAAATCCCCGGTCAAGTCTCGACGGACGCATGATCGATTTCGACCAAAATCTGGTCGCGAATGACGATGACGCGGTCGAGACGCCGGGCGAGCCGGCTGTCATGGGTCGCGATGAGCGCGGAAAGCCCTTCGGCCCGCACGATATCGAGGAGCGCGTCAAAGACTTTCGCGGACGTTTTCGGATCGAGGTTGCCGGTCGGCTCATCGGCAAGGAGGACTTTGGGATGGTTGGCCAGTGCGCGCGCAATCGCGGTCCGCTGCTGTTCGCCGCCGGAAAGCTGACCCGGCTGATGGTGAACGCGCTCGGCGAGACCGACGGCGGCGAGGAGCCTTGCCGCTTCCTCTTCCGCGGCCGCTTGCGATGCGCCCCTGATAAGCTGCGGCAGCGACACATTGCCGAGCGCGGAGAATTCGGGAAGCAGATGGTGGAACTGGTAGACAAAGCCGAGATAGTCGCGCCTGAGGCGCGTCTTTGCCGCATCGTCAAGCTTTGAAGTCGCGACGCCGCCAATGAAGACTTCGCCGCCGCTCGGCGATTCGAGAAGACCCGCGACGTGGAGCAGCGATGATTTGCCGGACCCGGACGGGCCGAGCAGCGCCGCCGTCTCGCCGCGCCGCAACTGAAAGTCCGACGGCTGAAGAATGACGAGATCCTTGTAGCGCCGGCTGACGCCTTCAAGACGCAATACGACATCCGAATCGCGCCGGGTCTCGGGCGACCTATTCATACCGCAGCGCCTCGACCGGATCGAGGCGCGCTGCGCGCCACGCCGGGTAAATCGTCGCGACAAACGACATCACCAGCGACCAGCCGACGATCAGCCCGACTTCGCCAGCCTGCATTTTCGCGGGGATGGCGTTGAAATAGTAAACATCGGAGGGGAAGAGATCGGTGCTGAATATCAACGACAGAAACTGTTCGATCGCGTCGATATTCCACACGAACAAGGCGCCGAGCGCCGCGCCCGCGAGCGTCCCGATGACGCCGATAAGCGAACCGGAAAGAAAAAAGATGCGCATCACCGAACCTTGCGTCGCGCCCATGGTGCGCAGCACCGCGATGTCGCCGGTCTTGTCTTTGACCAGCATGATGAGGCCGGTGATGATGTTCAGCGCGGCGATGGCGACAATCAGGAGCAGGATCAGCCGCATGACGCTGCGCTCGGTCTGGAGCGCGTTGAAATAGCTCTGGTTCTGCTGCTGCCAGTCGCGAAGTTCGAGCCCCGGCGCCGCCTCGGAAATTTCCGCCTTGTAGGATCTGACGCGCTCGGGGTCTTCGACTTTCAGTTCGATCTGCTGGACGGCGTCGCGATAGCCAAAAAACACCTGCGCCTGTTCGAGCGGCATGAAGCCGATGAATCCGTCATACTCGGAATTGCCGACTTCGAAGATCGCGCCGACCGTATAGGTTTTCTTCTGCAAGGTCGGACCGAATGGCGTGTCGGCGCCGCGGCCCGAAATCAATGTCACCTTGTCGCCTGGCCCGACGCCCAATTGCCAGGCGATGCGGTTGCCGATCGCGATTTCATTGCCGCCATGCTTGCCGGCG
Organism: Parvularculaceae bacterium; assembly: GCA_041744115.1. GTDB lineage: Bacteria > Pseudomonadota > Alphaproteobacteria > Caulobacterales > Parvularculaceae > Amphiplicatus. The sequence goes on along the minus strand of JBGTLL010000252.1, from coordinate 35,853 downwards.
CCGAAATTGTCGAACGATCCGCCGACAACGTGGCTGCGCCCGGTTTCAGCATCGACCCCGGTCACGTAATTGATCGCCATCAGATCCTCTTTCCTGACGCCGCGCATCATGATGCCGGTCTCGTTCGCCGCGCTTGCATAGACCGGCGACTGGATCAGCGGCGTCGCCTCGGTCACGCCCGGAACCTTGCGCAGATTTTCAATCAGCGCTTCGTAATCCGTAAGCGGCCCTTCCGCCGAAACGAAAATGTGCCCGTTGACGCCGAGCAGCTGGCCAAGAAGTTTTGTGCGGAACCCCTGCATCACCGACATCACGATGATGAGGACGGCGACCGCGAGCATGACGCCGCCGAAAGCGATGATCGAGATCAGTGACACGCCCTTGCCGGATTTGGTGGCGCCAAGATAACGCCGCGCGACCATCCATTCGAAAAACGAAAAAGGCGCGGTCGATGCGGGCGGTCGTTCGGCGATGGATGCGGACATGAGGACACGGAAGGTTTCGGCGCAGGCGTCCTATCGCATTTTTCGGCGCTGGCAAAGTTGGGCGGATGGCGACACCGCGCAGGGTCCGCGGGCCGGGTTGCATAATTCCTGGACGCAGCCAATCATGTCGCGAACGCATCGGGGAAGTTCGCCATGTTGAAGTCTTTGCAGCGTCTTGCGCTTGGCGTCGTCGCCTTGCTTGCCGCCGCCGGCTGCGCACCGGCAGCGATGACGGAGGCGCCGGCGATAGCGGGCGCCAGCCAGCCTCAGATCGTGCGTGTCGCGATACCAGGGCCGTCGCTTGAGGCAAACCTTGCCGGCGATGACACGTCGAAACGGGCGCTCGTCTATCTTCCGCCGAGCTATCAAACGGAACCGGGGCGGCGCTACCCGCTGCTTGTTCTTTTGCATGGTTACTGGAGCGGCCCCGATCAGTGGGAGGGCGACTTCATGTCGATCGCCGCGATCGTGAACAGCGCGATCGAAGCCGGCGCGGCGGAAATGATCATCGTCATGCCGGACGGCGCCGACCGGCTCGGCGGCGGATTTTACGTAAACGGCGCCGCTTCCGGCGACTGGGAAGATTACATCGCCGAAGATGTCGTCGCCTTCGCGGACAAGACGTGGCGCACGCGCGCGGCGCGCGACAGCCGCGGCGTCGCCGGACATTCCATGGGCGGCTACGGCGCGCTCTCAATCGCCATGAACCGCCCGGACGTCTTTGCCGCGGTCTATGCGATGAGCCCCTGTTGCGGCGACCTCGTCGGCGATTTCGCGTTCGAGAGTCCCGCATGGAACGACGCCGACGCCATCGGCTCGCCCGCCGAATTTGACGCCAGCGACGATTTTTACGGGCGTGTCTTGACTGCGATCGGCGCGGCATGGGCGCCGGATGCGTCGTCGCCGCTGAATTCGCGCCGCCCAGTCAATGGCGGCGTCATCGACGAGGAGATCGCCCGGCGCTGGCGCGCGCGGACGCTGGCCGGCAAGATTGAATCAAGCGCCGGCAATTTGCGCAGGCTCGACGGGATCGGCCTCGATGTCGGCGACCGCGAGGAATTCGGCCACATCCTTTTGTCAACGCCCGCTTTGTCGGAACGAATGACAGCTCTTGGGATCGAACACGATTTCGAAATTTATCCCGGCGATCACGTCAGCGGAATCGAAGCGCAGCTGCGCACGCGCGTGTTGCCTTTCTTCGGCGGACATCTGACCGTTGCCGATTAGAGCGGGGCGCAATTAATTCGCATTGGACACGAACCTCGTTCCGTCATGCTGACGAAAGTCAGCATCCAGAGCCGCGAGGGACTTGCTCGCCCATTCTGGACCCTGACTTGCGTCAGGGTGACGTCGTCCTCGATTCCGAGATATTGCTCTTGGCTCTAGGCGACGCGCAAGGCCGAACGGACATCGCGTTTCAGCATGTCGATCGCGGCGTCGAGCGAGACTTCATCGCGGTGGCCGTCGGCGCGGCGTTTGACTTCGACCTTGCCCGCCTCGAGCCCGCGCGGCCCGACGATGAGCTGGAACGGCAGGCCGATCAGATCCATGCGCGCGAATTTCTCGCCGGGCCGCGCCTGCGTATCGTCGTAAAGCACTTCAACGCCCGACGCCGTCATCGCGTCATAGGCCTTGCCGCAGGCGCCGTCGGCAGCGGCGTCGCCCTGTTTCAGATTGACAAGCCCGACATGAAACGGCGCGACCGCGACCGGCCATTTGCAGCCCGCGTCGTCGTGAAAGGCTTCAATGACGGCCCCCGCGAGGCGTGACACGCCGACCCCGTAGGAGCCCATTTCGACGGGGCGGTCCTTGCCGTCCGCTCCGGTGACCATCGCCCGCATCGGCGCTGAATATTTCGCGCCGAAGTAGAAGATATGGCCGACTTCGATCCCGCGGGCGGCGATGCGGTCGCCTTTTGCGACTTTCGTTTCGAATTCCGCGACATCGTGCTTTTCATCGGTCGCCGCGTAATAGGACGTGTAGCGATCAATTACCGGCTGCAGATCGCCGTCGAAGCCGGTATTGGCGGACGGAACCGGAAGATCGAGCAATTTCCGGTCGCAAAAGACGGCGCTCTCGCCGGTTTCGGCGAGGACGATGAATTCGTGGCTTAGATCGCCGCCGATCGGCCCGGCGGCGGCGCGCATCGGGATCGACGTCAGGCCCATCCGCGCGAAGGTGCGCAAATAGGCGACAAACATCTTGTTGTAGCTCCGCCGCGCGCCGGCTTCATCCGCGTCGAACGAATATGTGTCCTTCATCAGGAACTCGCGCCCGCGCATGACGCCGAAGCGCGGCCGCACTTCATCGCGGAACTTCCACTGGATGTGATAGAGCAGCCTGGGAAGATCCTTGTACGAACGGACGCCGGCGCGGAAGATCTCGGTGATCATTTCCTCGTTGGTCGGCCCGAACAGCATGTCGCGGTCGGCGCGGTCCTTGATCCGCAGCATTTCCTTGCCATAGGCCTCATAGCGCCCGCTTTCGCGCCAGAGATCGGCTGGCTGGATCGTCGGCATCAGCATTTCGACGGCGCCGGCGCGGTCCTGCTCCTCGCGGACGATCTGCTCGATCTTTTTCAGCACCCGGAACCCGAGGGGCAGCCAGGCGTAAATGCCGGCGCTTTGCTGGCGGATCATGCCGGCGCGCAGCATCAGCTGATGGGAGACGATCTGCGCCTCGGAAGGCGTCTCCTTGAGGACCGGCAAGTAAAAGCGGGTAAGGCGCATGAAAAGCTCCGGCGGACGACGGTAAGAAGCCGTCTCTTAGGAACCGGCGCGCGCGATGTCCATAAACCTCGAACGCTTCCCTCCGTTGCACGGCCGCGCCCATCCGGTTTAAGGGAGATTGCCAGTACCTTCATGGGGAACTCCTCTTGGCGGCGCGGAAAGCATGGCAGGACAGAACGGCTTTGCTGGTGGCCGGAGCGGTCTTCCTGCCGCTTCTTTCTTTCATCGCACTACAGACCGGCTACAGTTTCCAGGAACAGCGCCGGCAAATGGAGATGGACGCGCTGGAAGCGGCGGCGCGCGTCAACGCCCGCGTCGATGCTGAAATCCTTGGCGACAAAAGCGCGCTCAACGTGCTCGCCGGATCCTCGGCGCTGTCGCGCAGTGAATGGGACCGGTTTCGCACCTTTGCCGTCAGTGTCGCCGCCCAGCGTCCGAGCTGGAACAACGTCATTTTGACGGACGCGGCGACCGGCCGGGAAATCCTCGATATCAAGTCGGAGGAAATGCTTGACCGGCCGGCCCGCCTTGAAATCCGCGACACCGGCCAGGGGATGAAGAATGAAGTGCTCGAGCGCGCGACCGAGCCCTTCCTCACCACGAAGACCGACGGCAATGGGACCGGTCTCGGCCTCGCCCAGGTGCAGGCGCTGATGACTCAATGCGACGGGACCGTCGAAATTGAATCGCGTCCCGGCAAGCGTTAACCATGACGCGGGCGCCAGGCAACCATGTCCTCCTGACGTCACCCTGACGTAAGTCAGGGTCCAGGGTCACCGGCGATTCCCCGCGCCGCTCTGGATGCTGACTTTCGTCAGCATGACGGGGAGTCGATCGGCGGCCTGCCCTCAAAAAAATATTTTTTGGATTCTTGTCACACTCGGGGGGTCTCGTTCGTCTTACTTGCATGGGGCGCGTTTTTGGCGCCCGGTTTGACAAGTCCGGTTTGTCGCCGGTCCGGTCCTCACGGGCTGGCCGGCGATGCATACAAAGAAGCGGGCGGCGCGAGGCGCCGTTTTCGCGCGGCGCCCGGCTGCGTGTCTTCCGTCCTCGATTTATGGACGAGGCGCTGTCGAGGATCGATCATCGCAGGAAAATCGATCCGCGCCGCCGTGGAAAAACCCTCTTTCGACCCTGAACCGCGACAGCAGGCGGGACGAGGCCCAGCCCCGGCCCGGCAGCGGGTAAAGAACGAGGACCTGGCTCGCCGCGGCGCGATCGGGATTGAGATCATCCGCATCGACCGCGCCAAGATCGATGATGCGCGGCAGGTCGGCCGGAAGCGGGCAAGGGTCGGGGCGGATGACGATCGTCTCCGCCGTCGCGGTGACGGCGAAAAGATTGAGCCCCATGGCCGCAACGAGGATATGCCGCGCCTTCATTGAAGGCGCCGCTGCAGCGTTTATGCCTCGTTAACCATCGCGCTCAAGAAAATGGTGCGGTCGAGAAGACTCGAACTTCCACGGATTGCTCCACAGCGACCTCAACGCTGCGCGTCTACCAGTTCCGCCACGACCGCACGTCTATGCTTTAGAGGATTTCAAAGCAGGCGCGGGGGATAGCAAAAGCCCGCCCCCGCCTCAAGTCCCCGCCTCAAGCCCTGATGAGGCTCGCGACTTCGATCGCGATGCGGTCGCCGATGAGCTTGACCCGGCCTTCCGCGAACTTGCCGCCATTGGCGAGGATTGCGATCGGCTTCAGCGCGTCGCGCCCGAGCGGCACAATCGCCCCGCGGCCAAGCGCGAGGGCCGCCGCCAGCGGCATCTCGGCTTCGCCGACGACGATGGTCAGTTCGACGTCGATCGGTTCGACAGCGGCCATTGGCGGTGTTAACCCCACTCGCAACGATCAGAGCATCGGCCCCCTTGGTTAGAACGGCGTTAAATCGCGGATTGTGGCTCGATCGCCCGGTCGAATGGGCGGCATCCAGCGGCTATGTCGATTATCCGGCGGCGGCGGCGGCGATGGAACGGCGGGTGGCGGCGATCCGCGCCGGCGCGAGCGAGCTCGTCTGGCTGCTCGAGCACCAACCTCTCTATACCGCCGGGACGAGCGCGAAGGACGCGGACCTCCTCGATCCGCGATTTCCGGTCTTCCGCTCGCCCCGCGGCGGACAATTCACCTATCACGGCCCCGGCCAGCGGGTCTGTTATGTGATGCTCAATCTCGCTGACCGCCGGCGCGACGTCAGGGCGTTCGTCGCCGGCCTTGAGGAATGGATCATCGCCGCCCTTGGCGCTTTCAACGTTCGCGGCGAGCGGCGCGACGACCGGGTCGGCGTCTGGGTCGATCGTACGCGGACCGGCGAGGCGCGCCGCGAAGACAAGATCGCGGCCATCGGCGTCCGCCTCCGCCACTGGGTCAGCTTCCACGGCATCGCTCTCAACGTCGAGCCGGATCTTGCGCATTTCGGCGGCATCGTCCCTTGCGGGGTTGCAGCGCCCGGCTTCGGCGTCACCAGCCTCGTCGATCTCGGGCTTCCGGCGACGCTTGCGGACGCCGACGCGGCGCTGCGCCAGTCGTTTCATGAGGTCTTCGGCCCCACCGTCGATGCGCCCCCGCCGACGCAAACAGATTGCCCGATCTGACGAAACCGTAATCGGCGGATCGGCGGATCGGGCGACAAGGCCGCCGGGCGTCTATATGCTTTCCAGCGTTCATCAGCAGAGGGGCCTTCGACATGCCGCACGATCTGAAAGCAGTTTCCGCAATATCCGCAGCGCTCGCCCTGCTGTGGTCGACCGCTGGCGCGCAGGAAACGCCTGTCCCGGTCGACGCCGCGCCGCTCAGCGCGCCCGTCTCGGTCGAAAGCGAGGGCGGGACGCCGGCAATCAACGAAGACGAGATGGCCGATTATCTGAATTCGCAACAGCAGATCAAACAGGACGTGACCCTGACGCGGACCGTCGATGGCGAGGTCGTCGAAACCAGGAAAGAGACGATCATCTATTCCAAGGACGATCCGCTGCGCAGTACGGAAGCCGCGCAATCGGCGCTCGAAAGCCTGAAAAGCCAGTTCGACAAGGCGTCGCTGACGCGCAAGGAAGCCTATGATGAGGCGAGACTCGATTTTGTGAACGCCGATCAGGACCGCGACGACCAGATGACGGCCGATGAATTCGTCTATCTGGTCGAAGACTGGCGGAAATCGGATGCGGCGGTTGAAGCGACCGACGAGCCGATCACGCGCGAGCGCTTCATCGAGTTTCTGGAGAACGAAGACCCCGCCGCGGCCGGCGCCGAAAGCGCGGCGCAGGCCCGTTCAAAGTTCGAGTTCATGGCCGGCCTTGCCGGAATGCTGAACCGGAGAAACTACATCCGCGAGGTGCTCGCCGATTTCGAAGCGCACGACCTCGATCGCGATGGTCTGTTGCGCGGCAATGAACTGCTCAATTTCCGCGCCGCCAATCGCGGCGAACCGCTCGGCTCGCAATAGCTACAGCAGACTGAGGAAACGCGCGGCGTTGTGGAAATCGGTCTTTAGCCGTTCCGCGCGCGCGCGCGCTTCCGCGTCTTCGCCCCAGCGCCCGGCCTGAAAATCTTCATCGACGCGCGAGGCCCTGAATAGCGCGTCGGCGGCAAACACGCGCCGCGCAAGCGCCAGCGCGATGACAGCCGAACCGGAGCTTTCCGCCGCCGCTTTCACGCCAAGCAATTGGTCCCCGCTAAATCCGGCGAGCGCTTTTTCGCCGGCGGCGATCAGCCCCTCCGGTTGCGGAATGAAAGAAACGCCTTCGCCTGCAAGGAGAATGAGGCCGCAAGAATTCGCCGCCCATTCGAGCAAGGGATCGAAGGCCGCGCGCTGGCGCTCGACCAGCGCCGAAGGGCCTGAGGCTCGGTAACAGACAAGATCGGATTTGAGGTAGGAAACAATCGTGTCGCGCCATCCGCCGGCGTCGGCCGCAAGGTCGATCGCCGTCATCGCAAAGCGCGTCATCGGCATCGCGGCGAAGTTGATTGCGTCGCCTTGCGCGTTCCATTCCTCGGCGATCGCCGCCGCGAGCATTGCGGTCGATAGAGCGAAGGCGCGCCCGCCGCGGGTTTTCGCCGGCTTGCCGTCGAGGCGAAGCTCGAAGCGCCCGCCTTCTTCGGCTACGGCGGCCAGCTTGTAGAATCGCTTCGGCAGGCGGGCCGGGTTCTCGCCGACCTTCGTCACCGCTTTGGTTTCTTGCGCGACAGGTCCGGCCACGAAACCTCCGCCTCCGGATCGAAGCCGAACAGGTCCCAGGTCTCCTTCATGCGGCCGGTCAGCGGGGCGGTGAAAGTGACCAGCCTGCCGCCTTCAGGATGCGGGAAAGTCATCGACCGGCAAAACAGCTGCAGCCCTTCGGGCGCGCCCTCGATCGCCGCGTTCGGTCCGCCATATTTGCCGTCGCCGACGATCGGCGTTCCCATCGCGGCGCAATGAACGCGGAGCTGGTGCGTGCGGCCGGTGACCGGCTTCAGCGCCAGAAACGAGGCGGGGCCTGCCGAATCAATAACCATGAAATCCGTAATCGCTTTCTTCGCGTCTTCCTCGTCCGCTGGCGCCATGCGTTCCTGATCGCGCTCCCCGACGCGAATCATTTTTTTAGCAATTGCGAGATTGATCGTGCCCTGCCGCAACTCAGGCGCGCCAGCGCAGAGCGCCCAATAGGTCTTGACGACGTGACGCCCCTGAAACGACTTGCCCAGTCTGGCGGCGGCGATGCGGGTTCTGGCGAGAATAAGAAGTCCCCCGGTATCCTGGTCGAGGCGGTGCACAAGGCGCGGCCGCTCGCCGTTCTTTTCGAGCGACGCCAGCATGCCGTCGAGATGCCGCGTCGTCCGTGCGCCGCCCTGCACGGCGAGGCCGAACGGCTTGTTCAGCGCCATGATCGAATCGTCCTCGAAGATCGTCAGCTGCCGGATGAAGTCGGCGTCTTCTTTTTTTGGGCGGAATTCGGTCTTGGGGGCCTCCGCCTGTTCATCGATCGGCGGGATGCGGATTGTCTCGCCGGCCTCAATGCGGCGGTTCGCCTTGACGCGTCCGCCATTGACGCGGACCTGTCCCGTGCGCAGCAGTTTTTCGAGCGCGCCATGTTTCAGCCCCGGATAATAAGTCCGGAACCAGCGGTCGAGGCGAAGGCCGTCATCCTTGTCGGCGACAGCGCGGGTTTCAACGCCGCTCACAGGGACGCCCGCCCCGCCGCAAGGCCCGCGACAAGGCCCGCGATCGACAGCGCGACCGAGGCGGCCAAATAAATCGCCGCAATCGTCAGCGACCGCTCGCGGAAAAGCGTGACGGCGTCGAAGGCGAAGGCGGAAAAGGTTGTGAAGCCGCCAAGAATTCCCGTCACGATAAAAGCGCGGGCGATTTCTGAATTCCCCTCGCGCGCGATCAGCCAGGCGACGGCAAGCCCCATGATCGCCGAGCCGGCAACGTTCACCGTCAACGTCCCCCATGGGAAATTCGGACCCAACAGACGGACCGATGCAACGGAAACACCCTGGCGCGCCACCGCGCCGATGGCGCCGCCGATTGCGACCGCAAGCCAGAGGTAAGGTCCGCTCATCACCTGTCCATCCGTCGGAACGGCGCCAGCAATAGCCCGACCGGCGATTTGTCTTCAACGCCTGCAAGGCCGATTTTCATGTCCTGCGTCCGCACTGACGGGCTGCGCGTCCGGAACAGCCGGTCCCAAAGGCTCAAGATCGGGGCGTAGTTGGAATTGGTGTCTTCCGGGACAGCATGATGATGCACCCAGTGGATCGAGGGCGTCACGATCACAAACGAGACCGCGCGCTCCAGCGCCGGCGGCAGCCGCCAGTTCGAGTGGTGAAACAGCGATGCAGCAAGAAGCGCCGTCTCGAAGATCACGACATGAACGAACGGAATGGCAAGAACGACGATCGGCGCCATCCGCAACAGCGCCGAAAGAGCGACTTCGCCGGGGTGAAATCGCACCGCCGACGTCGAATCGAGGTGTTGGTCGATATGATGCACGCGGTGCAGGCGCCACATCGGCCGGATTTCATGATAGCCGCGATGGACCCAGTAGGCCCAGCAGTCGAGCGCGACGAAATCGACGAGCAGCGTCGCGGGCAACGGCCAAATCTCCGGACGCGTCCACAAAGGGTGCGCCGCCGCAAAAGCCGTCATCGGCAGGACAATGAGCGGCGACAGCGCAAGGAGGATCGCCCAGAGCGCGCCGTTTCGTACTAGCCGCCGCACGCCTGTCGCCGTCGGCGCCGCCGCCGCAACGCGTTCGGCGACAAACAGGAATGCGAACACGCCGGCGCCAATCCACGCTTTATTGGCGACGATCGCCTCACTCAGCATCCGCAAAGCGCTTCCAGTCGGGCCGGTCGAAGGCGATATCGAGCCGGCGCATGCCGATGTGTTCGTAATAGCTGACGGCGCCCGGCGCCGAAAGCAGGATGAAATGCGCGTATTCGCCGGCGGCCTTCGCGCTTTCGTCAATGAGCCGGCGGCCGACGCCTTTGCCCTGCTGCGCCTTGTCGACGGCAAGGTCCGAACAATAGCAGCAGAAGGAAAAGTCGGTCACGCAGCGGCTGACGCCGACGAGCCGGCCGTTTTCATCGCGCGCCGTGACGATGAGATCGGCGTTCCTGAGCATTTTCTCGATGCGCGCGCGCTCATTCACCGGCCGCCGCTCGCCGAGCGTCGAGCGGACGAGGACATCGATGAACTCATCGGCGCCGAGGCCGGGCTCGAGGGCGTAGATGAATAGATCGGTCATTGCTGTGCTTCGCATCCATCGCGACGCGCACCAGGAAGCGCGCTGCTCAGCGCTTGGCTGGAAAATGTTATCGAACGTGCACCGCCGTCACCCCGGGGCCGCGCGCCTTCGCGCGGAACCCGGGGTCCATTTCTCAACGAATCCCGCGTCGCGCGATGGATTCCGGGTTCCGCCAAGAGGCGGCCCCGGAATGACAACGCCGGAATTTGCTGCATCAGGTTTCGGCCAGACTCTGACGAGCCGCCCCCCGGTCCGCCCAAAGGCCGGCCCAAAGATAAACTGCGCGGCGTCTCAAAGGATGGAAACGGCGCGATCCCGTCAAAGCTATGCGCCTTTCTCTTTCCTTCACGACTTCCTCCGCCCATTCCAGAAATCAAGGCGCTTGGCGATCTCCCGCTCAAAACCCGTTTCGCGCGGCTCGTAAAACCGCCGGCGCTCCATTCCCGGCGGAAAGTAATCGAGACCGGCGAAGCCTTCTTCCGCATCGTGATCATATTCGTAGCCTTGCGCATAGCCGATTGTCTTCATCAGCTTTGTCGGGGCGTTCATCGCATGCATCGGCGGCGGCAGCGAGCCGGTTTCCCGCGCCGCAGCTTTGGCGCTTTGAAACGCGACATGGGAGCGGTTCGATTTCGGCGCCGTCGCCAGATACGAAACCAGCTGGCCGATGGCGATTTCTCCTTCCGGCTGGCCGAGAAATTCATAGGCGTCCCGCGCCGCGATCGCGAGGGGCAGCGCCTGCGGATCGGCGTTGCCGATGTCTTCCGAGGCGATGACGATGAGACGTCGGAGTATGAAGCGCGGGTCTTCGCCGCCGACGATCATCCGCGCCGCCCAATAGAGCGCCGCATCGACATCCGAGCCGCGAATCGATTTCTGCAAGGCGCTCGCGAGATTGTAATGCGACTCCTGCCCCTTGTCGTAAATCGGCGCACGGCGCTGAACGAGGGTTGTGAGCGCCGCGGTGTCGATTGGCGCATCGGGCTTTGCGGCGAAAATTTCTTCCGCGAGAGTAATTACGAAGCGCCCGTCGCCGTCCGCCATGCCGATCAGGGCGGCGCGCGCCTCGGCGGTCAAAGGCAGCGCGCGGCCGATATGCGTCTCCGCCCGCTGAAGCAACAGATCGAGCGCTGAAGCATCGAGCCGATTGAGAACGAAGACTTGCGCGCGCGACAGCAGCGCCGGGTTCAGTTCGAACGACGGATTTTCCGTCGTCGCGCCGACAAGCGTGATCAGCCCGGATTCAAGATTTGGCAGGAACCCGTCCTGCTGCGCGCGGTTGAAGCGGTGAATTTCATCGACGAAGAGCAGCGTCCCCTGCCCCATCCGCCGCCGCTCGCCCGCCTTGTCGAACACTTTTCGCAGATCGGCGACGCCGGAGAAAACGGCAGAAATCTGGACGAATTCGAGCGTCGTCTCCTTCGCCAGCAAGCGCGCAATCGTCGTCTTGCCAACGCCTGGCGGCCCCCACAGGATGAGCGACGACAGCCGCGCCTGCTCGACCATCCGCCGCAACGGCGCGCCTTTTGCCAGCAGATGATCCTGCCCGACGACCTCGTCGAGCGATTGCGGGCGCAATATATCCGCAAGCGGCCGGGGAGCGTTCTTGTCAAAGCCTGCCGCCGCGAACAGATCCGCCATCGGATGATTACCGGCCGACGCGCCAGTTGACGATCCGGTCGCCGCGATCGACTTCGATGTCCCAAAGCGCTGCAGACTTGGTGATTTCGCGCTGAAGGTCGGCCGCGGACGAGACTCTGACGCCGTTGACGGAAGCGACGCGGAAGCCGCGCCGCAGACGCGAGCGCCAAGCGTAACTCCCCTGCGCGACTTCGGTGACAACAACGCCGGTGAGAAGCGGATTGAGGCCGATCTCTTCATTGAAGCGCGGCGACAGATTGGCGATGGTGACGCCGTTCAGCGGGTGGACGCCGGTCAAGGTCCGCTCATCGCGCGCCGGCGTTTCCGGCGGCAGGGCGAACACCATTTCGGCTGTCATGCGTTGGCCCGCCCTAATGAATTCAAGCGACGCCGTCTCGCCGGGATTTTGGACGCCGACCCGGTAGCGCAAGGTTTCGGCGTCGAAGACTGGCTGGCTGTCAATCGCAACGATGACATCGCCCTGTTGCAGGCCCGCCTTCGCCAGCGGCCCGGCGAGATGAATGTCGCCGATGATCGCGCCGATCGGCCGGTCGAGTTTGAGCGCCTTTGCAAGATCGGACGTCACCGTCTCCGTGGTTGCGCCGACCCACGGACGGTGCAGCGCGACGCCGCGCGTCGCGGTTGCGATAACCTGCTGGACAAGCCGCGCCGGGATCGCAAAGCCGATGCCGTTCGAGCCGCCGGACCGCGAAAAGATCGCGGTATTGACCCCGAGCAGCTTCCCCTCGCCGTCGATCAGCGCGCCGCCGGAATTGCCGGGATTGATCGCTGCGTCAGTCTGAATGAAGAACTGGTAGTCCGAAATCGAAACGGCCGTGCGCGCGAGCGCCGAAACGATGCCGCTCGTTACCGTCTGGCCGACGCCGAACGGATTGCCGATTGCGAGCACGATGTCCCCGACTTCGGCCGCATCGGAATTGGCGAACTCAAGAAACGGCAACGGCTCGCCCGCATCGATCCGCAAAACCGCAAGGTCCGACTGCGGATCGGTTTGCAGAACTTTCGCTGCAAACTCGCGCCGGTCGGTGAGGACGACCTTGATCTCCTGCATGCCTTCAACGACATGGTTGTTGGTGACGATGACGCCGTCGCGGCTGACGATGACGCCTGACCCCAGCGAATTCTGCTGTTGCGGCCCGACGCCGAAGAAACGGTCGAAAAACGGGTCGCCCGTCGTCCTGGTGACAACGCGGCTCGTGTAGATGTTGACGACCGCCGGCGCCGCCTGTTCGACGATCGGCGCGAAGGACATCTTCACATCCGTCATGCTCGCCGGCGGCAGGCGCGGCGCGCCAACAATCGCCTCGCCCTTCATTTCGGGCGCCGGCGGGCGAGCCGGCTGCGGCGTCGGCTGCGCAAGCGATGGCGCCGCAAAGAGCGCGGCGAGAGCGGCGATTATCCAGTGACGCATCGATCGATCCTTCCGGGCGCAGCCTGTCGCCAGAGCGGGGCAAGCTTCAAGAGCTTTGCGGTAATTTAGCGGCGTCGCGGCCGCGACGGAACCCGTTCCGCCGAAGCAGCGCCTCGGCCTATCGGGTCGCTTCCAGATGGATCGAGACTTTCACCTCGATCCCGACCCATTGGCCGGTCGAAAACTCGCCCTGACCGACGCCGAAATCGGTACGCGCCAGCGATAGAGCGCCGTCCGCAGTCGCCCGGTCGCCTTCGATGGCGAGCGTGAACGGCAATACGAGGTCACGCGTAGTGTCCCGGATGGTCAGCTTCCCGCGCGCTTCATAGGCGCCTTCGCCCGTCCGCACGATCTCCGAAGACGAAAATGTCGCGTTCGGGAAGGCCTTGGCCGAAAACCAGTCGGCGGTTGGCAGGGCGGCGTCACGCTGGCGTTCGCCGGTTCGCGCCGATCCCACATCGACGACCGCTTCGATCCGCGCCGACGGAAGGTCGTCGGGATCAAAGACGATCGTTGCCTCGTATCCGGCAAACTCACCGGTGAATTCCTTGCCGGTCTGCGCGCCAACAAATCCGAGCCTGCTGCTCTCTTTGTCGATCGTCCACGCGCCATCCGTTGCGGGAGCGGCGGCCTGATCGGCTTTCGATCCGCAGCCGGCGACCAGCAACGCGCCCGCCAAAGCTGCAATCAGAATGGCTCTCATCCCCGCCGCCTCGCAAATGGCAGCATGTGCGCGAGCACCGTGTCCTTGTCGATGAACTGATGCTTCAGCGCCGCCGCGACATGCAGGGCGATGAGGCCGATCATCACGAAGGCGACGATTTCATGGATCTCCGCAATTTCGTCGGACAGCGCCTTTCGGTCAGCGACGCCATCGAAGAACGGCAGATGGGGCCAGTGGATGACGCCGAAGAGAAAGGTCTGGACGCTTTGCGCAAATGGAGACGACGACACGACCGCCCAGCCGATCAGCGGCATCGCGACAAGGAGGACATAGAATCCGGCGTGACTGACGCGCGCGGCCATCTTCTCCCATTTTGGCATCGCCGCCGGCAACGGCGGAATTTTATGGGTCAGCCGCCACCCGAGCCGGAACAGGGTCAGGAAAAAGATGGTGACGCCGAACGATTTGTGAAGCTGGAAAAGCTGAAACTTCAGCGCCGCCTGCGGCTCCTGTAGGCTGTCCATGAAAAACCCGCCAGCAAGCTGGACGATCACGAGAAGCGCAATCAGCCAGTGCAGTGCGATGGCAACGCTCGTGTATCGATCGCGGGCGCTCGCCGTCATTGTTCGGGCGCCGCCTCTTTCGGCATCAGGAACTCCGCCTCGATTGTCAGCGCCACGTCGTCGCTGACCATCGGCGCATATTTGTCGACGCCGAAATCAGATCGTTTTGCGACGCCGGTCGCCGAGAACCCGAGCTTGTACGCATTGGCGAAGGAATCGTCCGCTGCTCGATTGATGGTCACGTCAAGCGTGACGGGCTTGGTCACGCCCTTCATGGTGAGATCGCCGGTCACTTTCGCTGACGCAGGCCCCTCCGGCGTCACCGACGTGCTTTTGAAAGTGATCTGCGGATACTCCGCCGAGTTGAAGAAATCGGCGCTTCGCAAATGTTCGTCGTAAACATCGACGCCTGAATCCGGCGTCGTTGAGTCGATGACGACATTAACTGACGTCTGCTCCGGCGCGTCCGGGTTCCAGGCAAGATCGCCGGACCAGGTCCGCCAGCGAATTTGCGGTCGCGAATAGCCCATGTGATCGTAGCTGAATATGATATAGGCGTGATGCGGGTCGGCTTTGTAAGTTCCCGCTGGCGCCGCCGACGCGTCGAAAGGCGGACCGGCTGTTTCGGCCTCGACGGGCGCTGTGCCTTCGGTCGCATTGACGGCGGCGGTTGCATCAGCGTTTGCAGTGATCTCCGTCTCCGGCGCATCCGCCCGGCCGCACGCAACCAGCAATGCCGCCGCAGCGACAGTCACAAGAATTTTCCTGCGCATGAATTCGCTCTCCTCTGTCCGAAACCAGCGGCGACAGGCTAGGCCGTTCCGGCGCGCCCCGCGCCTCATTCGTCAATCACGATCGCGTCAGATCGTTCGCCAAACTCCCTGACGATATCCGCCATTACCGGCCGCTGGCGCTCACGCGGCGCTTCGGCGGCTGACCCGATGTAGACGAAGCCGGATATTTTTTCACCGGGCCTGAGGCCAAGGTCTCTCATCACGCCCAAATCGTAGGAATACCATTCGGTCAGCAATTGCGCTGCAAATCCGTACGCGGAAGCGGCAAGCAGCATGTTGAGGCAGACGGCGCCATTCGTGAGCGTCTGTTCCCATTCTGGCGTCCGATGGCCGGGATCAATCCGGGCGATCACGACAGCGACGACCGGGGCCCGGGAAAAGCGCTTTCCCTCCAGTTCAATGCGGTCCGCTGGCGCGTCAGGCGTGGTCTCGCGAAAGCGCGCGGCAACGATCTCTCCTGCCGCCGCGCGCGCGTCGCCGCGCAAGATCAGGAAACGGAAAGGGCACAGTTTCCTGTGATCGGGAACGCGCGCCGCGATTTCGAGAATGGCGGCGAGCGTCTCGCTGTCAGGACCAGGCTCGGTCATTTGATCTGGCGAGGTCGACCGTCGCAACGCAAGCAGCCGGCGCGCCGCATCCGAAGGCTGCGCCGCATCCATCGGCGCGCCGAACGACGGCGGTTCGATCCTGGGTGCTTTGCTCATGATGCGATCCTTAACCCAAACGCGGCAACCCGTCCTTCACCCGGAAAATAACGCTCGCTTCCGAACGCGAAATCGCCGCGCTCGGCGTACAGTTTTCCCAGCGCGTTTCGCAATGCGAACGTCGCCGTCAGGCGCTCTGAAATATTCCATGCGCCGCGCAGATTAACGAGACTGTGACCGGGATAGACGGCATTGTTCGCCGCATCGATGAAATAGTCGTCCAGAAACGCCCACTCGATTTCCGCCGAACCGCGCCCGCCCGGCGCCCATCGGCCGCGCAGACCGGCGATCCAGCGCGGCGCGGTATCGACATCGTCACCGAATGAAATCGTCTCGCTCGCCTGCGGTAGGCTGAGGACCGGCCGGTCGAAGCGATAGCTATGCCGCCCGTAACTGACATTGCCGTCGAGCGCGAAACCACGCGGCAGATTTGCCGAAATTTCCGCTTCGCCGCCAACATGTCGTGTGCGGCCATTATTCACGTTGAAGCCGTCCGCATCCCGGAAGAAAAAGTTTCGCTTCCACATGAAATAGCCGGCGGCCTCATAGCGCAGAAACCCTGTCTCGCCTTTGACGCCCAATTCGAAAGCGTCGATCGTTTCAGGCGTCGCGGGATCGGCTGTCTGATTGACCTGCAGCCGGTAGAGGTCCGTCGTCTGCGGGGGGCGCGCGCCTCTGGCGTAGCTCGCGTAAAGACTTGCGCCGCCCGCATCATAGACAAGCGAGAATTTCGGGCTGACGATCGTGAAATCGTCGTCGCGGCTGGGCGGGCGCAGGAAGCGGCCGACGACGCCCGACGCCGTCCGATTTTCATAGTCATAGCCGGTGTAGTCGAGCCGCGCCGCCGCCGTCGCTTTCAGGCGCGGCGAGAGTGCAAACGACAGGCTTGCGAACGGCGACAGCGAAGAGGCGGCGACTTCGTAATCGTAGTGAAGCCCTTGCGTATAGGAAAAGACCGTCGGGATCGACTGAAATTCCGTGAGGTCTCCTTCCGTATACTCCCCGTCGATTCCGACGATGACCGACAGTTTTCCGCGGTCAACATACAAAGCGTTTTGCGCCCCAACGCTCCAATGCGAGTTTGTCTCCAGCGCTTGCGACGGAAAAAAATGCAGCAGGAACGCCATGTCATTCCAGCGCGCATAGGGCGTCAGCGACAGAGTCACGCCATCGCTGATATCCAGATCGATGCGGCTCGATATCCGGACGCCCATTGCATCCCTGAACGCATTGGAGTTCGCATTGGTGCGCCGCAGGCGTTCGTCGCGATAGGCGCCAGGCCCCTCGACGAACCCGGCCGTTTCCTGGTTTAGATTGTAGCCAGCCAGGACCGTCCTGGTGCGGATCGACTCTCCGTCATAGTCGTGGCGCAGCGAGATTTTTTGCTGGTCGGCGCCGCTGTCATCGCGAAAGCCCGGATCATCGAGAAGGGACACGCCGCCGAAAAACCCGTGCCGGCCGATCGTGTCCGCGGAAAAGGCGCGGCCTTTTACGCGGCCGATGGTGTCGATTGTCGTCTCCGCTAAATAGGAGAAGTCATCGCCGGGCGCGCGCGTCAGCACATTGACGACGCCGTGAATGGCGTTGGCGCCATAGGCGGCGCCCGACGGCCCGCGCACTATCTCGATCCGGCCCGCGATCTCGGTGTTGGCTTCAAACAGTTCGTTCACATTGGCGAAACCCGCCGACCGCAGGGGAACGCCGTCTTCGAGATAGAGAAACGACCCCGCCCCGGCGCCGCCGGTCAGCACCGGCGAGCGGATCGCGGTCAGATGCTCCTGGCCGTTACCGCGATGAATGAGGACGCCGGCGCTGCGGTTCAGCGCTTCCGCCGGATGGTCGGCGTTGATGCGGAGGATTTCGTCGCCGCCAAGCGCCGACACGCTGAGCGGTGTTTCCGACCGCGCGGCCTCGCGGCGCTCGGCGCTGACGATGATCTCGTCGGCGGCGGCTCCGGCTTGCAGTAAAACGGAAAGTGCAAACAGGCTAACGGTCAAGAGATGGATCTCTTCGGGCTTGAACGAAACGCGCCATGATAGCCTCTAGCAGGCGGACCGTGAACTGTCTGCGGCGCCTGCCTCAGAACGGCCAGATCGCCATGCCGTGCGCGGCGTTGCGCACGTCCATCGTCAAATTGATAGACTTGACGCGCTGGCCAGCCGCGAGATCGTAGACCGACACGGTCGTCGGCGACGAACCGCCAGCGACCAGATTGCCGGACAGGAGACACAGGCCCCGGCCGAAAGCCTGACGCGCAACGCCCGAACGGTCGGCGTCGGCGCATAAAAGATTCTCCTCCACATAAGTCGGCACGGCAATCGAAACGTGGCGCTCGGCGGTGTGCCAGACGACGCTGTCGCTGTCGGTGTCATTCAACAGAACGCCGCCCTTGAAGGGCCTTGCATTGTGCGTCCCGAGCGGCAATTCGGCGACGACTGACACCGCATTCGCGCGGATCTGCAGCAGCGCCGGCAGTTTCAGCCCTGAAACAAATATTCCGAAATCGTCGGCATGGACGTTGTTGAGGTGGAAGCCGATGTTCGCTGGCGGCCCGCCTGGCGCGCACGGGTCAAACGCGCGCGCGCCGAAACCCGCCGCTTGCGCGGCGAGTTGAATGCCAAGGTTGAATTGCCGGGTCGGCAGATCGAAGCGGAGGACGCTGTCAAACCCCGTCGAGGTTACAAAAAGCGAGCCGCGATGCGCCGACATTTCGTGGCAATGTTTGAGGTAAGGATTTCTGTAGGACGCAACGACGCGCAGCTTCCTGTCGAAGATAAAAATTTCGTCGCTGGCTGCGACGAAAATTTCGTCGCCGAGGATAACAATCCCGCGCAAGCCCCGATCCGCCCCGCGCCCTTCGAAATTGATGGCGCTGTTATTCCAGTCGATGAGTTGTTCATGCGTTTCGCGTTCGAGATCGACACGATAAAGCCCGCCATGGCTGTCGCCCTGATTGGCGCCGCGCACGACGGAGCTGACGAGGACGCTAGGCAGCGGGAGCATCTACGACATAATCAAAAATGAAATGCACCCGGTCCTCGCTGCTGTGATTATCGACGGCGTGGTAATCCAGATTGCTGACCTCATAGGCGATCCCTTCCTCAAGATGAAAGGATTCCCCGCCGATGAGGAAATCGACGCGGTCATTGGTGACGAGCGGCACGTGGATGCGGTGTGAAACGGAGAACGACGGATGATCGTCGAAATGCTCGTCAATCGATTTGCCCGCCAGCAGTTTTGCAAACATTGCGCGGATCACCGTGCCTTGCGGCGAATAATGTTTCTTGACGATCTCCCTGATGACCGGCAGCGCAACCGGAGAAAAATTCCGCCAGCCATTGTGTTGCGTCACCTTGATGTCGGGCCAGCCCTCGGCGAAGAGAAGGATGATCGAGTGCGTTTTCGCATGCACGTCGAATGTCTTCTGGCGGAGCTGTTCCTCGGTCCATGTTTCCGGCGCTGCGCCGCAGACAGCCGTCTTCAGCGCCGAATGATCGACCGGCCCCAAAGTCTTAAGTTTGACGTCAAGTTTCATTCAGGTTTCCGCATGGCGCCCCGCGGCCGCGTCAGAACCGGATGGCGCGGCGGGCGCAACGGCGCCCTCGGCGACCCTATCGCGCGGCCGGAAACGCGTCCAGCCGAGACGGGTCGCCTCACTGCACGAGCTTCACGCTTTGGCCCACTTTGAGATCGCTCGCGTTGACGAGGCCATTGATGACGATGAAGCGTTCGTTCTTCGCGTTTTCGAACGACGTTCTGGCGGCAAGGCTGGCGACCGTATCGCGCGCGCCCACGGCGACCACATTGATCTTTTCAGCCTTTGGCGCCTGCACCGTCCCCAGGTCGATCGTACGGAGCGACGCGACGGAATTATTGACGCCCTGTTGCAGACGCTGCGTCTCATTTGCCGGAGTCACCCACAGGAAGACATAGTTGGTGGTCCCCTCCCAGCGGATGACGAACGCCTGGACATCGACGGGACCGCTTTGGGTCTGAGCGCGCGCGACGCCGACGGCGCCCGCCCGGTTGTTGATCGTTGTGGCGCGAGCGGGAGCAAGGCTGACGCCGAGCGATTTGGAAATCGGTCCTTCGATCAGCGCCGTCGGCGATTCCGCCGAGCCGGCCGTGGTCAGCTGCATTTGCCCGCCCGACGGCGAGCGGCCGACGACGGCGGACGCCGTGTTGATCAGCTTGAATTCCAGCGGGACGCTGAAGGCGAACCTGAGGCCTGGATGAATGAACTCGTTGCCGCGCACAAAGCCTTGCTTCACCGGATCGTCGCCATAGAGCATGCCGTTGATCATCTGCATGTAATTTGCGCGGCTGCGATCAGCCGACACCGCGCCCGACGAGGCAAGGACGTTGGCCTCCTGCGCAGCGCGGCGCACACGCTCGGCGGAGTTCGGGTGGGTCGACAGGAATTCGGGCGGCGCCGCCTGCTGACCGGCGCTCTGCGATTCAAGCGTGCTCCACCGCCCGAGCGTATTCAGAAAATCCGCCTGCGCGGTCGGATCGTAATTGGCCTTCGCCAGCATCCTGACGCCGATGAGATCGGACTCGTATTCCTGGTTGCGGGAATATTTGAGGAGGTACAGCTGGCCGAGCTGGCCGGCGAGCTGCATGCCTTCCTGGCTGCCGGTCAGGATGCCGATGACGGCCGCGCCAAGCCCGGTGACGTTTGAGCGGCTCACCCGCTCGGCCGTATGGCGCGCATAGACGTGGCCAAGCTCGTGCCCCAAGACGCCGGCGAGTTCAGCCTCGGAATTCGCGAGCGCCAGCAGTCCGCGCGTCACATAGACATGCCCCGGCAGCGCGAAGGCGTTGACGACCGGGCTGTCGAGGGTCGTGATGACGATCGGCGCGGTCGGCTGGTCACCAGCGGCGATCAGCCGCTTGCCGATCCCGTCAACATAGGCCTTGAGACGCGCATCTTCGATTTCCCCGCCGAACTGCGCGACGATCTGCGGATGCTGCTGGTCGCCGATCTGCTTTTCCTGGTCGCGGGAGAGGCCGAGCGGCCCGCCCGTCGATGCGCAGGCCGCAATCGCCAGCGCCGCGCCGACGGCAAGCGCCTTGCGCAGGCGTCGCCACGCGCGGGTCGATCGAGCTGACACAGCGACAGTTTCAGAATTTGGCATAAATCCCCTCCAGGCTTTTCCCCATAACACCCCGCACGAACGCCCGTCGCACTCTTTGATCGCCTTTTAACCGGAAATCGACGGGGCCGCCGAGCCCCGCATGGCCCTAATTCGCGGGTAGACCGATTGCCCTTTCCATGCACGTGTTCCAAGCCAGCTTTAGCTCCGCGGGCACTCCAACGGACTGGCAAAGCTCGATCATTTTGTCCTGAAATATAATGCGGCATTTGGGGCCGATGGTCGCCAGATTGCAAAATATCCATTTCGGCAAGCAGACGAAATTCATTTCGTGTCCTACCGCCGTATAGCTGCGAGCTGCCGCAACAGCTTGTTCCTCAGGCTTCGCCGTTGTCACAAATAGATAATCCGCAAGTTCTGCCGGCGCGACTTTTTGATCGAATGTGAGCGTCACCCGCGCCTGGCTGATCGGTCGTTCTGTCACTTCAACGCCAAGGATCAATTCGCCATTTTTTTGGATCGTAATGTCGCCCACCGCGCCGGAAGCTTTGTCAGCGACGTTTATGCCCTGAAATTCAACTTTCCAGCCCAAATTGTGGCAGTCACTTAATGTCTGGAACATCGCTGTCGCTAAAAACGAGGAGATCCTGCCGCCACTTTTGACGTCGAGCAGGCCTCGGATTAGCGAATCCAATTGAACAAGGCTCGGCTGCGCGATCCTCTTGAGAGATATGTTTCCAGTCTCTCGAAGTTCAATGAAGCAGCGAAGTATGTAACGAAGGTATCTTCGACATTCTAAGTCGCCGTGATTTCGTAAATAGTCTACAACATTCACTAAAGCCGCAAAACTTGGCTTGTCGCGTTGAATGCGTGGTTCACCTCCCTCAACAAACCTCGCACCGCCACGAATAGATGACAGGTATGGTGCCACGGATACCGGGATCGACTTTCCTTGCATGAACGGCGTAATGACTCTTTCCGCGAGCGAGCGTCCGCTAAAGGCATTTTCGCCGTGCTCCGTGGCGGGCAAGCGAATGTCTATTTGCGGATCGAGAATTCGGGCAATTGCGCAGCCGACAAGCGCCTCGCGATAAGCCTGAGTGTTTGATTTGAACAAAATCGTCGTCGCGGATAGAACGTGCGCAGGAATGTCGGCGTTCGAGGAATTGCCAAATTCCTCGTCCGCCGCCCTAAACGACGCTTCGAGTAGCGCTTCAGCGTCGCCAGTTTTTATCTGCCGCCCCATTTTTCTGATCTAGTAATTCATCCAGACGCATTCCTGACGCGGCTGTTTGATCGAATGGCATTTTTTTAACGGCGCGTCGTACCGCGGCCATCCTTTATAAAGCTTGTCCATCAGCGCGTTGCGGTAGCCGGAAATCGCTATTTTGCCCTTGCAACGCCGGAGTTCGATTGAGAGATCGACGTGCTCATCCTGGCTCATTTCGAAGCCATAGGCCTTGCTGTCCCCCCTTGTTTCGTGAAGGTAGGGCGGATCGCAATAGAAAAGCGTGTTCTTGCTGTCATACAAACGGATAATATCCAGAGCCGGCCGGTTTTCAATCTGTACGCGGATCAACCGGTCTGCGATGCCGGAAAGCCCGTCAACGCCGCCAAGCCACCGGGAAACAACGCCGGACATCCCGGCCCTGCTGGTTTCCTTGCAATTCGCCCAGCGGCCGAGTGTTGCGGTCTGGGCAAGCCCCGTGCGCGTCTGACGCGCCCTGACATAGAATCGGCGCGCTCGCTCGATTTCGCTGGCGCCGTTCAATGACCCCGTGATCGCTCGATGAAATTCCTCCCGCGAGAACGGTGTCAGCGCGATTGCGCGTTCGACTTCGGGTCCATTGTCCCGGAGCGCGCGAAAGAAATTCACGACCTCGCCATCCACGTCGTTGTAAGTTTCAACGGGCGACGGCCCCCGGTTCAGCAGCACCGCCGCCGAGCCCGCAAACGGCTCGCAATAATGATGCGCAGCCGGCAACAACGGCAGCAGCCAGTCGAGGTGATTGAACTTGCCGCCATACCAGCCAAAGACGATCCGTTTACGGCGAACTCGCGTCAGCGCGACCGGGAGCATGCGCGCCTCTTGCGCGTCGAGGTAAATTGGCGAAAGGCGCTTTGATGGCTTCGGCTTTGCCGTAATTTTGTTCATTTTCTGCTCCTCGCAGAACAAGCCGATCAGGAAATGCGGAAAAGTCCCTGGGCGGCCACCATCGCGAACAGCATCGGGATCGAAAGGACCGTGTTGGTCCGCGAGAACAGCATCGCGGTCCGCCCGGCTTTGGCTTTGGCGTCGGCCGCGAGTTCTGGAAAGCGATTGGCGATATTCAGCGCCTTTTGCTGATTCGGCCAGATCACGAACCAGACATTGAACCACATGATGACGGCGAGCCAGACGCCGATGCCGAATGCCGTATGGCCGGGGACGGCGAACCCGTCGGCGGCGCCGAGCGTGATGACCTCAACGATATAGCCGTTGAGCATGGCGAGGATCAGCCCCGTCACCAGGGTCGACATCGCGCCCCAGCGGAACCAGAACAGCGCCTTTGGGGCGATATGTTTTCCGATCGCCGGTTTCTGCTCATCCGGTATCGACGGCATGGTCGGGATCTGGACGAAGTTGAAATACCACAATAGCCCAATCCACATCACACCCGAAATGACGTGCATCCAGCGAAAGAAGAATCGCCAGAAGGCGCCGTCGAGCGGAACGCCCCAGACGGTCACGGACAGCAGCAACAGTACAAGCGCGAGAACGAAGCCCGCGATCACCGCATTGCGAAGATTGGTCAGAACAGCCGTCATGGCGCTTCCCTTCAGCATCGAGTGGAAAGGGCTCCGGCGGCGCGCCGGGCCCCAAACTAACGCAACATGTTGATTGAAAAGCGAGTCTCTACCCGGTTGCAAGGAATGGCAAGCCTGCCAAGCCGCCCAAATTCGATGGCCCTTTGGCGATTGTGTTTATGGGCGCCCGTTGGCTGTTTTTGCCCATGGCTTATCGCCCGCGTATTCCGCAAGATGGCCTGAAATCCGGGAACAGCGACGTCGGGGTATGACCAGGAATTCCACTTCTTCCATTTCCGTCTCCGCGCAAGAGGCGCAACGGTTTCGGCCCCTCGCAAGCGAACGCTGGACACTCGCATTCTGCACCTTGCTGTTTGCTGTCCTTGCAATTTTTGTCGGAGGCGCGACTGTTGTCGGGGTTGCCAAGACGCCGTGGTTTATTCTCATGCTGGCGCCGGCATTGGCGGTCATTGGCGCACTCACTTTGCTGGTCGGAGGCGAAGCCGCCGCCGCCTTCCGTCTGCTGATCGTCATTGATGCTGAAAAGGTCCGTTTGAGGCTGCCGCGTCGGCGTGGCCATGTTCTGCTGCCCGCGACCGATGAAACTGTCCCGCTCAAGTTGATCAAAGCGATTGAAACACGTAGCGAAACATTCAGGCAACTTGGCGTCGTCGCCATACAGCAGGCCTATCGCCTCATCCTGTCGGACGGGACCGCGGTCGATCTTGGCGCCGATCGGCAATTCAAAGAGGCGCTGTTTGGCAACGCTACAGCCGCTTTAACGGCGCGCGCCGGGATTGAGATTCGAAATATCGGCATGGTCGACGGCTCCCCCGGCATCCTTGCCGCATGGGGAACCTCTTGCCCGCCATGGTCGACGCCGTCGATCTCCGATGACGACATAGAAAAGCGCGTTATCGCCAGCTGCCGCGCGCTGAAGTTCATGACGGCCTCGATAACGCTTGTAACACTAGCGCGTTTGATCGCCCGGCGATGAAGCAGGCTGCGCCCGGACCGGCTGGACCCGACTGCGAATTGTTTCCGATGCAAAAATTGAATAGAAGGGTTGCGAAGGTCATTCCATGGGGGAATCAATGAAAGTGCTATGCTTGGTTATCGCCGCCGTATTCGTCGCGTCGTGCGGCGGAACGACCGAAGCCAACAGCGAGGCGCGTCCATTGACAGCGCGGAACGCCGGCGCGGCAACCCTGCCGCCCGGTGTGATCGTGCTGCAGCGCGTCAACATTCCCGATCCCGGCGTCATCGCTCAAACGACGGCCTTGACAGCGCTGATCCCCGCAGGGTGGACCGGGCGGGGCGGCGTCGTTCCAATGCAGGGCCTTTGCTCAGAACCCTTTGGCGTCGACTGGTCAGCAGTCTCCGAGGACGGCCTTTCAAGCGTGTCGATGTTTCCGACGACGGTATGGCAATGGTCGAACTCCGGCGTGCGTTCGGATTGCCCAGCCGCCGCCTTCTCGTCTGTCCGGGAATATTTGGTCGCCCACATCCAGCGCGCGGCTCCCGGCGCCCGCATCCTCGATTATCGCGCGCGGCCCGATCTTGCGAAAAGCGCCGAAGACCAGGCGCGCCGCCGGAACCGGATGACCGCTGACGCGGGGTTGGCCGGAATGTCGGCGCGCGCGGACGGGGGCGAAATTCTTTATGCGTATTCGCTAAACGGAACAGACATGCGGGGCGCGGCGGCGGCGACCGCCATTTTCTACGAATCGCAATTGCCGAACCCCATGGGCGGCGACCCCCTTCGGAATTTGACGGGGGCGACTCTCGGCTCCTTCGCGGCGACCGCCCCCAACGGAAAACTGGATTTCACGCTTGTCGAAGCTGTCCGGAGATCGGTCGCACCAAACCCGGAATGGCTGAAGCGGCTGTTCGCCCTGCAGAATCAATTGGGCCAGATTGCCGTCCAAGGCACCGAAGAGCGCGCCGCGATTATCGTCGCGGGCGGCGCCGTGGCGACCAGATCAAACATCGCCGCATTTGAAGCGATGGCGAATGCGGGCCGCAATTCTGGTTCTTCTGGCGACTCCAACCGGTCCGACGGGACAGACGACCGCATCCAGCGTGAATCGATCGAGGCGATCCGCGGCGTTGAAACCTATCACGATCCGGTTGAAGGCGGGGCCGTTCAACTTGACGCGACCTATGACCACGCTTGGCGAGTCACCAATCAGGACGCGTATATTCTGACCAAGGATCCGAACTTCAATCCGGGTCAGTACGGGATTGAAGCGACGCAAATGGGCGTCGTCCAATAAGTCCTTGCGGCGCAGGTGTTCCGCAAACTAGATTTGCCCTGATCGTCGAGGCGCATGGGGGAATATGGTTCGTCGTTTTTCCATAATCGCGTTCGCCGCCGCAGGCGTCATCGCGGCCTGCCCTCGCGGTTCTGACGGGCAGGCAGGGGCACTGCTAGCGCAGTCAGGACCGACGGCCGAAGTCCTCGCTTCGTTCGTTCAACTGGCGGCGGCCGACGCTGGGGCCGCGACCGGGCCCAGCCCGCCTTCAGCGGCGTCCCGGACGTTGCGTTTTCAGCCCTCCGTCATCGTCGACGCGACGGGGTTTGAGCAGCCGATGGGCGCGACATCGATTTTCATTCCTCACGGCTGGCAAACACAAGGCGGCGTCGCTTGGGGCCGCGAATATGCGTGCACCAACGGCTACGCGTTCAATTGGCTGGCCCGTTCGCCGGACGGCTCGTCCGTGATTGCGGTCCTGCCGGGCGAAAGGTGGGAATCGAATAATTACGGCGCGGCGCCATCGACGCCAGGGTGCGGAACCGCTCCGTATACGAATGTCAGGCAATACATCGAGGCCCTCGCGCGAAAATGGCGCCCCGGGGCGCGCGCCCTCGATTATCGCCCGCGCGAGGATCTGCAGCGCGAATTCGCGCATATGAATTCCTCAACGCAGATGCCGGCGGGCGGAACACGGACTTGGGTTGAGGCCGGCGAGGCGTTAATCGCTTTCAGCGACCGCGGACGCGAGATGCGCGGGTCGGTCGCCGCTGTCGCCGTCTTCACGCATAACCGCGCCGATTATGGCACGGGACCGATGGTTTCGTTCATCGGGCATACATTCCCCGCTTATGCGGTCGCCGCACCGAACGGCCAGCTCAATCTTGGCTATTTCGAAGCGATCCGCCGCACCATGAAACCGAATCCGGTCTGGCAAAAGCGCATTGCGGGACACAACACCGCAATCGGCCAGGTCGCCCTTGAAGAGAGCATAAAGCGCGGCCGCATCGTCACCGAATCCCGCGAGTACATGACGCGGCTGCAGCAGGAGACGTGGAACGCATCGCAGGAAAGCGCCGATCGCCGGGCGCGCGAATTCGGCGAAGCGATCAAGGGTGTCGAGACCTATGACGACGCCAACGCGCCCGGCGGAACGGTCGAGCTTTCGCAGACAAACCATGCCTGGCGCCTCAATGACGGAACTTACGTTCTGACCGACGACCCGAATTTCGATCCCTGGAGAGACCTTCAAATGGAAGGTCGGCAATTGGAGGCCACACCATGAAGCCCATGAAGACTATTCTCGCCGCCGCAGCGATTGTGATCGCTCCCACAACCGCGTTTGCGCAAGACACGTTCGGCGGCGCACAACAGCCGCAGCCATCCCAACAGCCAACCTATCCGCAGCAGCCACAACAACCGCAGCAACCCGGTGGATATCCCCAGCAGCCAGGAGCCTACCCCCAGCAGCCGCAACAGTCTGGCGCCAATCTCGATCAGCTCATGCAAATGGAGCGTCAGGATTTTGGCGTGCAGGCGACCAGCCAACTGCATAACGGTCAAATGCACGGGCCGACGCCCGCCAGCATTCCGGGCGGACAGCTTGTGACGACAAAGGGTCTTGCTGCGCTCGTTCAGGGCAATCAGGCGCCCTACTTCCTCTTTGACGTCCTCGGCGGACCCGAAACGCTGCCGAATGCGATGGCGGCGGCCTGGGTCGCGCAGCCTGGTTCCTTTAACGATCAGACCCAGCAGCAATTCAGCCAGATGCTCCAGCAGGGAACGCAGGGCCGCAAAGACGTGGCGCTCGTTTTCTACTGCCTCTCCACCCAGTGCTGGATGTCCTACAATGCGGCGCTTCGCGCGATCAATGCGGGGTATACGAATGTTCTGTGGTATCGCGGCGGCATTGAGGCGTGGAAGTCGGCGGGCCTGCCGACCCAGGCTGCGCAGCAGCCGCAGGTTTCCGGCGGCCAGACCGGCCAGCAGCAGCCGTCAGGCTATCCGCAACAACAGACCTACCCGCAGCAACAACAGACCTACCCGCAGCAACAACAGCCCAACCAGCAGCAGCAACCGCAACAGCCCCAACAGCAACAGGGCGATTGGCCGCAACAATAACCTCGCGCGCTGTTGACCAATGTGGTCGCCCGCAAAGGTGAGCAGAATCGTACCAACGGAAAACGCCCGCCAGGGCGAGAATCCCGGCGGGCGCCATTTTATCCATTGAACAAACGAACGCGCAAATCGAACGCCGGTCTCTGGTTGAAACGCAACCTTTAAGGCGCGGCGCCGGCGAGACGGATTGAGCGCGGGGGAGAAAAGCGCCGCCCGCCTCGCCGGCTGTCGCAAGTCTCATCGCGACATAAAAGCGATATAGCCATGCGATTTGTCGGAGCGCGGGACGAAATGAGGGCGCAAATGCGGCGCCTCATCACGAATTGTAAGCCGCGGCCGTGAATTGCTTCAGGCGTTCTTTTCGACCTGGGCGAATTCAAGCTCGACCGGGGTCGCGCGGCCAAAGATCGAAACCGCCACTTTCACGCGTTGAGTGTCTTCATCGACGTCTTCAACGACACCGGAGAAGGATGCGAAAGGCCCGTCGACAACGCGGACATTCTCGCCAATCTCGAAAGTGATGGTCGAGCGGGGCCGCTCGATCGAATCGGTGACGACGCCCCTGATGCGGTCGACTTCTTTCTGGCTGACCGCCATCGGCTTGTTTCCGGCGCCGAGAAAGCCGGTGACCTTCGGCGTTTCCTTGATCAAATGATAGGTCTGGTCGTTGAGAACCATTTTCACCAAAACATAGCCGGGGAGATAGCGCCGCTCGGCCGTGATCTTGCGTCCGCGTCGGATCTCGGTCACGTCTTCCGTCGGCACGAACACTTCCTCAAAAAGCTCAGCCATTCCCTTTTCGCCGGCCGTCTGGCGAATCGCCTCGGCGACCTTCTTTTCGAAGTTCGAATAAGCGTGAACGATATACCATTTGTGTTCCATGGTCTTGATCCGTCTGCTGATGAATTGAAGCGTCGCTAGCCCTGGGACGCGCACTCGATCGGAAGGATGGTGCAGACGCCGTATTTCAGCACCTGATCGACGAGGAGGAAGAAGATCGCCATGATGACGACCATGGCGAGGACCATCAGGGTCGAGACCCAAGTCTCGTTCCAGCTGGTCCATGTGACTTTTTCGCCTTCGCTCCTGACCTGCTGCAGAAACTCAATCGGATTGGTGCGCTTCTTCTTTTGGGCTTCCTCGGCGACGCCTTCGATGGTCGCGCCCGCCGATCCTTTGACCGAACCGCCTTTGCCTGACCCGCTTTTACCGGGCTTGTTGGCGCCGGTCTTTTTCTCGCCCGCCATGGCGTCGTCGTCCTTGTCTCTTCAAGGCAAGGGTTCTCGTGCGCCGATCCCGGCGCGCCCTACCTTCTGATTGTTTCGGAAGATCGCCGCTTAGGTAAACTTTTTCGCGAAGCCGTCAAGGGCGGTGGTGCGGGGCGACCTATTGAATAAGCGGCGGTTCGGCCTTATTCGAAGCCCGGCCTAGGGGTGTAGCTCAGCTGGTAGAGCATCGGTCTCCAAAACCGAGGGCCGCAGGTTCGAGTCCTGCCGCCCCTGCCAATGCCAAAATCCGGGAAATCAGCGCTTTTCGACGAGCCTGCCGCCGACATAGACCGCGCCTTTGCCGTGGCGGATGATGCGCCCGGTGACGCTGCCAAGGCGGACCGTTGGCGAGCCGTAGAGCCTTAGTTCCGGCGATGCCGCCGCGCCCTCATGAAAGACACCGCCGGACCCGTCGATCGTCACGATCAGCCTGTCCGCGCGGCCGCCCTGGACGGCGACAGCGCCGGACCCCGCGATCCTCACCGTCATCGGCCCGTCGATCCGCGCGACGCGCGTGTGACCCGAACCCGCGATCGAGACATCCAGCATGCCGTCGACGCCGCCGATCATGACGTCGCCTGGCCCCGCGATATCAATATCCGCCATAGCGGCGGAGCCGCCGGTGACATCGGCCTCGCCCGAAACATCGAGTTCGAGCGCGGATTTGACGTCGCCGATGACAAGGCGGCTGCCGGAAATGACGCCGATCGTCGCCTGTCCGAGGTTGCCGGTTTCACCATAGACGTAGCAGCCGTCGAGCATCAGGCGGCCGTCGATCGCCCCCATTGCGAGCCGGATCCGCGCATCGACGAAGGAAACGTCGTTCCTGCGCGGCAAGGCGACTTCGATCACCGGAAATTCGGCAAGAAAGGAATTGCGGTCCGCGGGTTCCCCGCCGACGGCCGCCACGCGGTCTCGCTGCAGGTTCTCGGTGCGGCGAATGCGGTCATTGCAACAGTCTTTGGTTTCTTCCTCGCGCCAGCGCTCGCCGGCGATCACAAGTTCGCCATCGACAAGCTTCACCGTCACCGGGTGATAGGTTTTGCCCTGGCGGATGGTGACATCGACATCCTCGCCGCCCGTCGTCGTAATTCTGACGTCACCGGTAATGTCCTGAAACAGGACTTTCGAGGTCGTAAAGCGGGCCGCCGACGCCTCCGTGGCGGCGAGCAATCCAAAGAGGGCAATCGTCCCGGCAACAATACGCATCGGCAAAACCTCGAATACATCCGCGCGCAGTCTAGCGCATAACACCGCGGCAAGCGAATTCAGCGGAGTAGGCAGCAAAAACCGCGCCCGCCCGCCCGTTTTATTCCGGGATTTCGGGCGCCGGAATATCCGCCCGGGCTTCTTCAATCAGGGTCTCGAGGGTCCCGCGCACCGGGGCGTCGGCCGGCATCGCCGCCAGCAATTGCGACCAGAGTTCCACCGCGCGCCTTGCGTCGCCGTTTTCGCGCGCCGCCCCTCCCCGATAAAAGAGCGCCATAGCGTCGCCCGGCGCCCGGCTTTCGATCTCGCCCAGCGCCGCGAGGAATTCCGGATCCGATGGGAATTTTCCGGCAGGGAGAACGGCGGTCAGCGCCGTCGCGAAATTTCGCCAATCTTCAAGCGTTCCGTCCTGTAGCGCAAAGAGCCGGCGATAACTCGCGGCGCTATCGACCGGGCGTTGAAGGACCAGTTCCGACCGTGCCAGCATCCGCCAGCCGTCCGCATCGGCAGGCGCTGCATCGAGGCGCGCCGCAAGGCTGGCGACCATGCGTTCGATCATGGCGCGCCGTTCGTCTTCGGGCATGGCGGCGATCACGTTCGGATCCAACGCTCGCGCCTGCGACGGCGTCTTTGGGCTGCTCAGCGCCGGGGCGCCGACATTGATGTAGACAAGGACGGCGGCAAGCGGCGCCAGCGCCAGAAACAGGACGGCGGCAAAGCGAAATTTGCGGGCGTTGACCGGCGCTGCTTCCGCGGACATCGAAAGCGTCGCGCGCTGCGCTTCAATGATGGCGCTTTGCGCATCGGTGTCCGCGATCAGTCCGCTCGCGCGGTCGCTCTCGATTTCAGCAAGGCGCGCACTCAAAGTCTCGGCGCGATCATCACGCGCCGGGCGCGCCCTTCCGCGCACGATGGGCAGGCCGATGGCGGCGAACATTACGGCGGCGATGAACATGCCCGCGCCAACGAGGAAAACAGCCGCCATCAATCGAACCGGCGCAAGGCTTCGAGTTCTTCGGCAGTCAGCGGGCGCGGCTCGTCCCGGCGTTTCCTCCCCGCTACGAGAACAAACCAGCCCCCGAGTGCGCCCGCCGCCGCGACGATGAGCGGCGCCGCCCAAAGAATAACCGTATTCTTCTGAAATCGCGGCTTCAGAAGGACGTAATCGCCATAACGTGCGACCAGAAAATCGACGACCTCGTCGTCACTGTCGCCCTCGTTGATGCGCGCCCGAACGAGAAGTCTTAGATCGCGAGCAAGCGGCGCATTTGAATCGTCGATATTCTCGCTCTGGCAGACAACGCAGCGAATGTCGCGGCTGATGGCTCTCGCGCGCGCTTCGAGCGCCGGATCGGCGAGCTGCTCGTCCGGCTCGACGCCAAGCGCCGCCGAAGCCAAAAGCGACAGTGCGCTAGTCGCCAGCAGGCGCATTTTTCAGATCCTCGATCATCGGCTTCAAAACGTTTTGCCAATCCTCCCGGCTGATCGCGCCGACATGTTTGTGGCGAACCCGGCCTTCTGCATCGACGATGAAGGTCTCGGGGGCGCCGGTGACGCCGAAATCGATGACAACGCGTCCGTCCGGATCGTCCCCGATTTTCTCATAAGGATCGCCGCGCGACCGAAGCCATTCGGCGCCGGCCCCCGGCCTGTCCTTCCAGTCGAGGCCGTAGATCGGCGCCGCGCCATCGCCCGCGATCTCCATCAACACCGGATGCTCGATCTCGCAGGTCGCGCACCACGATCCGAAAATGTTTACTATTGAGACCTGTCCCTTGAGGTCCGCGGCCGAAAATCCTTCAGCCCGCCCTTCAATCGGCGGCAGACTGAATTCCGGCGCTTGCCGGTCGATCAGCATTGACGGGATGTAGCGCGGATCGCGGTCGAGGCCTTGCGCAAACCAGACCGCGATGATCAGGAACGCCGAAATCGGAAGGAGAAAAATGAGCCGCATCATGACGCCGCGACCTCCGCCGCAAGCGAAGGCGAGCGTGAACGAACCCGCCGCCTTTCGCCAAGCGTTCCGACTACGCCGCCAAGCGCGAGAAGGCCCGCGCCGATCCACATCCAGACCGTCAGCGGATGGCGCCACGCGCGGACGACCCAGCCACGCTCGGGATTATAATCGCCAATGGTGAGGTAAAGATCGCCGGCAACGCTTGTCGAAATCGCAGCTTCCGTCGTCTGCATGCCGCGTACCGGATAAAAGCGGCGTTCCGCTGTCATTTCGGGCAACGACTTACCGTCGCGCGTGACGTCGAATAAGGCAAACTCCGAAACATAGTTCGGCCCTTGCATCTCGTTGACGGATACGAGCTTTGCATCGAAGCCGCCGACGCTGACAGTCTCGCCTTCGCGCGCATAAGAGATTGTTTCGCTCTTCCACGCCCCGGCGCCGATAACGCCAATGGCGACTATCGCGAAGCCGAGATGGGCGAGCGTCATTGCGGCATAGCTCCGCGGCAGCGCGGCGACACGGGTCGCGGCATGGCGCTCGAACAATCTGGCGCGCTTCGCATAATCAATCAGAGTTGACGCGCCAGCCCAGCCGGCAAGGCCCGCTCCCAAGGCGGCCGCTATGTTTCTTGGCCATGTCAGCCACAAGGCGATGACGCCGATCGCGAGGGCGGCGATCGCCGCCGGAGCTACGCGCCTTAACGCGCCGCCGATCGACCCGCGTTTCCACGCAAGCGTCGCCGCCGGGCCGATGACGAGCAGCGCCGCCGCCATGAAAGGCAGAAACACGATGTTGAAATAAGGCGCTCCAACCGAAAGCGTTTCGCCGGTAATCACGTCAATGAATAACGGATAGAACGTCCCGATAAAGATCGTCGCGCAAGCGGCGACAAGGATGACATTGTTGACGAGAAGGCCGCCTTCGCGGCTGACCGGCGCAAAACCGGCTTTCGAATTCAGCGACGGCCCGCGGAGCGCAAACAGCGTCAGCGCGCCGCCGATGAAAATGGCGAGAATGACAAGGATGAATAGCCCGCGCGCCGGGTCCGTCGCAAACGCATGCACCGAAGTCAGCACGCCGGACCGCACGAGAAACGTGCCGATCAGGCTCAACGAAAACGCGAAGATGGCAAGCAGGGTTGTCCACGCCTTGAACGCGCCCCTGACTTCAAGGACGCGGATCGAATGGATGAGCGCCGTTCCCGCAAGCCACGGCATGAAGGACGCGTTCTCGACCGGATCCCACGCCCAGAAGCCGCCCCAGCCGAGTTCATAATAAGCCCACCAGCTGCCGAGTGCGACGCCGATCGTCAAAAATGTCCATGCCGCCAGCGCAAACGGCCGCGTCTCCTTCGCCCATGCCTCGTCGATCCGTCCGCTGAGCAATCCCGCGACCGCATAGGCAAAGGCCACCGAAAAGCCGACATAGCCGAGATAGAGAAACGGCGGATGGATCGCGAGGCCGGGGTCCTGCAACAGGGGATTGAGATCCTGTCCATCCGCGGGCGCCGGAAAAATCCGCGCAAAGGGGTTCGACGTAAAGAGGATGAACGCGAGGAAAGCTGCGGCGATCAGGCCCAGCACGCCGATCGCACGCGCCGCGAGCGCGCTTTTCCGGCCGAATACCGCTATCGCCGCTCCATAACCTGCAAGGATCAACGACCACAGCAGCATCGACCCTTCGTGGTTCCCCCAGACGCCGCTCAGCTTGTAGATAAAGGGCTTCGCCGTGTGCGAGTTTTCATAGACGTTGCGAACGGAAAAATCCGAGGTCGCATGCGCAATCGTCAGAGCCGCGAACGCCGCGGCGACCAGCGCGAACTGGACGAGCGCCGCCGGCCGCGCCGTCCGCATCAAAGCAGGATCGCCAACATGCGCGCCGGCAAGAGGAAATGTCCCCTGAAAGAGCGCCGCCAGTCCGGCAAAGATCAGGAGAATCTGGCCGATTTCCGCGGTCATGAGGACCTTATTAGAGCCGTGCGGCCGGTCGGCAAAGGCCTTGCGCGGCAGGGAAGCGCACTATGACCGCGACGTTTTACCCTTCCAAACCGCCCCCGATCCGTGGTTTCTCCCGAGGCGAAACGATGCGGCGGGACCGTGGACGAATTTTTCGCAATGGGCGGCTATGCGGCTTATGTGTGGCCCGCTTATCTCATTTCGGGGGCGACGCTGGCCGGTATCATCGCGCACGTCCTGCATCGCGCCGCCAAGGCGCGCCGGCGCCTTGACGCGCTCGAACAACAGCGCAGGCCGAACCCGGATGTCTGACGATCGAACGACGCAAGCCATGCTGGTAGCCCGGCAGCTTGCCGCGCGGCGCGGCGAATGCGTCGTGTTCGCCGGCGTGAACCTGACGATTTGCCCCGGCGATCTGTATCTGCTTCGCGGCGTAAATGGCGCCGGCAAAACGACACTTCTGCGCGCCTTGGCGGGACTTTCGCCGCATGCGTCTGGCGCCGTCCAATCCCACCCGGCGATCACGGCGTTCCTCGGCCATGCCGACGGCGTCAAAGCCACGCTCACCGCCCGCGAGAATATTTCATTCTGGTCATCGCTTTACGGCGTCGATACGGCGGCGGCGGATCGCGCCATCGCCGCCCTCGAGATCGCGCCCTATCTCGACCGGCGCGCCGCAACGCTTTCCGCCGGCCAGAAGCGGCGCCTCGCGCTTTGCCGCGTCGCGCTCTCCGGCCGCGCGCTCTGGCTTCTCGACGAGCCGACAGCGGGCATGGACGCGGCCAGCGTCAAGGCGGCGATTGATTTGATTACGGAGCATTGCCGCAATGGCGGCGGCGCGGTCGTTTCAACGCATGAGCCGCTTCCCTTTCCTTGCGCCATCACCATCACTCTTGCGGCGCCGGCGCTTGCATGAACGGCGTCCTCGCCCTCATCGCCCGCGACCTACGCCTTGCGTTCCGCGCGGGCGGCGCCGCCCTCAACAGCGTCATTTTTTTTGCCCTGACGATCTTGATCTTTGCGCTGGCGATCGGACCTGACCGATCGCATCTAGCAACCGCCGCGGTTCCGATCCTCTGGACCGGCGCGACGCTCGCGGCGATGCTCTCCTCCGACCGCATTTTCCAGGCGGACTATGAGGACGGATCGCTCGATACGCTGATAGAAGCGAACGACGTACTGAGCGCTGTCGCGCTGGCCAAGGCGGCGGCGCACTGGCTGTCAACCCTCCTGCCGCTCATCATTGCAACGCCGATTCTGGGCTTGCTGCTTGGCCTTCCTGAGGCGGCATACGCGCCGCTGATCGTATCCATGGCGGTCGGAACGCCCGCTCTGTCGCTGCTCGGAACGCTTGCGTCCGCGCTTGCGCTGTCGCTCCGGCGCGCCTCGCTGCTGATGACGATCCTGACCGCGCCGCTGCTGACCCCGGCGCTGATATTCGGCGTCGGCGCGGCCAAGGCGGGCGCCGCGGGCG
>JBGTLL010000251.1:0-5904 GCA_041744115.1 Parvularculaceae bacterium | reverse complement strand
CCGGGCGCGGAAGAGGCCGCGCGCGCCGCGCTTGCGCTGAACGCTAATGACGCGATGGCCATGTCGCTCCTTGCGCGCGCCAGGCTTTTCACCGGCGATGTCGCCGAGGCGAAGCGCCTCTTCATCGCCGCGGTCGCCGCTGATCCGGACAGCGCCGTCGCATTCGACAATCTGACGCGGATCGACGCGACGGCGATGACCGGGGAAATGGCGGCGCATCTTGAACGCCGTCTCGCGGATGGCGCGTTCGAGAGCGCTGACCGGACCAAGGCGCTGCTGGCGCTCGCCCGGCGCGACGAATCCGTCGGCGAATTCGCGCGCGCGTTTGCACGGATCATCGAAGCGAAAACAATCGTCGCGCGCGCAGCGGACGCGGCGGGCGTCGGCTACAGGCCGCAAGCGACCGAAAGGTGCGAAAAACTCCTCGGCGAGATTTTCAAACACGGCGCTTGCGCCAGTTTGCCGGCCGGAGCGCCGCAATTCATTTTCATTGTCGGCATGCCGCGGTCCGGCACCTCGCTTGTCGAACAGATTTTATCGTCTCACCCGAAAGTATTCGGCGCGGGCGAACTGCCCGCC
The DNA here is from genome assembly GCA_041744115.1 of Parvularculaceae bacterium. Lineage (GTDB taxonomy): Bacteria > Pseudomonadota > Alphaproteobacteria > Caulobacterales > Parvularculaceae > Amphiplicatus. Next base: position 5,325 of record JBGTLL010000251.1, on the reverse strand, counting down.
ATGGTCAACACCCTCAACGAATTGGTTGCGGCCGATGGCGCGGACGCGGCGCGGGCGCTTCTTGAACGGAAGGCCGGCGCGTGGGCGGCGCGCTACAAGGCGGAACTCCCGGACGCGGCGCGGCGATCAAAAATTTTAACCGACAAGCACCCGATAAATTTCTGGTCGGTCGGACTTATCCGGGCGCTCTTTCCGGACGCAAGCATTGTCAATCTGAAGCGGGCGCCGGTCGACACCTGCCTGTCGATCCTCAGCGTCCGTCTATTTACGGATTATGCCTTCGCCAACGAAATCGACTCCGTCGCGCATTATTACGCCGCCTACGAACGGATGATGGCGCATTGGCGCCGGCTTTTCGGCGATACGATTTACGATCTCGACTACGAAGCGCTTGTTGGCGATCCGGAAGGCGAGACGCGGTCGCTCCTCGCCTATTGCGGCCTCGACTGGAGCGATGCCTGCCTCAGTTTCCATACGACGAAGCGGGATGTCGTTACGCATTCGGCGGCGCAGGTCAGGGACCCGATCAACACCCGTGGGATCGAACGCCGGCGTCTTTACGGCGACAGTCTGAAGCCGATCGAGGAGGCGCTGGCGCGCTACCGCGGCGATCAGGCGAGATAGTCGTTCTCTTCACATGAGCCGCACTCCGCCTCTCCCTTGGGAGAGGCCAGCGAGCGTCCTTCGACAGGCTCAGGATGAGGGCGAGCGGGTGAGGGGTCGGCCCCGTCATTGAAAGCGCCGTCCCTCATCCGAAAATCCGAAGACGGATTTTCGACCTCTCCCAGGGGAGAGGTGAAGAAAGGTGAGACTTAAAGATCCAGCATCAGCCGCTGCGGATCCTCAAGGTTCTCCTTCACCCGGACGAGGAAGGTGACGGCGCCTTTGCCGTCGACGACGCGGTGATCGTAGGAGAGCGCCAGATACATCATCGCGCGAACGGCGACCGCGCCGTCGCGGACGACCGCGCGGTCCTCGATCCGGTGCATGCCGAGGACGCCCGATTGCGGCGGGTTCAAGATCGGCGTCGACATCAGCGAGCCATAAACCCCGCCGTTCGAAATCGTGAACGTGCCGCCCTGAATTTCGTCAAGCTTTAATTCCCCGTCGCGCGCGCGCTTGCCGAGTTCGCCGATCGCCTTTTCGATGTCCGCAAGCGACATCGCGTCGGCGTCCTTGAGGACCGGCACGACGAGGCCCTTGTCGGTGCCGACCGCGACGCCGATGTCGTAATGATTCTTGTAGATGATGTCGGTTCCGTCGATCTCCGCGTTGACCTCCGGCACTTCCTTCAGCGCGTGCACGCAGGCCTTCACGAAAAACGACATGAAGCCGAGCTTGACGCCGTGCTTTTTCTCGAAGAGATCCTTGTACTGAGTTCGAAGCGCCATCACCGCACTCATATCGACGTCGTTGAAGGTCGTCAGCATGGCGGCGTTTTCCTGCGCCTCCTTCAAACGCCGGGCGATCGTCTGGCGGAGGCGCGACATCTTCACGCGCTCCTCGCGAGGACCCGTTTCGCGAGGGCTGCGCGGCGCTTCGGGCGCTCTTGCTTTCGGCGCCGCCGCCGCTTCGAGCGCGTCTCCCTTGGTGACGCGCTCGTCCTTGCCCGAGCCTTTCACCGCGGAAGAATCAACGCCGCTTTCCGCAAGCACGCGGCGCGGCGCGGGCGACAACGGCTTTTCGCGCGGCTCAATGCCGGCGCCGGCGGCGGGGGCGCTCGGCTTTTGTTCTGCGCTCTGCGCGTTTTCGGCTTTCGCGGCGAGCTTTGACTCTTTCGCTGGCTTCGCCGGCGCCGCCTTGCCAATCGCTTCGATGGCGCCGAGAAGGCCGCCGACTTCGACCGTCACGCCCTCTTTCGCCGCGATGTCGGAAAGAACGCCGGCCGCCGGCGCCGGCACTTCGACCGCGACCTTGTCGGTTTCAAGCTCGACGAGCGGTTCGTCCGCTTTCACCTCATCGCCGACGGCTTTCAGCCATTTGCCGATCGTCGCTTCGGTGACGGATTCGCCGAGAGCGGGGACTCGGATTTCGGTGGGCATAAGAAGGGGTCTCCAGTAGAGGGAATAGGGAATAGGGAATGGGGAATGGGAAGTTCGCATTCCCATTCCCTATTCCCTATTCCCCGCTACCCAAACGCTTCATTCAGAAAGTCCTCAAGCTCGATCTTATGCCGGCTCAACAGCCCCGTCGCCGGCGACGCGGCGGCGGTCCTGCCGACATAGCGCGCGCGCTTTGATTTGGCGCCGATCTGCTGAAGCGTCCATTCGATGTTCGGATCCATGAAAAACCATGCGCCCATGTTCTTCGGCTCTTCCTGGCACCAGACCATGTCGGCCTTCTTGAAGCGCTGCAGCTCGGCGATCATCGAATGCGCGGGGTAAGGATAGAACTGTTCGACGCGGAGCAGATAGACAGTGTCCAGCTTTCGTTTTTCGCGCTCTTCAAGAAGGTCGTAATAAACCTTGCCGGAGCACATGACGACGCGCCTGATCTTGTCGTCCGGTTGAAGCTGCACGGTCGATCCGGGCTTTACTTCGGCGTCGTCCCACAAGACGCGATGAAACGAGGAGCCAGGGCCCATATCCTTCAGGGTCGAGGTCGCGCGCTTGTGCCGGAGCAGCGATTTCGGCGTCATCAGGATCAAGGGCTTCCTGAAATTCCTCCGCATCTGGCGGCGGAGAATGTGGAAATAGTTCGCCGGGGTCGTGCAATTGGCGACCTGCATGTTGTCTTGCGCGCAAAGCTGGAGGAACCGTTCGAGCCTTGCGGACGAATGCTCCGGACCCTGACCTTCATAGCCGTGCGGGAGGAGGCAGACGAGGCCGGACATCCGCAGCCATTTCCGCTCGCCCGACGACAGGAACTGGTCGAATATGACCTGCGCGCCGTTCGCGAAGTCGCCGAACTGCGCTTCCCACAGGACGAGGAATTTCGGGTTGGCCAGCGAATAGCCGTATTCAAAGCCAAGGACGGCGAATTCCGACAGGTTTGAATCGTGGGTCTCGAATGTCGCCTTGGCGCCCTTCAGATGGTTGAGCGGGGTGAAGGTTTTCTCGTTCTCCTGATCGATGAAGACCGCGTGACGCTGCGAAAAGGTGCCGCGCCTCGTGTCCTGCCCCACGAGCCGGACGCCGAACCCTTCGAGCACCAAGGAGCCGAGCGCCAGCGCCTCGGCCGTCGCGTAATCGATATCGGCGCCCTTCACGATGTTCGCGCGGCGGTCATCAAGGACGCGCGCCAGGGTCTTGTGGACCTGAAACCCTTCCGGAAAACTGGTGATGCGCTCGCCGATCTTTTTCAGAATGTCGAGATCGACGGCGGTGTCGCCGCGCCGATCGTCATCCATTGGCGGCACGAAGCCGGACCATTGCCCGTCGAGCCAGTCGGCCTTGTTCGGCTTGAACGCGCCAGCCGAGCCAAATTCGCTTTCGAGAAATTCCCGAAACCTTTTGCGCTCGTCCTCGGCGTAATTTGCCGGGATGATTTTTTCTTTTTCGAGCCGGTCGGCATAAATCGCGCGCGTCGTCGCATGCCCGCGTATTTTCTTGTACATCAGCGGCTGGGTGAAGCTCGGCTCATCGCCTTCATTATGGCCGAAGCGGCGATAGCAGAACATGTCGATGACGACGTCGCTGCCGAATTTCTGGCGGAATTCGGTTGCGACTTTCGCCGCGTAGACAACCGCTTCCGGATCGTCGCCATTGCAGTGAAAGATCGGCGCCTGCACCATTTTCGCAACGTCCGACGGATAGGGCGACGAGCGTGAGAATTTCGGGCTGGTCGTGAAGCCGATCTGGTTGTTGACGATGAAGTGGATGGCGCCGCCGGTGCGATAGCCCTTGATCCCTGAAAACCCGAAGCACTCGGCGACGATCCCCTGACCGGCGAACGCCGCGTCGCCATGCAGCAGCAGCGGCAGAACATGCGTCCTTGGCTCTTCAATCGCGCCGGGGTCGATGCGGTCCTGCTTCGAGCGCGCTTTGCCGAGGACGACCGGATCGACCGCCTCGAGATGCGACGGATTAGCGGTCAGCGACAGATGCACGCGGTTGCCGTCGAATTCGCGATCCGACGACGCGCCGAGATGGTATTTGACGTCGCCCGATCCGCCGACATCGTCCGGCGTCACCGAGCCGCCGTGAAATTCGTGGAAGATGTGGTGATAGGGCTTGCCCATCACCGCCGCGAGGACGTTGAGCCGCCCGCGATGCGGCATGCCGATGACGATCTCTTTGACGCCCAAGGCGCCGCCGCGCTTGATGATCTGTTCCAGCGCCGGGACCGTCGCCTCGGCGCCGTCGAGGCCGAACCGTTTGGTGCCGGTGTATTTTGTCTGCATGAAGTTCTCGAAGCCTTCGGCTTCGATCAGCTTGTTCAGGATCGCGGTTTTGCCTTCCGGCGTGAACGAGATTTCCTTGTCCTTGCCTTCGATGCGCTGCTGGATCCACGATTTCTGGGCGGGATCGCTGATATGCATGAATTCGACGGCGAAGGTTCCGCAATAGGTCCGCTTCAGGATCGCGATGATCTCGCGCAAGGTCGCGGTCTCGAGTCCCAGAACCTTGTCGATATAGATCGGCCGGTCCATGTCGGCTTCGGAAAAGCCGTAGCTCGCGGGGTCGAGTTCGGGGTGCAGCTTTTTCGTCACCTGCTGCAAGGGATCGAGATTGGCGATCAGGTGCCCGCGAATGCGATAGGACCGGATCAGCATCAGCGCGCAGATCGAATCGCGGGTTTCCTGGCGGACCTTCGCCGGGTCCGCCGCCGGCGTTCGCGCGCCGATTTTCGCGGCGACCGTCTTTTCCGCCGCGGCCCAGTCGCCGTCGAGCAGGGCGGTCGTTTCGCTGGCAACGGTCGGCGGCCAGTCCCGCCGCTTCCAGCTCGGACCCGTCGCCGGCTCGCCATCGCCGAGACTGTCGAACCAGGCGCGCCAGCCGGCCTCGACCGAGCGGGGGTCCGCCGCGTAGCGCGCGTAAAGGCTCTCGAGATACGAAGCGTTGACGCCCGACGCGAAGGAGAGGTCCGCCGCTTTCGCCGAGGCTGAGGAAGTCCCCCCCAATTTCTCGGCTGCGGGGACGTCGCCGTCTTTGGCCATCTTAAGAGTCCGAAAAACAATGCCGGCGCGCCGGTCGGACGGGCCGCGAGGGGTTTACTTACGCCAGCCGGCCCGTCTTTCAATGGTCCGGCGGCCGGCGTCTATCGTCTCCGCCTTAATTTTTCAGCAGTTCGAGGAGCGTCCGGCCCATCGCCGCCGGGGTCGGGGCGACCGCCACGCCCGCCCGCCGCAAGGCCTCGATCTTCGCCGCCGCGGTGTCGTTCGCG
>JBGTLL010000250.1:0-1683 GCA_041744115.1 Parvularculaceae bacterium | reverse complement strand
GCCGCCGGCGACGGTCGCGCCCTGGATCGTCCGGCTTTCGCCGAGGGTTCCGCGGCGCGGACCTTCCTCGACCGGCGTCGCGCGGCTGTTCTCGGCGTAGGCTTCGGGCTTGTTGACGATCGGCGGATTGACCGGCGTCAGGAACAGCGCGCGCTCGGCGGCGCGCCGCCGGGTGAGGCCCCTGACTTCGCGAAGGACGCCGCTGACGGTCGCCTTGTTCCACCAGGTGAGCGCCTCGCCGGCGCCCATCCGGTCGTTGCGGTTCAGCCGTTTCCGCGCGGTCGAATTCTTGAAGGCGTTGACGCCGACATTGAAGACGAAGCTGACGAGGGCGTCGAATTCGTTCTGGTTGAGGGCGACGCTGACGAGTTGCGCAACTGCGTGCTCGCGAGGGGCAAGGTCCTGGCGGAGCAGCGCTTCGGCCTCGCGCTCATTGATTTTCTGGTTCGGCCCCGCCGTCTCGGTGTGGCCGTACCCGATGGTCCAGACGCCCGCGATGTCCTGATACGAGTCGAGCTCCAGTCCTTCGAACCGCTTGATCAGTTCAATGCCGTATCCCGAAATTTTCATCCCACCCGACCCCGACCGACGCGCCGACCCTAACCCCAAAATCCGGCCAAAGGTAGGCGCGGACTGCGCCCTATGAGCCACAGGGGACGGCTTTGCCTGCCGCCGCGTTGTGATAGAATGATGCGGGGCGCGTCCGCGCGACGGTAAAATCTCGGTGAGGGGACTATGCATAAAACCTTGAAACTGCTGGCGGCCGCAGCCGCTCTGGGTGCAACGCCGGCAGCGGCCCAATCCACAGGCGCGCTCACCGACACGGTGGGCGCCGCAGAAGTCACCGCGATGCTCGCCGATTTCGGGATCAGCACGGAACTCAGAACCAGCCAGGCGGGCGGCCCACCCAGCCTGGTTTCAACAACCGCCGGCGGCGCAAAGTTCCTCGTCGGCTTTTTTGACTGCGCCGATGCGGCAAAGCCCTCGGGGTGCAAGCAGGTCATGGTCTCGACCGCGCAATCGAGCGGCGGCGTTGAATTCGACGAACTGAACAGCTTCAACGGCCAGAGCAGCGTGACGACGGTCGTCTACGAGCCGACCAACCAGATCCTCATTTTCGGCAGGAATATTTTCATGCCGGGCGGCGTCGGCCGCGACAATTTCAAGCTGCAGGTCGCGCTTTTCCTCGGCGACATGCAGAAATTCGTCGAAGGGCGCCGCGCCTCGACAAAGTCGGTCTCGCTGCTGCGGTCGCCGAAGCTGAAATCGAAAATCACCTCGATCATGGCGGAAGAAACCGGCGACACAGGCGCGATCGCGATCAGCCATGACCGGTCGGCCGAAGTCGAAATCGCCATCAGCAATTCGCTCGACGTCGATTTCAGCGTCGAAGCGGCGGATTAGCGATCCGTATACGGACGTTCTCCCCGCGCCGCCCATCCTTCGACAAGCTCAGGATGAGGCTTCGAGACGCGGCCCGAGAAGGCCGCTCCTCAGGGTGAGGACGGTTATTGTCTCAACACTCAAAAGTCCTCATCCCGGGGAGCCGCGTCCTTCACGCGGCGTCTCGAAGGATGCAGGGCCTCCCGGTTTGCGTTAACAAAGGCGCGCCGCGCGAGCCGCAATGCGAGCGATTGCATTGACGACGAAGGCCGGAACGAGCGGTGCGCGGCGCGGCGGCGC
>JBGTLL010000249.1:0-3121 GCA_041744115.1 Parvularculaceae bacterium | reverse complement strand
AGGCGCTCGCCGCCGACCGCGACGCCGAATGGGCGCGCGTCTCGGCGGCGACATTCCTCGGCGACGACGAAAAGCGCCGCGCCGTCGGCCTGCCCGCGATGGAGAACGGCGATGAGTGAATTTCTTCCCCCCTCTCCCTCTGGGAGAGGGGCCGGGGGTGAGGGTCCCGGTCTAACGGTTTCGCGCAATCCGCGACGGCGGAACCCTCATCCGCCGCGGAGTTTAGCCTCGGGCCGGCCTCTGGCCGGACCCGGGGGCGCCACCTTCTCCCAGGGGGAGAAGGGAAGGGAGGGCGGCGATGAGTGACGCTGTCCTCAAACTCACCGAATTCCGCGTCTCGGTCGCGGTCGCGACAGCGATCTTCGTGCAGACGGCGCTCGCGCTTGTGTGGTCCGGGGCGGCGGCCGAACGCCTCACCCAGCTTGAACGGCGCAGCGACGCCGGGGCCGAACTCATCGTCAGGACCGCGCGGCTCGAAGAACAGCTCGCCGCGATGCGCGCCCAGCTCGTCCGTATCGAGACGAAACTGGATGCGGAAGGGAGGGAGTGATGGGTGACTGTTTTCTCCTTTCTTCTTCTCCTTCTCCCTCTCCCCCTTCTTGGGGGGAGAGGGCCGGGGTGAGGGGGGCGCCAGCAGGACAGAACACCGGCGCCCCCTCATCCGGCGCTACGCGCCACCTTCTCCCCCGGCAGACGGGGGAGAAGGAAGAAACAGCGGGGCCCCGCCATGACTGAAACCCTCGCCATCGAAGGCTGGGCCGCGATCTATGACGAGGCCGACCTTAACGGCGACATCGTCGCCCCCGGCGCCTTCCGCAAAAGCCTCGCCAAATCCGGCGCCGCTTCCGTGAAGCTGCTTTATCAGCATACGGCGGAACAGCCCGTCGGCCGCTGGCTGAAATTCGAGGAACGCGCGCGCGGGCTTTACGCGTACGGCGAACTTTTCCTCGCAACGCAGACCGCGCGCGAGACGGCGGAACTGATCAGGGCCGACATCATCGACGGCCTTTCGATCGGCTACCGGGCGATCCGGTCGGCGAGGGCCGGCAACGGATCGCTTCTGGGGCGCCGCATCATCGAAGCCGATCTCTGGGAGGTGTCGATCGTCACCTTTCCGATGGCGCCGAATGCAAGGCTCATCAAGGCCAATGCCGGGAACGAGAGGGTTCCCGCCAGCGACCAATCCATCAGGGCCTTCGCGGATCATGTCCGCCGGGCCGCCGAAATCCTGTCAGCGTAAGGAGCAAAAAAGACATGGAAGTGAAGTCAGTCAACAAGGACAGCGAGATCAGAAGCGCGATGCGCGACTTCCTCTCCGCCTTTGAACAGTTCAAACAGGCGAACGACGACCGTCTCGCCGTGCTCGAAACGAAGAAGGACGATGTCCTCCTGTCGGGCAAGGTCGAGCGCATCAATACGGCGCTCACCGAACAGAAAGCGGCGCTCGACCGCATGGCGATCGCGTCGCAGCGCCCGTCGCTCGGCCAGGCGCGCGACGCCGACGAAAAGAAAGCGGCGATCATCCGCTATATGAGAAGCGGCGATTCCGGCGCGATCGCCGCGCTGCAGACGAAGTCCCTCAACGCCGGCAATGACGCGCAAGGCGGGTATCTCGCGCCCGAGCCGACCGAGCGCATCATCGCCGCGGCGGTCCGCGACATTTCGCCGATGCGCCAGATCGCGACGGTGCGTGAAATCGGCTCGACCGGCTTCCGGAAGCCGGTCAGCCTTGGCGGCGGCGTCGCCGGCTGGGTCGGCGAAACCGGCGCGCGGGTTGAAACCGCGACGCCAACCCTCTCCGCGATCGATTTCCCGACGATGGAACTCTACGCGATGCCGGCGGCGAGCCAGGTTCTCCTCGACGACGCGATTGTCGATATCGAACAATGGCTCGCCGACGAAGTCATGGGCGAATTCGCCGCCCAGGAGACCGACGCCTTCGTCAATGGCGACGGCGTCGCCAGGCCCAAGGGCTTCCTTTCCTACATTGTCACCGAAGACTCGATCCGTGGGCAGAGCGAAATCGGCTATGTCGCGTCGGGCGCGGCCGGCGCCTTCGCCGCCAGCAATCCGTCGGACAGGCTTCTTGATCTCATCTACGCGCCGAAACAGGCCTACCGCGCCAATGGCCGGTTCGTCCTCAACCGCAAGACGCTGTCGGTCGTCCGCAAGTTCAAGGACGCCGACGGAAATTATCTGTGGCAGCCCGCGCTCGCCGCGGGGTCGCCGTCGACTTTGTTCGGCTACCCGGTGTCGGAAGTCGAGGACATGCCGTCGATCGCCGCGAACTCTTACGCAATCGCGTTCGGCGATTTCGGCCGCGGCTATCTCATCGTCGATCGCCAGGGCGTGAAGATCCTGCGCGATCCCTATTCCGCCAAACCCTACGTGCTTTTCTACACAACCAAGCGCGTCGGCGGCGGCGTCCAGAATTTCGAGGCGATCAAACTGCTGAAGTTCGCCGCGAGCTAGATGTGAACTGCTCTCTTCCAACTTCCTTCTCCTTCTCACTCTCCCCCGTCTTCGGGGGAGAGGGCCGGGGTGAGGGGGGCGGCGCCACGGGCGCGATGTCGAGGCTTGCGGCGCCGCCCCCTCATCCGGCCTTCGGCCACCTTCTCCCCCTGAAGAAGGGGGAGAAGGAAAAGCAAGATCTCCCTCTCCCCCGTCTTCGGGGGAGAGGGCGGGGTGAGGGGGCGGTGCGTCGGGTTCATTGTTCGAGCCTGTGGCGCCGCCCCCTCATCCGGCGCTACGCGCCACCTTCTCCCCCGGCAGACGGGGGAGAAGGAAGAAGGAACGCGGACAAGATTCGTACACAAATGAAACAACAAGGACCAGCCCAAATATGTCCCTTCAACTGATTATCCCGCCGGCGGCCGAGCCGGTCTCCATCGGCGAACTGAAAGAGCACCTCAAAATCGACGGCGCGGCGGAAGATGCGCTGATCGCCGGCTTCGGTCTCGCCTCGCGCCGGACGATCGAGGCGCGGTTCGGCCTTGCGATCATGGCGCAGACCTGGCGGCTGGCGCTGGACGAGGCGCCCGGTTGCGCGCTCATCCTGCCGCTGTCGCCGATCCTCTCGATCGACAGCGTCGGCGCGGTCCGGGGCGGCGTCACCGAAGCG
>JBGTLL010000248.1:0-9828 GCA_041744115.1 Parvularculaceae bacterium | reverse complement strand
ACGCCAAGCGCGCCGGCCGCCGCGCCGATATCGCTCTTCGACATCTCGGTCACGATTTTGGGCGCGCCCGCGCCTTCGGCCCACCGCGTCATTTTCCCGGCGACGGTCTCGGTCACGATGATTTGCGACCACGAATTGTGGCCGCCGCCAAGGCCGGCGCCGGGCGGAAAGGTGAGGCGCTGCCGCGAGCCGGAGGCGGCGATCATGATTTCGGACGCGGCGTCGCCATCGCCGAACTGATAAACGCCGGCATAGTTGGCGGAGGGCTTTGGAAATCCCGCCGGCAAGGCGTCCGGCGCGACGTTTCCGCTGTCGGCAGTGGGCGGCGGGGCGGCGCCAGCCTCAAGTTCGGTTGGAGCGGCCGGATCGTCGTTTGCAGCGACGGGTTTCTGGCCGCATCCGACGGCGAGCGCGGCGAGGCCGGACAGAAAGATGCGCATGTTTGCTCCCTCGGAAAACAGCGAAACTAAGCAGGTTCGGCGACAGCGGCCATCCCTCCGGGCGCTCCTTACCTGTCGCAACGTTAATGTCTTTCGCCACGTGACCCAAAATGCCGGTTCCGTCAGTCAAAAGAATACGCCATCAGCGCAGGCTTTCCATTGATTAATATTGCCAACACTTTGACGTTGAACGCAAAATCTGACAGAACGACCGCGATTCCGCCGCCGATTCCCGGACGGCGCCAACAGGGGTGCATGGATTATGAGCAAAAAGTGGTTGATTTTGTTGGCAGTTTCGTTCGGCGCGGCCGGCCTGACTGCGTGTGCGAAAGATGACGCGGACGACGTGTCGGCCGATGCGGTTGAAGAAGCGGTCGACGCCGTTGATGACGCGGGCATGGCCGCCGAAGACGCGGCGCTCGATGCTGGCGCTTCGATGGACGACGCCGCGGACATCGCCGGCGACACCATGGACGACACCGCCGCCGCCATTGAAGAAGGCGCCGAAGACAGCGCCGCCGGCATGGGCGAAATGGCCGAAGAAGCCGCCGACGATCTCGGCAACGAAGTCGATGACGCCGCGGAAACGATGGAAGAAGCCGCTGAAGAACCGAACAATTAATCGTTCGACCGACGGACTTTTCGAAAGGCCGCCCGCTCCGGGCGGCCTTTTGTTTTTCAGCCGCGAGCCGCCCCGCGCGCATGACAGAGCAGTCCGGACAAGGGATAGTTTCGCGGGAAACGCAGCATGACGCCGCCGCTTAATCCGGTTTTCGCCGATCGACCGATGACGATCTTCGCCGTGATGTCGGCGCTGGCGCGTCAGCACGGCGCGATCAATCTCGGTCAGGGTTTTCCCGACGAAGACGGTCCGCCGCTGCTGATTGAAGCGGCCGTTGGCGCGCTTCGGGAGGGACCCAATCAATATGCGCCCGTCCATGGCGTCGCGGCGCTCCGGCAGGCGCTCGCAATCGCCAACAACCGATTCTACGGACTCGAAATTGACTGGGAGAAAGAAACCCTGGTGACCGCTGGCGCGACCGAAGCGCTTTGCGCCGCTTTCCTCGCCTTTCTCCAGCCGGCGGACGAGGCGATCCTGTTTGCGCCCTGCTATGATTCCTATGCGCCGATCGTCGAGGCCGCGGGGGCTGTTCCCAGAATTGTTCGATTAAAGCCGCCCGCCTGGCGCATCGACCGGGAAACAATCGAGGCGGCGATCACGCCACGGACGCGCGTCATCGCCGTCAACTCGCCGCATAATCCGACGGGGCGGGTTCTGACACGCGAGGAACTGCAAACGATCGCCGATATTGCGACCGGGCGCGACCTCATCGTCATTTGCGATGAAGTTTACGAGCATCTGATTTTCGACGGCGCGCCGCATATCCCGCTGATGAGCCTGCCCGGAATGCGCGATCGCTGCGTCCGGATCGGATCCGCCGGCAAGACGTTTTCGATGACCGGCTGGCGGATCGGCTATGCAACGGGCCCGGAGCGCCTGATCACCGGCATGATGAAAGCGCACCAGTTCATCGCCTATACTTGTCCGCCGCACCTCCAGATCGCGGTTGCGGACGGTCTCGCGTTCGCCGACGATTATTATGCAGGCTTCATCGCCGGCATGGAGGCCAAGCGCGATCTTATTGTCAGCGGCTTGAAGGACGCGGGCTTTGACGTCCTTCCCTGCGAGGGAACCTATTTTGTCACCGTCGATATCGGCTCTGTCGGTCGCGACGACGATGTCGCCTTTTGCCGGGAGATCACTGAGAAAGCAGGGGTCGCCGCCGTCCCGGTCTCGGCGTTTTATCCGTCGGGAGATCGCGGGGCGCCGCGACAATACGCCCGTTTCTGTTTCTGCAAGAAGCGCGACGTTCTGGAAGAAGCAGCGCGCCGCCTCAAACGGTACTTCGCATGAGCGCCTCGCTTTCACGGCGGGATCGGTTGAAGCGCCGCAAGACGTTGCTGCGCTCGGCCATGTTGCTTGCTATTGCCGCCAGCGGCTTTTCCTCCGCCATCGCGGGACAAGACAAGTCAAAGGCCGATCGGGAGCTTGCAAGGATCGTCAAGGGAAAGGGGCCGACCGATCCGGTTGCGGCCGTTGCGGTCGCCGTGATGGAAGGCGATCGCCTGATCTATGCCGGCGCCGCCGGCTGCGCTGAATTTCAAGCTGGCGACGCGGAAAGATGCGCGCGGCCATTCGTTCCCGATACGAAATTTCGCGTCGCTTCCATTTCTAAAATGGCGCTGGCGATGGGGCTGATGGCGCTCGTTGACGACGGGAAAGTCGATCTTGATCGCGATGTTTCCGATTATCTCGGCTGGCGTCTCGTCAACCCCGCGTTTCCTGATCGTCCGATCACGGCGCGCCAGTTGCTGTCGCACACCTCGTCAGTCAGGGACCCGGAGGAATACTGGATCGCCGCGCCCGGCCGCTTTCGCTCGCTTTTTGAACGCGATGAAAAACCGTTCGCGGCGGCGATCGACGGCGCCGAGTTCGGTCCTGGCGCCTGGTTTGAGTACGCAAACCTCAACTACGGCGTTCTCGCCGCCGTAATTGAAGGCGCATCGGGCCGGCGCTTCGATCTTTTCATGACCGACCGCGTGTTCAAGCCGATGGACCTCGATGCCGGCTACAATTGGTCCGGCGTGTCTAAACCGGCGCGCGGCCGCGGCGGGTCGCTCCCGCGCCGCGACGGCCGCGGCTGGACCGCCATTGTCGATGGACCGGACGTTCTCGCCGACGACCTTCCCTATTTCCTCGCCGAGGACGGGCTCGATCGCGCGAGCTATCTTGAGGCCTACAGATCGGGCGATAATCCGACGCTGTTTTCGCCGCAGGGGGGATTGCGAGCCTCCGTCGGCGATCTCGTGCTGCTGGTCAGTACGCTGAGCGACGACAAGAGACTGTCGCCTCCCCTGTGGCGATATGATGCGCAAACTCCGAATGGAGATACGGAGCAAGATTTCTACCGCGCCTTCGGCCTCGGGGTGCAAACGATTGAAGGCAACGCCTTGCTCTTTCCCCGTTCTGAAATGATCGGCCATTCCGGCGAAGCCTATGGCGTCCACAGCGGCGCATGGCTTTTGAAGGCGGACCCATCCGCCGGCCGCGAGCACGATGTCGCCTTCGCCTTTGTCGCAACCGGGGTCGATGAAGCGCCGCCGAAGGGCGCCCACCCGACGTTCAATGCGATCGAGGAACGGCTGGTCCGGCTTGCGCTGGCGGTCGCGGCGGAGAAGCGCGCGGTCTCATCGGGCGACGAAGAGGAGCCGGGACCCTTCGACGGCGCGGCTGACGCCATGCGCGATGTTGACGCCGCGCTGCTCGCCGCGAAAGCTACCGGCAAGCGGCCGCTTCTCGTCCTCGGCGGCAATTGGTGTCACGACAGCCGCGGCCTGGCGCGGAAATTCTCGACGCCGCCGCTCGAGTCTCTCATTGCGGGGAATTTCGACGTCATATGGGTCGATGTCGGCCATCGCGATCGCAATCTCGATGTGGCGCGACGATTCGGCGTCGATCGAATCGTCGGTACGCCAACCGTATTGATCCTGTCGCCGGAGGGAGAATTGCTGAACCGGGACAGCACGAATGATTGGCGCACGGCGGAGACGAAATCGCTCGAAGACGCCATCTCCTATTTCGGATCGTATGCGGTCAAAAATCCATAATTACAGACCTGTAATCCGCATGCGAACTCGATTAATTCGGCGTAAATCCCTTTCCGGCGGCTTGTGCGCCACGGGCGACTTCGTTGATGTCGCGGCGTTACAACGGAGGGTGCAACCCATGAAAACTCAAATAACGCTCGCGCTGAGCGCTGCTTTCGCGCTCGGCCTTTCGGCCTGCGCAACCGAAACAACGACCGACGCCGCCACGCTAGACGCGACGTCCGAGGTCGCGGCGACTGACGACGCCATGGCTGCTGACGCGGTCGCAATCGACGCCACCGCTGATGCGGCGGCAATGGAAACGATGGCCGAAGGCGAGATGACGGATACGGCTGCCGAAGCGGTCCAGCCGATCGCGACTTCCGCGGAAGCGGCCCCGGAAGCGGCCCCGTCGGAAGGCGTCATCGACGCCGCCGCCGACGCCGCCGCCGAAGGCGCTGTTGAGCCGGCAGTCGAAACCGCGCCGCAGCAATAAGCGATCAATCCGGATTTGCGTATGAGCAGGACCGGCGCTTCTTTCGGGAGGCGCCGGTTTTTTATTTCGGATCCGCCTTCTGGCGCTGCTGGTTGTTCCAGAAAGATTCGCATGGAATCTTTGTGCGGTCACAGCGATCCGCATACTTTCGCGCAATTTCGCGAACTTCTTCGAGCAGTCCTTCTTCGAGGGTAATTGGATCAAGCCCCAGATTAAGAAGGCGGCGATTCTCAACGTCGAGATCGTTTTCCGCCGCCTCATTGCGCGGATTGCTGACATACTCAATCCGGGCGCCGGTCTTCTCCGCGATCATGCGCGCAAGATCGCGAACCCGATGCGTCTCCGTCATCTGGTTCAGGATGTGGACGCGCTCACCATGTTGCGGCGGATTTTCGATCGCCAGCTGGATGCAGCGCACGGTGTCCTGGATATGGATGAAGGCGCGGGTTTGGCCGCCGGTGCCATGGACGGTGAGCGGGAAGCCGACGGCGGCCTGCATCAGAAAGCGGTTGAGGACGGTGCCGTAATCGCCGTCATAATCAAAGCGGTTGATCAACCGCTCATCGAGGCGGGTTTCCGCCGTTTGCGTGCCCCAGACGATGCCTTGGTGAAGGTCGGTGACCTTGAGCCCGTCGTTCTTGTTGTAAAAAGCAAAAAAAAGCTGATCCTGCGTCTTCGTCAAATGGTAAATCGACCCCGGGTTGGCGGGGTATAGAATTTCCTGCGTGATTTCCCGTCCGTCATCAGTTGCGATTTTTACCGGCAAATAGCCCTCGGGGATTTTCATCCCTGCGGTGCCATAACCGTAAACGCCCATGGTGCCGAGATGGACAAGGTGCGCGTCAGCGCTGGCCTCGACGATCGCCGCGAGAATGTTGTTCGTTGCGTTGATGTTATTGTCGACGGTGTAGCGCTTGTGAAAGGATGATTTCATCGAATAGGGCGCCGCGCGCTGCTCTGCGAAATGAATGATGGCGTCGGGCGCTTCTTCTTCGATGAGATGCAGCAGTCTCGCGTAATTCTTGGCGACATTGATCATCTCGAACCGGATTTTCTTGCCCGAAATTTCCTCCCATGCGCCGAGACGGACCGAAATCGGCCTTATCGGCGTCAGCGACTCGACTTCCAGTTCGACATCGATCTTCCGCCGCGACAGATCGTCGACGATGATGACGTCATGTCCGAGATTCGACAGGTGGAGGGATGTCGGCCAGCCGCAAAAGCCGTCGCCGCCGATGACGAAAACTCGCATAATTCCTCCCGATCCCGACAATCCCGGCCGCTGCCCGCGCCTGCCTTGTTTGGCGCACTAAAGGTCGCCGTGCAATATCCTCGATATGGCCGCGTTGAGCCCGGGCCCGCCTTGCCGCGCGAGGGCGCGAATTCAGGATTTAGCGGCCCCGCGCCGGTAGGTTCTCATGCCTTGCAGGATAAGAGAAACCAACGCTCTTTCTGGTTCACTGAGATAAGGATTCCACACGTCAATGATCAGGATTGTCCGCGTCTGATCGGCGTCATTCATCGCCTCATGTTCGATCGTGTCATCGAACATCCACGCCTCGCCCATCCGCCATTCACGGCGCTCATTGCCGACGCGGAACCAGGCTGGACCGGGAAGGACCAAGGGCAAGTGGACGACCGAACGAATATTCGTCGATCCGGCGTGCGGCGGAATATGCGTATGCGGCGCCAGGGAAGAGAACATGGCGACAGGCCCGAATCCAGGAACATCCAGAAGCGGCAGCTGGTCGAGAGCAATTGCCGTTTTCGGCGCGCGACGGCAAGCGTCCTCAAATTTCACGCCGTCGTTCCACAAAAAATAGGAGGACCAACGTTTGGAGTGATTCAATTCGCCCCACTGATTGACCGGAGCGCCCGCAGGATAGGCGACATACGGCGTAAATTCGTCGGCGGCGGACGAAGCAACTATATCGGCAAGCTCCGCCTGGATGACCGGCGTCGCCTCTTCAAGCTTTTCCAGCCAGGGCGAAAGCGAGCGGTCGAAAAATCCGACAGGCGGCAGCCCGGGGAACAATAGCATTGAGGGTTTAGGAAAATGTGCGCGCGCATGCCCGGTGAAAATCTCAAGGCATTCGTCAAATCGCTTTGTTTCGGAACGTCCGTATTTGGTCCGAGCGTCGTCAATTTCCTCGACCAGAAAAGATCGAAAACGAAGTTTTTCTTCGTTGACCGCCGCAAGTGCGCGAGCGTGGACATTCGCAAGTTGGGGAGGAATGCGTGCGGCGCTGGGCGCAATCATCAAAGCATTCTGAAAGACAATCGCCGCCTCTTGTTTGCGCCCTTCGTCTTCCAGGAGCGCGCCCTTCGATAGCATCGCCGGCAAATGATAAGGCTCCAGCGCCAATGCTGCATCAAGCGCCGCCAGCGCGGAATTGCGGTCATCCAGCTGCCTGAAAGCGATCGATCGGTTGTATTGGACATCCGCGCTCGTTGGATCGAGTTTTTGTGCGCTGGAAAGTAATGCAAGCGCGCGAGAAGAATCTTTGGCGTGAAGCGCGGCGCTCGCCGAGCGCATCGTCTGGACGAACTCCGCTGACATCCTTTCACTCATGCGCCGAAAGCCTTGCGGTTCTTAAGGCCGGGCGCCTATTCCCTGGCGGCGGCGGATCGCTACACATCCGCGAGCCGAAGCAAATATTGCCCATATTGATTCTTCGCCAGCGGCTCCGCGATGCGCCGAAGCTGACTTGCGTCAATAAAGCCAAGGCGAAATGCGATTTCTTCGGGGCAGGCGATTTTTAGCCCCTGTCGCGTTTCTATCGTCTGAACGAACTGCGCCGCTTCAAGCAGCGATTCATGGGTGCCGGTATCCAGCCACGCATAGCCGCGGCCGAGAATCTGCGCCTTCAGCTTGCGGTCATTCAGGTACATTTCGTTCAAGCTCGTAATTTCGAGTTCGCCCCGGTCGGATTTCCGCACCCGTTTTGCTCTATCGACGACTGTTTCATCGTAAAAATAAAGACCGGTGGCCGCGAAATTCGATTTCGGCGCGGCGGGCTTTTCCTCGATGCTCGTCACGGCGCCGAATTCGTCGAAGGCGACAACGCCGTAGCGTCCGGGATCCGTCACTTGATAGGCGAATATCACTGCGCCGTCGTCCAGCGACGCCGCGGCTTTCAATTCGTCGGTCAAACCGTGTCCGTAGAAAATGTTGTCGCCGAGAACGAGCGCGCATTTATCATTGGCGATGAATTCCTCGCCGATGATGAAGGCCTGGGCGAGGCCGTCAGGGCTTGGCTGGACGGCGTAGCTGAAGCGAACGCCCCAATCGGCGCCGTCGCCGAGCAGGCGCGTGAACGAAGCCTGATCGTCGGAAGTCGTTATGATCAGAATGTCGCGGATGCCCGCGAGCATCAGGACGCTGATCGGATAAAACACCATCGGCTTGTCGTAGATCGGCATCAGCTGCTTGGAGACGCCGCGCGTGATTGGATACAGGCGCGTGCCCGATCCGCCAGCGAGAACGATGCCCTTCATAAGTCCGCCTCTACTCATCCACTAACGGCTCTTCTTATCGAACTCGCCGATCTTCCGCGCAATGTCGATCCGCCAGTCTGGCTGATTTATCCCATAGTCGCGCAGAATCCTGTTACAGCTCAGGACAGTGTAGAGCGGCCTCGGCGCCGGCGCCGGATAGGCGAGCGTGCCAATCTCGTTGACTCTTACGGGCTTGCTTGCCGCGGCGAATATCGCCTTTGCAAAATCGGCCCAACTGGCGGCTGGCGCCCCCTGAAAATGATAAAGTCCCGATGGCCCCCCGGTGTTTGTCGCCATCACAAGGCAGGCCATTGCAATCGCGGATGCCGGCGTTGGCCCGCCAATCTGGTCTGAAACGACGTCAATCTCCGCACGTGTTCGGGCGAGATGCAACATCGTCTTGACAAAATTGGAGCCGTACGCGGAATAAACCCATGACGTCCGCAGGATGACCGCGTCAGGGTTGACCGCCCTGACGCAATCCTCGCCCTCCAGTTTCGACGCGCCGTAGACATTGACGGGTCCCGTCGGCGCACTTTCGTCAAGAGGCGTGTCGCCTTCTCCGGGAAACACATAATCCGTCGACAGGTGAACAAGGCGCGCCCCCACCGCGCGCGCAGCCGCGGCGATTTCGCCGGCCGCGTCGGCATTGATGCGAAACGCCGCCCGCGGTTCGCTTTCGGCCTGATCGACCTTGGTCCATGCAGCCGCGTTGATGACCGCGTCGGGCGCCGCTCTCCGGATCACCTCGGCGGCGGCGCCGGGCGCCGACAGATCGGCCTGCGCCCTTGTTTGCGGCAGGAGGATCACCGATGGAAACATCGGCGCAGCGGCGGCAATTTCCTGACCGACCTGTCCGGTCGCGCCAAAAAGCATGATTTTCAACATCCGCCCCGCCGGTCAGTCGCGCACAACGTCATGCGGCGCTGGGTCATGCGGCGCCGGGTCATGCAGCGCCGGGTCATGCGGCGCTGGTGGAGCTGAACGGAATCGAACCGTCGACCTCTTGAATGCCATTCAAGCGCTCTCCCAACTGAGCTACAGCCCCGATCGCCAGACGCCGCCAATCCGTCACCGCGGCGCCGTTTGGGATCACAGCGCCTGACCTTGTTTTAGCGCGCGAAACCTATCCCTCATGCCCTCGCCCCGCAAGCCCGCTGGGGTCGGCGCCATCGTCAGACTTCGTCGTCTTCGCCGCCCGAAACGATGCCGCTCACATCGTCATCTTCGTCTTCGTCCTCTTCGAGCAGCGTGTCGTCGTCATCGTCTTCAATTTCAATGTCTTCGATATCGGCAAGTTCCTCTTCCGCGGCCTCTTCGTCATCGAGGCCGGGTTTGCGATTTGATTTCGGCGCCTTCTGTTCTTTCTCGGCGGCGTCAAGCGGCACTTCCGCCACCGGCTTCGGCGCCGCTTCGACCGGTTCGGGGACTTCATCTTCCCGTCGCGGCTTGCGCGGTTTCAACAGCGCTTCCGGCACGAACCGATTGTCGCATTTCGGGCAGTGGGCGGGCTCCTTGTTGAGATCGTAAAAGCGGGCGCCGCATTCCGGGCAGTCGCGCTTCACGCCGAGTTCGGGTTTGTTCACGGCAGCAATCCCTGATTGATCGAGAGCGAATGGCGGCGTCTGTTGCCACGCCGGACGGGCGCTGTCAAAAGCCATAACACTCGAACCAGCGGGAGTCTTTGATGGCGTCTGGCCTTGGCGGCGGGTTGCGGGCGGCGCGCGGCGGGACGCTCCGCGGCGA
>JBGTLL010000247.1:0-2199 GCA_041744115.1 Parvularculaceae bacterium | reverse complement strand
CATGCCGTCGCCGGCGGCGGCGCGCAAGGTGAGAACGGCGCCGAGATCGTCGCCCTCGAGGCGCGACGGCGCTCCGCGCTCGGCCGGCTCCGCTCCGTATAAGGAACAATCGATGACGACGCTTCCCCCGTTCCGGCCGACGAGGGCCGCCAACGAGGGAAATGACACAGGCGATGCGCCTGAGTGGAGACTTTGATGTCGAAGAAAAAGCCAAAATCCAACCTGACCTTCCGCGTCGTCGGCAAAAAGGGCGAAGGCGTTCACCTCGCCCGCTGGAACCCCGGCCCGGCTTTGCGCGCCGGCGGCTTCAAGGCCTTCGATCTGTGGGCCGCGCCCGGCGACGGCCTGTCGATCGTCGACTGGCGCGCCTTCGGCTTCGATCGCGCCGTGACCGACGAGCTGCGGAAAAAGCCGGCGGAAAAAGCGCGGATGAAGCCGACGCCGGCGGGAAGGGCGGCGGCGATCGCGGCGATGCTGACGGACGAGGCCAGGCGCATCATGATCGAAGGCCGCGCCGACGGCGCCGGCGCAAGACCCGCGCTGAAACAGGCGCTCGACGTCGATGCGCTGCTCGATGACTTTCTCGCCGCCTGCCGCCGAAAAAGCCTCGCCGCCAAAACGCTGACCAATTACGAAACCTCGCTGACCGCCATCCGCCGATGGATCGGGGCCGAGACGCCGGCGATCGTGACGCGCGAGTTTCTTGAAGAGGGCGCGATCGTTTTGATCGCCCGTCACGGCGAGCATGGCGGCCGCCGCTCGATGCAGACCTTGCAGACGGCGCTCTCGTGGGCGGCGGGGCGCGACAAATGGCGAGGCGCCTCGCCGGCGCGGGATAATTATTCGAACCTCAATCTGGCGGCGCCGCCGGCGCGCCTTCGCGTCGGCCTCAAAGACGAGCTCGAGGCGCTGCTGACGGCGGTAGACGATCCGTGCCGCCTCTACGCCGAATTCGAAACGCCGCGCGCCGATCGCGTGCTGTGGCCCCGCCCCTCGCTCGGCGACGGGCTGATGCTGATGCTGTGGTCCGCCGCGCGCGTCAACGACGCGCTGTCGATGACCGATCGCACCGTCGAAGGCGGCCGCCTCGTCTACCGCCAGCAAAAAACCGGCACGATCGTCAGCGTCCCGATCTTCGGTCCCCTCGCCGAGCGGCTGCCCTTGATGCAGCGCCGCCGCCGCGCCGTCTGGCAGGGCCATGGGCTTCCCGTAGAGGACGCCGCCGAACTCGCGATCAGCGAACAGGACGGACGCCCCTACTGGCGCGCCAAGGCGGCGACCGGCGAGCGCTATCATCGTCCGTTCAATGACGACTGGAACCGCCATCGCGCGCTCGCTGGCGTCAAGGCGCCCTCGCTCCTCGGCGAAGGCCTTAACCGCCTCAACGAACAAAACCTCGCCTTCCGGCCGCAAGACTGCCGCGACACCGCGGTCACCCGCCTCCTCGAGGCCGGCTGCGAGCTCGCCGAGCTCGTCACCTATCACGGCTCCTCGGTCGAGGAGATCGTCCGCCTGACGAAACACTATATCGAATTCGCGCCGGCCCACGCGACCTCCGCCGGCGAGAAGCTCCTCAAAATGGCGGAAGCGAAAGGCATGCGGGTGTGACCCTTTGCCATGTCTGCGGCGCCGGCGCGCCGGGCGCCGATCCCAGAAGCCCGCTCTGTCCCCGCTGCCAGCCGGTCGCCGGTCACACGATCTCTATGACGATCGGCGACGACGGCCTTCAGGTCGCAACCTGCAAAGGCTGCGGCTGGAGCGGCGCCGCTGAAAGCCACGAGACGCTCGACGCATCGATCACGGCGCACTGGCAGGAGGCGGTCGTCGCCGCCGAAAACGCCGGCGCACAAAATGCGCTGTGATAATGTTAGGTCGCACGTGCGACCTAAAAATCAGGTCGCACGTTCCCGCTTTGATCTCGACCCAGATTATCGGCTTCATCCTAAATGTTTCACGTGAAACAAGCGCTTAGCGGCTGGCGGACAGGGTGGGATTCGAACCCACGAGACGGTTGCCCGCCTACACGCTTTGAAGGCGTATCATAGCAAAATCAATGACTTACGGGAGCGAACCGAGCAGAACAATAGCCGAATGATAGCCAAGGTCGCACAAAATCGAGCCGGCCGTTCCGGCTCATTGTCCGGCGAGCGCCTGCAGCCTTTGCTGGTTCGCGTTGTCGATGACAAAGCCGGCGCGGCA
>JBGTLL010000246.1:0-2840 GCA_041744115.1 Parvularculaceae bacterium | reverse complement strand
ACCTCACCCCGCGCGATCCCGCCGAAGCGCCGCAACTCGCGGAGGCGGTGTCGGGCGTCCTGCTGCCGACCGGCTCAGTCCGCGTCCCCGCCGGAACCAAAGTGACAGCGCTCGCCGGTTTCGCGGAAGGAGCGTTCTGGGTGCAGGACGCCGCGGCCGCCCTTCCCGCGCGGCTTCTCGGGGATGTTCGCGGCAAGCTTGTCTACGACCTTTGCGCGGCGCCCGGCGGCAAGACCATGCAGCTCGCCGCGGCGGGGGCCGAAGTGATCGCCGTCGACGCCGAAGGATCGCGGCTGAAAACCGTCGCTGAAAACCTCGAACGGACAAAGCTCGCGGCCGAAACGGTGCGGGCGGACCTTCTCGGCTGGCAGCCAGCGCAATCCGCCGATTGTATCCTGCTCGACGCGCCCTGCACCGCGACCGGAACCATCCGCCGCCATCCCGACATCTTGTGGTCGAAGACCGAAAAGGACCTCAACGCGCTCGCCGCCGTCCAGTCGCGGATGATCGACAAGGCGTTGGCGCTGCTGAAGCCCGGCGGCGTCCTCGTCTATTCGACCTGCTCCTTGCAGGCCGAGGAAGGCGAGAAGCAGATCGCCGCGGCGCTGGCCCGCCACAGTGACCTCGAGCGCATCGCCGTCACGCCGGCCGAAATCGGCGGCATTGCCGCTGTCACCAGCGACGGGGATCTGCGGACGCTCCCCACCATGCTCGCCGAAGAAGGCGGCATGGACGGCTTTTTCGCGTCCCGGCTAAGGCGGCGTTAACCCTCGTTTTGCCGCCGAAGGCCTTGTAAGAAGCCCCCAAAATCATGATATTGGGGCTTGGCTTTGCAACCTTCCAGAAAGGCTGATCTTCGATGAACGAATTTCGCAGGAATAACGGCGCAACGGTCGCCCGCGCCGACGGCCGGGTGATCGACCAGGGCCTGCGCCAGTATATGCTCGGCGTCTACAACTACATGGCGATGGCGGTCGCCGGCACCGGGCTGGTCTCGCTCGCCGTCGCCTCGAACCCGGCGCTCGTCCAGACGATCGCCGGCACGCCGATCAAATGGGTGCTGTTCGCGGCGATCCTCGGCATCGGCTTCTTCGCGCCGAAGGTGATTTTCTCCGGCTCGAAGACGGCCGCTCATGGCCTCTTCTGGGTCTACGCCGCAGCCTGGGGCGCGATGATCGCGCCGATGCTTTACGCCTTCAACGCCGCCGGCGCCGCCGCGGAAATCTACAAGGCCTTCTTTATCACGGCGTCGGTCTTCGGCGCGACCAGCCTTTACGGCTATACAACCAAACGCGATCTGTCGCCGATGGCGAGCTTCCTGTTCATGGCGTCGATCGGCCTCCTGATCGCGATTGTCCTCAACGCGCTTATTTTCAAATCCGGCATGATGGGACTTATCACCTCGTCGCTCGTCGTCCTCGTCTTTTCGGCGGTGACCGCGTTCGAGACGCAAATGATCAAGGAAATGTATCGCTCCGGCGGCGAGGCCAATGACCGCGCCGCGATCTTCGGCGCATTCGCGCTTTACGGCTCGTTTGTCACGCTGTTCGTGCACATCCTCAACATTCTCGGCATCATGCGCAGCGACTAGGCGCTGACCAGCGGCCATTTCAGCTCCCGCCCGAAAAGGCGGGAGTTTTCTTTGCCCGTCCTTCGTCTTCAAATGTGACCGCCTGTGACGAGATAGAGGCTGGCGCGGGAGCGCCGCATCGTGTTGAGTGCGCCGCAATGACGTCTTCCGACCGGGCAGGGCTGCCGATTTCGAACGCCTCAATCGAGGCGGCTGCGGGCTATGATGCGTATGTCCGGGAGTTCATTTCCTACGGGTCGAAACTGCGGGATCTGTTTGCGATCGCCGACGCGTCGCCTGACGCCGCGCTCCTGAACGCGCACGCCGCCGCGCTTCATCTTTCTTTTGAAGGCGCGGAAGGCTGGTCGCACGCCGCCCCCTATCTTTCACGCATGCGCGCCGCGTCGTCCCATGCGAGCGACCGCGAGCGTTTGTTCGCCGGCGCTGTCGAGGCGTGGGCGGCGCGCGATTACTGGCGCGCGCTGGCCGGCCTTGAAGAGCTGACCGTGCGCTGGCCGGCCGATCTTTGCGCCATCAAATGGGGCCAGTATCACGCTTTCAATCTCGGCGACCACGGGGCGCTGCTGCGCTTTGCCGAGCGCGCGCGCTTTGTCTATGAAGATCATCCGTACGCGCATGGCATGATCGCTTTTGCCCTGGAGCAGAACCACCGCCTCGCCGAAGCGGAGGAAGAGGGTCTGAGGGCCGCCGAAATCGCCATCGACGACGCCTGGGCGCACCATGCGGTCGCGCATGTGATGGAGACGCAAGGCCGCGCCAAGGACGGCGCGCGCTGGCTCGACCATTGCGCGCACACCTGGGAGAAGAAAGGCGTCTTCGTCCGCGACCACAACTGGTGGCACGCGGCGCTGTTCCGCCTCCGTCTTGGACGCACCGACGAGGCGCTGGCAATTTACGACCGGCGGCTCTGGGGCGCGTGGCCGGAATTCCCGCAGGAGCAGATCGGCGCGGTGTCGATGCTGTGGCGGCTTGAAATGCGCGGCGTCGTGGTCGGCGATCGCTGGGCGCCTGTGCTCGGAGAGGTGCGGCGGCGCGCCGGCGAACATATCCTTCCCTTCCACGATCTTCATTACCTCTATGCGCTCGCCAGAGCCGGCGAGCCGGAAGAGGCCGACGCCTTCCTCGCTTCGCTGAAGGCCGAGGCCGAGCGCAGCGTCGATCCCTACAAGGCGTTCTGGCGCGAAACCGGTATCCCGGCGGCCGCAGCCGTCCGGGCGTTCGCGGCCGGGGATTACGCCGCCGCCGCCGA
>JBGTLL010000245.1:0-29339 GCA_041744115.1 Parvularculaceae bacterium | reverse complement strand
CGGCGTCTGGCCGCGCCGCCCCGGCGCCGCCGATGATCGAAGGACGCGCGGCCGAGGTTTCGGTCAGTGCGCCGGGAAAATCGAAATTCCAGATCGGGGCCCGCGTCTTTCACCAGAAATTCGGCTATGGCCGCGTGGTCGCCGCCGAAGGACAGAAACTGACCGTCGATTTCGAGCATACCGGCGCGAAGAAAGTCGTCGATTCGTTTTTGACGGGAGCGTGAGGATGGTTGAAAAGAAGACGCGGCGGGTCGTGATGGAGCGCCGGGGCAGGATTTCGGAGATGGATCGGTCTTTGGACTATGAGTTCTGGTCGCTTCAGTCCGCCGAAATGAAGATGGCCGCAATCTGGGAAATAGTCCGGTTTCATCATGCCGTCAAAAAAAGAGATCCAGCTCAACTCCGACTTGACCGAACTGTTGGAGGCTTTGGAAAAATATCGCGTAAGATACATGATCATCGGCGGCCACGCGGTAGGCTTCCACGTTGAGCCAAGATTTACCAAGGATTTCGACATCTGGATTTCAACTGACACGCGAAATGCGCTCGCCGTGTTCAAGGCGCTCGCGGAATTCGGGGCGCCGCTCGCGGATCATGTCCCCGCCGATTTCGAGGAAGAGAACACGTTTTATTTCTTCGGCGAGTATCCCAACCGCATCGACGTGTTGATGGGCCCGCCAGGGCCGACCTTCGAAAGCGCGTGGCCAGACCGCGTAGAGACTGAAATCGCCGGCAAAAAAGCGATCTATGTGGGACGGGCAGCTTTGATCGCCCTGAAATCGGCCGCCGGCCGCCCGATCGACAAACGCGATTTACGTGCGCTGAAAGACTCGGACCCAGAAGTCGCGCGATCGACGGAGGGACCTTCGCGACCCAAGTCCGCTATCGCCGTCAACCCTGCAAAAAAGAAGGCAGCCACGAAAACCACGAAGCCGAAAAAACGCTGATGCCGACTTTGAAAGCCATCTGGACCGGCGCCGAGGCCGCGCTTGAAGCGGCGAGCGTTCTGTTGACGGATGTTCTCTTTCCCGCCGCCAATGCGGTCAGCCTGACCAGAAACGACGACGCCGCCGCGGACGCCGCCGCGTCATGGAAGCTCGAAGCCTATTTCACCGAACGCCCGGATGGCGACGCACTGGCCGCGCTGCTTTCCGAAACCGGCCTTGCCACGCCGGCGATCGAGGAGCTCCCCGACATCGACTGGGTCGCGCATGCGCTCGAAGGTCTCGGTCTCGTCGAGGCGGGGCGGTTCATTCTCTACGGCGCGCATGACGAGGACAAATTGCCGGATGACGCGGCGCGGATTCCGATCCGCATCGACGCCAGCGAGGCGTTCGGCACCGGCCATCATCCGACGACGGCGGGGTGCCTCATCTTGCTGGACCGGTTCGCGGGCGCCGCGCCGCGGGCGGCGGTGCTCGACCACGGCTGCGGTTCGGCGGTTCTTGCGATCGCGGCGGCGAAACTCTGGGACGTGGAGGTTCTCGCCAGCGATATCGACGAGAAATCGGTCGAGATCGCCAACGCGAATATCGCCCTCAACGGCGTCGGCGATCTCGTCAACGCGATCGTCGCCGACGGCTTTGCTGACCCGCGCATCCGCGTCCGCGCGCCATATGATTTCATCTTCGCCAACATCCTTGCAGGGCCCTTGGTCGATTTTGCGCCCGCCATGGCCGGACACGTCGCGCCGCGGAGCCGGATCATGCTGGCGGGGCTGATGGCGGCGCAGGAGGCCGGCGTTCGCGCCGCCTATGAAGCGGCGGGGTTCAAAGTGATCAATCGCCTCGATCACGACACCTGGCCGGTGCTGCTGTTCGTGAAATTGTAGAGGCGCCGCTTTTGAGTTAATAGGCCCAATCTCCGGTCACCCCCGCGAAAGCGGGGGTCCAGCGTCGGTAAAGTCTGGATTCCCGCTTTCGCGGGAATGACCGGTGTTAGGAATGCGCCCGCCGTCAGTTTCAGCAGTGAAAGCCCGACCCATGTTCCAGCATTTTGAACCCGTCTCCGACAAGACCTTCGCCGCCAAGCGGCTGCCGCTTCTGCGCGCCGAGATGAAGTCGCTGAAGATCGACGGCTTTATCGTTCCGCATGATGACGAATACCAGAACGAATATATTCCGGCCTACGCAGAGCGGCTGATGTGGGTCTCAGGATTTTCAGGCTCGGCCGGCGCCGCGATTATCCTTGCTGACAGCGCGGTCATCTTCGTCGACGGGCGTTACACCTTGCAGGTGCGCCAGCAGACGGATGATGCGTTTTTCCAGTACGAAGACGTTGTCGAGACGCCCCCCGACCAATGGCTTGCCGATCACGCTGCGAAAAATTTGCGCATCGGCTACGATCCGATGCTGCATACGAAGGCGGGCGTTGAGAAACTCGAGAAAGCGGCGAAGAAAGCCGGATTCGCTCTTGTCGCGCTGGACCGCAACCCGATCGACGCGGCGTGGAAGGACCAGCCGGCGCGGCCCCTCTCCCCGGCAAAGCCGCACGCGCTCGACCTCGCCGGCAAGTCGTCGGCGGAAAAGCGAAAAGAGATCGCCGAGGCGATCGCCAAGGCCGGCGCCGACGCCGCGCTGATCACATCGCCGCCGTCGATCGCCTGGCTTTTCAACATTCGCGGCAGCGATGTCTCGCGGACGCCGTTGCCGCTGGCGCGCGCGCTCGCGTGGAAAGACGGCGCCGCGACCTTGTTCATTGCGCCGGAAAAAGTCGGCAACGAGCTTCCGTCCTTTCTCGGCGACGCGGTCGATATTCGCGGCGAAGGCGATATCGACGCGGCGCTTTTGAAACTCGGGCGCGAGGGAAAGACCGTCGCCGTCGATCCGGCGCTGGCGCCGATGAAATACGCGACGGACCTCGCCGCTGCCGGCGCAAAGATCGTCGATCTCACCGATCCTTGCGCGCTCCCCCGCGCGACGAAGAATGAAACTGAACTCAACGGCACACGCGCGGCGCATATCCGCGACGGCGCGGCGGTGACGCAATTCCTGCACTGGGTCGCAACCTGCGCGCAGGACGGCTCGGTCGATGAAATCGCCGCGGCGAAGAAGCTTGAAGGTTTTCGCGCGGCGACCGGAAGGCTGGTCGATCTTTCCTTCGACACGATTTCAGGGGCCGGCGCCAATGGCGCTGTCGTCCATTACAAGGTATCGACCGAGACGACGCGGCGGCTGACGCCGGGCGAACTTTTCCTCATCGATTCCGGCGCGCAGTATCAGGACGGAACGACCGACATCACGCGGACCGTGCCGATCGGCGCCGCGACCGGGGAAATGCGCGAGCGCTTCACTCTGGTTCTGAAAGGCCATATCGCGCTCGGGACCGCGCGCTTTCCGGCCGGCACCACGGGATCGCAACTCGACGTTCTGGCGCGCAAGGCCTTGTGGGAAGCGGGCCTCGACTACGATCACGGCACCGGCCACGGCGTCGGCTCGTTCCTTGGCGTGCATGAAGGGCCGCAGCGGATCGCCAAGGCCGCGAACACGCAAGCGCTGAAACCGGGCATGATCCTTTCCAACGAGCCAGGTTTTTACAAAACCGGCGGCTACGGCATCCGCATCGAAAACCTGATCGTCGTCACTGAACCTGCGGCAATCGCTGGCGGCGAGCGGCCGATGATGGCGTTCGAGACGATTACCCTCGCGCCGATCAATCTCGATCTCGTTGTCGGATCGATGCTGACGGAAGCTGAGCGCCATTGGCTCAATCAATACCACGCGCGCGTCCGCCAGACCTTGACGCCGCTGCTGCCGAAGGATGTCGCCGACTGGCTCGCGCGCGAGACGCGCTCGATCTGACCGGCGATTATTTCCGCTCGCTCTCGCGGTAGAGCCGGCCGAACAATCCCGCGCTGACGCCATAGGTGAAGACCGCCCACAGGAGGGTGAAGGCGATGCCGATCATCGCCCACAGCCAGCCGAAAAACGGCAACACCCACGCCCCGCCCTCGCCGCCATTGATGAGGCGGACATAGCTTTCGACCGCGACGCCGAGATAGCCGACGACGGCATAAGCGCCGCCGCCGCCGAGCGACATCAGCAGCATCTGCATTAGAAGGAGAATGATCCCCAGCGACAGGAAGGCAAACGCGAGACGGAACACATTGAACCGGCGCGTCACCCGAAATGTCCCGCCAAACGCCATCGAGCGCCGGCAGACGGCGACGCCGACATAAGGGTAAAGCCGCAGATTGAAAAATATCGCCGCCGCCAGCGCCGCCGCCGCAAACATCGCCATCGCCAGCGTTTCAGGCGGGAATTCCGCCTTGCGCGCCGCCGCGATTTTCACGGCGGCGAAAGCGACGAGCGCAAAGAACGCGGCGATCCCCGCGATCACCCCGAGCATTCGGCCGAGAAAGCCGATGCCCGCGGTCTTATCCTCCGCGCGCGGGCGGAAATGCAGCATGAAAACGATCGCCAGCAGCGCCGCAATGACGGCCGCCGCGGCGCCCCAATAGCCGTACTCGTAAACCCAGAGGCCGCCGCGCATCGCGAGCGCGTCGCGGCCCGCGATGAGATCGATCGTATGCAGGCTCGTCGCGTCGGGAAAATGCGCGTAAGGGGTCGTCACCGCCTTCGACACGATGCCGATGATGACGAAGGTCGCAATGCCGATCGGCGCGTAGATGACCAGCGCCGACAGCATGAAACTGAGAACGCCGGCGCCGAGGAATCGCAACTGGTCGGGGCCGAACGGCAGCCGGATGATTCCGGGCGCCGGCTTTTCGCCGAGGCCCGCGTAGCGGATCAGCGGCGCCATGAACGACGAAATCAGAATGGCGTTGATTAAAAGCGACGCGGCATAGATCGCAAACGTCCGGACGTCAGACGCCAACAGCCCCTTCTCCGCCGCGGTCCCCGCCAGCTGTTTCACCTGCGCCCAGCTTGCGCCCGCCGCCGCAACGTCGTGAAAGGTGATGACCCGGCCGTTGGCGATCGAGAGATAGCCGAACGCCGCGGCCATGTTGAAAATCAGGAGCAGGACCAGCGGCAGCGCCGCCACCCTGAGCACGGTCTCGAACCGGCGCGCCCCAAAATGCAGCGCCTCGCCGACGACCGGGAATGTCCGCAACCCCATACGCCCCGCCCCTTCCCGATCTGCCGGCCCTTCGGGCTCTTGCCTGGGAACGGATCATGGTACCCGATAACCCGGCGGCGGCAAGGGATTGGAAAAGTTGCCCTCCCTCGCGAACCCAACGCCGCATCAGGTGTCACTAGCGTTCAGGGCAGTTTCGGCCGGGTGAAGGCGAAAAACCGGTCGCGTTCGAGGGGATTGATGGCCTCAACGATCGTCGAAAGCGGGCGCGCCGCTTCGTTTCTGAAGGGCGGCGGCGAAATGGGCGCGCTTATTCGCGCGCATGATTGGCCGGCGACGCCGCTCGGCCGGCCCGAATCGTGGCCGCAGAGCCTCAAAACCACTACCGGCCTGATGCTCAACACAGAGCATCCGATGTTCGTTTTCTGGGGCCCCGAGCATCTCTGTTTCTACAATGACGGGTATCGGCCCTCGCTCGGGCCGGAAAAGCATCCCACCATGCTGGGCGCAAAAGGCAAAATCGTCTGGGCCGAAATCTGGGACATTATCGGCCCCCAGATCGGCCAGGTGATGGCCGGCGAGGGCGCGACCTGGCACGAGAACCAGCTTGTCCCGATCGTCCGTCACGGCAGGCTCGACGAAGTCTACTGGACCTACAGTTACAGCCCGATCCACGACGAAGCGGCGCCAAACGGCGTCGGCGGCGTTCTCGTCATCTGCAATGAAACGACGGACGCCGTCCTTTCCCGCCGCGCGCTCGCCGAAAGCGAAGCGCGGTTTCGCGCTTACGCCAATTCGACGCCCGCCCCGGTCTGGGTGACGGACAAGAACGGCGCGATGATCTTCGCCAACGATCAGTTCAAGGAGGATACCGGCAAGGCCGACGCGGATGTGCGCGGGTCCGGCTGGATCGCGCTCATCCATAAGGACGATGTCGCCGATGTCGCCGCAAGGCGCGCCGCGGCCTGGGAGGCCGGTCACCGGTCCTACAGCTTTACGGCGCGCTTCCGGCATCATGACGGCCAATGGCGCTGGCTCGAAGCGCTGGCACGGGCGCGATTTGACGAAGCCGGCGGATTTCAGGGCTATGTCGGCCTCGCCGTCGATCGCACCGACGCGATCGAGGCGCAAAAAGAACTTGCCGAAAGCGAGCGCCGGTTCAGTCTGCTCACCAATCTTGCGCCGGCGATCATCTTTTTCACGGACCGGGACGGCAAAGTCGAATTCCTCAATCAGCGCTGGTTTGATTACACCGGCCAGAGCGAGCAGCATTCGGGCCTCCGCGATTGGGAGAAAGCGGTTCATCCGGACGATTACGGCAAGGGCGCGGACGTCTGGCGCGATCCGGCCGCGCGCCGCGCCGACTATGAATTGCGCTATCGGCGGGCCGACGGCGCTTATCGCTGGCATCTGGTCCGCCTCGAGCCGCTGATCGACGACAGGGGAGAGGTCTCCGGGTGGTTCGGCGCCGGCATTGACATCCACGAACTGAAACAAGGAGAAGAGCACCGCAAATTGTTGATCGACGAACTCAATCACCGGGTGAAGAACACGCTGGCGATCGTTCAGGGTCTCGCCTTTCAGACTTTCCGCGGCGCGGACGCGGCGCCCGAAGCGCGCAAGGCGTTTGAAGGACGGCTTTCGGCGCTCGCCGGCGCGCATAACCTTCTCACCGAGTCGAACTGGTCGTTCGCGGATCTGAAGTCGACGGCCGCCGCCGCGATGACTGGCTGCACCGCGGCCGAGGCCGTCTCGATCGACGGCCCCGCAGTCGCGCTGTCGCCGAAGCAGGCGGTCAGCTTCGCGATGGCGCTGCACGAGCTTTGCACCAACGCCACCAAATACGGCGCGCTGTCGGTTGCGGGCGCGAAAGTCTCGATTACATGGCGGATCGACGGCGAAACCGATCCCCCGACCTTGCGCCTCGTCTGGCGCGAGACGGAAGGGCCGCCCGTCAGCCAGCCGACAAAAAGGGGCTTTGGCGTCCGCCTGATCGAACAGACGCTGGCCGCCGATATCGGCGGCCAGGCGCGCATCGATTTTCATGAGGGCGGCGTCGTCTGCGTCATTGAAACGCCGCTTGCTCCCGGTTCAGCGCACCGATGAACGATCTTGCGGGCAAACGCATCCTCATCGTCGAGGATGAGGCGCTGATTGCAGCGACCGCGGCCGACATCATCGCCGATTACGGCGGCGTTCCCGTCGGCCCCGCGGGCACGATCGCGGAAGCCCTCGCCCTGATCGCTGCAACGCCGATCGACGCGGCAATTGTCGACATCAACCTTTTGGGCGAGCGCAGCGACAGAGTCGCCGAAGCGCTCCGCGCGGCGTCAATCCCGTTCGTGTTCGCGACCGGCTATGGCGCGAGCCTTGCCGCCGAACTCGGCGCCGCCGTCCTCGACAAGCCCTATTCCGATGAAAAGCTGAAAGCGGCCATCCTGTCGCTGCTGGCTTGAGTGTTCTTCTGCTCCCCCGTTTTTCAACGGCGGAGCTGTCGCGAAGCGACTGAGGGGGCGCGCGCTATCCGCGAGAGCCGCACGCGCGGATGGAGCGCGCCCCCATCGGCCTTCGGCCACTTCCCCCGCAAAGACGCGGGGGAAGGAAGAAGAACTTCGGCCCAGCCGGCGTCGTCCGTCATTTAACCCGCGTCGCATCCATGCTATCAGCCGCTGATGGCGGAAGGCGAAAAACCGGCGCGGGCCGGGAGCGAATTTCACGGCGAGCGGCCAGCGCCGGACGACATTTTCTTCAACCTCATCGAGAACGCCCCCTTCGGCGTCTATCTCGTCGATTCAAGATTCCGCCTTGCGCAGGCGAGCGCCGGCACGCAGCAGATGTTCAGCAATATCCGCCCGCTGATCGGGCGCGATTTCGCCGAAGTGCTGCGTCTGATCTGGGCGCCGCCCTTCGCCGAAAAAGCGATCGAGCTTTTCCGCCACACCCTGGCGACGGGAGAGCCGCATCATTTGCCGGACGCGAGCGCGCGGCGCGCCGACACCGGCGCGGTCGAAACCTATGACTGGCGGATCGGACGCGTCACCCTTCCCGGCGGCGAATACGGCGTCGTCTGCTATTTTTACGACATGACGCCGCAGCGCCAGACCGAGCGCGCCCTGCGCAAGAGCGAAGAACGCTATCGCGCGGTCGTCGAAAGCCAGACCGAAATGGTCTGCCGGTTCGAGCCCGGCGGCAAAATCCTGTTCGCCAACGCCGCCTACGCCCACGCCTTTGGCGCCGACGCTGAAACGCTCGAGGGCGCGAATTTCTGGGACATCGTCGCCGACGCCGATCGCGAAGCGGTTCGCGCGATGCTGACGCAATTGACGCCGGACCGGCCCGACATCCGCATCGAAAACCGCATCAAAGGCGCGGACGGCGTCCGCTGGACGCAGTGGACGAACCGCGCGATCCGGTTCGACAAAGCCGGGCGCGTCGCCGAAGCGCAGTCCGCCGGCCTCGACATCACCGACAGGAAGCGCGCCGAGGAACGCTTGCGCGAAAGCGAAGAGCGCTTCCGCACCATGGCCGATCATGCGCCGGTCCTGATCTGGGTGACGGAAGCCGACGGCTCATGCTCCTTCCTCAGCCAGAGCTGGTACGATTTCACCGGCCAGACGCCCGAGACGGCGCTCGGATCGGGCTGGCTCGACGCCGTGCACGAGGAAGATCGTGCGCATACGGAGCGAATTCTTCTCGAGGCGAACAGCGAACAGCAGCCGTTCAAACTCGACTACCGGCTGCGCGCCGCCGATGGAGAGTTCCGCTGGGCGATCGGCGCCGGGCGTCCGCGCCTTGGCGCCGACGGCCAATGGCTCGGCTTCATCGGCTCGACGATCGACAATCACGAACACCGCCAGGCGGACGAACAACGCGAGCTGCTCCTCGCCGAACTCAATCACCGCGTGAAGAACACGCTGACCGTGGTGCAGGCGATCGCCCATCAGACGTTCGCGAAAGAAGGTGATCCGCTGCTGATGCGAAAGGCGTTCGAAGGAAGGCTGATGGCGCTTGCCTCCGCGCACGATTTGCTCACCCGGTCGAACTGGGAACGGACGCCGCTCAGCGAAATCGCCGACGGCGCACGGCGCGCCTGCGGCATCGCGCCGGAGCGGTTCAGGATCGAGGGCGAGACCGTCAGCCTCGATCCCAAACAGGCGCTGTCGCTCGCGCTCGCCCTGCACGAGCTTTGCACCAATGCGGTCAAGCACGGCGCCCTGTCGAACGGGGACGGCGCTGTCGAGATCAAATGGCGGGTCGATGAACCCCCCGCGTCCCGCCTCCGGCTCGAATGGAAGGAGCGCGGCGGCCCGCCGGTCGCAGCGCCGCCAAGCCGCGGCTTCGGCCTCACCATGATCGACCGCGCGCTCGCCCACGATATCGAGGGCGAAGTGAAGATGACGTTCGCGCGCGAGGGCGTTACCTGCATCATCGAGGCGCCGCTGGCGGCGCAATCGTCCGTAGGCTGAGGCACGGGTCGGAAAGTCTGGCCGAAAACCTGATGCAGAAAATTCCAGCAGCGTCATTCCGGGGCCGCCTCCTGGCGGAACCCGCCATCCATCGCGCAACACGGGATGGATTGCGAAATGGACCCCGGGTTCCGCGTGAAGACACGCGGCCCGGGGTGATATTTGGCCCGTGCCTGCGAGAATATTTTTCGGTCCGGATCCTCAGGATGAAGCGTGTGTGTTGAACAGGTCCAGCCTTCATCCTGAGGAGCGCGTCTCTTTGCGCGCGTCTCGAAGGATGTGCGGCCGGCGCAATGCGAAATTTGCGGTCGCTTTCTCTGAGAGAAGCGGGGCGCAATTAATCCGCATTGGGCACGAACCTCGTTCCGTCATGCTGACGAAAGTCAGCATCCAGAGCCGCGAGGGACTTGCTCGCCATTCTGGACCCTGACTTGCGTCAGGGTGACGTCGTCCTCGATTCCGAGATATTGCTCTTTGCTCTAGGCGGCGCCCGTCACCCGTTGCGCGAGCGATGCTGACATAAAATCATCGAGGTCGCCATCGAGGACGTCGGCGGGGCTGGGGCTTTCGACATTCGTCCGCAGGTCCTTCACCATCTGGTAGGGCTGCAGGACATAGGACCGGATCTGGTGTCCCCAGCCGATATCGGTTTTTGAATCTTCGGCCGCTTGCGCCGCTTCTTCCCGCTCTTGCAGTTCGCGCTCATAAAGCCGCGCTCTCAGCATGTTCCATGCGGTTGCGCGGTTCTTGTGCTGCGACCGCTCGTTCTGGCACTGAACGACAATTCCCGTCGGAATATGGGTGATGCGAACGGCGGAATCGGTCGTGTTGACATGCTGGCCGCCGGCCCCGGACGAGCGGAACGTGTCGATCCGGACTTCGCTTTCCTTGACGTCGATCTCGATCGCGTCATCGATCACCGGATAGACCCAGACCGAGGCGAAGGATGTGTGCCGGCGCGCATTTGAATCAAACGGCGAAATGCGCACCAGGCGATGGACGCCCGATTCGGTCTTTAGCCAGCCATAAGCGTTGAACCCGGACAACTGGACCGTCGCCGATTTTATGCCCGCCTCGTCTCCGGCTTGCTGTTCGATGATTTCGGCGGCGTAGCCGCGCCTTTGCGCCCAGCGAAGATACATCCGCAGCAGCATCGCCGCCCAGTCATTCGACTCCGTGCCGCCGGCGCCAGGATGTATTTCGAGATAGCAGTCATTGGCGTCAGCCTCTCCCGACAGCAGCGCTTCGGTCTCTGCTTTGGCGGCGCGATCGGCCAAGGATTTCATCAATGCCAGGACCTCATCGGCGCCGGCTTCATCGCCTTCAGCGCCCGCCATTTCCGCGAGCGCTTCGAGGTCGTCACGCTCCGACGTGATCTCCGAAATCGCGTTTATCTGTCCTTCGAGGGAGGTGCGCTCCTGCATCAGCTTGCGAGCCGATTGCGGGTCGTTCCAGAAGTTTGGTTCTTCCGTCTTTGCGTTCAGTTCAGCGAGGCGCGCATTCGCAGGGTCCCAGTCAAAGACGCCTCCTCAGCAGATCCAGCGCCTGCTTGATTTTGAGGGAGAGCGATTCGATATCGGTGCGCATTTCGGGTTCCAAACTTTCGCGCTACAGTGCAAGCGTTCTCTAATAGAGCCCGCTAAGATCGTCCAAGGACGATTGAACCGGCTCTTGCGACGGCGCGACCGGCGTTGCGCTCAAGGGATCGAGGCCGAGGTCGTCGATCGACGGTCCGGCGGTCACCGTGTCCTCAGCCTTGAACGCTTCAAGGATTACGTTCGGATCGCCAGGCCCCGCGGGGCGGCCGGTCTTTGCATTGACCCGAACAAGCCGGATGCCTGACGGAATCCGGAACGGAATCCCCGGCTGGTTTTTCAGCGCTTCCGCCATGAAGTCGCCGAAGATCGGCGCCGCCACGCGTCCGCCGGCCTCGCCCTGACCGAGCGTCTGAGGCATGTCGAACCCGACGAATACACCCGCCGCAAGGTCAGGCGAAAAGCCGACGAACCACGCGTCCTTGTAATCGTTGGTCGTTCCGGTTTTTCCGGCAACCGGCTTATCGACGGCTTTCCTGACCGCCGACCCGGTGCCGCGCGCCACCGCGCCTTCGAGCAAAGACACCATCTGGTAGGCTGTCCGCGAGTCCATCACCTGCTCGCGCGCGTCGGCCAGCTGCGGTTCCGCCTGGGCGGCCCATTCCTGATTGCGGCAATTCGGACAATCTCGCGAGTCATTGACGTAAATGGACTTGCCGTATCTGTCCTGGACGCGATCAATAACAAATGGGCGGACCTGTTTGCCGCCGTTCACAAAAGTCGAATAGGCCGAGGTGATTTTCATCAGCGTCGTTTCACCTGACCCAAGAGAAATCGCCAGCTCGCGCGGCATGTTGTCGGAGAGATTGAACTTCGAGACATAATCGACGATGCGGCCGATGCCGATATCCTGCGCTAGTCGCGCCGTCATCGTGTTGCGCGACTGTTCAATGCCGAGGCGAAGCGTGCTTTCGCCGTAGAAGCGCCCTTCCGCGTAATTTCCCGGCTTCCACCAGCTATCGACGCCCGGCGCGACAAACGGCGCATCAAGTACAATGCTGGACGGCGTGTAGCCGCTGTCGAGCGCGGTTGCATAAACAAACGGCTTGAAGGTCGAGCCGGGCTGCCGGCTCGCCTGTATCGCGCGATTGAATTCGGACATCTGGAACGAGAACCCGCCGACCATCGCGAGGACCCTTCCCGTATGCGGATCAATCGCCACCAATGCGCCGTTGACGGCGGGCGGCTGGCGAAGCGCGAACATCCCTTCCTTGGCTGTCGCCTCGACGTAAACGACATCGCCACGTTTGAGGACGTCGCCGACGGCCGAGAATTCGGGCCCGATTGCGTTGACCGACTGATAGCCGCGCGCCCATTTGAGATCGTCCAGAGCGATTGCGCCTTCCGACCCGTCGACGAAGCCGATTTTCGCGGTCTTGCCTGTTGCTTCAAGGACGAGCGCCGCCTTCCAGGGTTCGAGGTCAGTCGAAAGACGCTTATTGTCGAGAAGCGTCTTCTCGACGCCGGCGAATTCCTCCGCCCAGTTGTCGGTCATCGCCATCGACGAAATCGCGCCCCGCCAGCCATGGCGCTGATCGTACTCGACAAGCCAGCGCCGCAGCGCATCGCCGGCCGCTTTCTGGAACTTGGGGTCGATCGTCGTCCGCACCGCAAGGCCGCCATCATAGAGCGCATCCGTGCCGTAGCGTTCGGCGATCTGCTTACGGACTTCCTCGGCGAAATATTCGGAGGCCCAGTCTCTCGCGCCAAGGGGCGGCGCGATGTGCGCGGTAAGCGGCAGCGCGCGCGCCGTATTCCACTGTTGTTCGTCGATTTTACCGTCTTCCTGAAGACGGCCGATCACCCAATTGCGGCGCTCGATCGCACGCTCGTAGTTATCGACGGGGTGATAGTTGTTCGGCGCCTTCGGAATCGCGGCGAGATACGCCGCCTCTTCGATCGTTATTTCGTCAAGCGACTTGTCGAAGTAATTGAGCGCGGCGGCCGCCACGCCATAAGAGCGATTGCCGAGGTAAATTTCATTCAGATAGAGCTCAAGAATATGATCCTTCGTAAATGCGCGCTCGATGCGGCGGGTCACCAGCCATTCCTTCATCTTGCGTTCGAG
The DNA here is from genome assembly GCA_041744115.1 of Parvularculaceae bacterium. Classification (GTDB taxonomy): domain Bacteria; phylum Pseudomonadota; class Alphaproteobacteria; order Caulobacterales; family Parvularculaceae; genus Amphiplicatus. The sequence continues at coordinate 16,173 of JBGTLL010000245.1, read as the reverse complement.
CTTTTGTTCGCTCGACAGAAGAAAGTTCTTCGCCACCTGCTGGGTGATGGTGGAGCCGCCTTCCAGCCGGCGTCCCTGAATCATATTCCCGACATTCGAAATCTGCGCGCGGACAATGCCTTTGAAGTCGAGGCCTTTATGGTCGTAGAAGCTCTTGTCTTCGGCGGAGATGAACGCGTCCTTGATCAGTTCGGGCATCGCCTCGATCGGGACGAAGAGCCGGCGTTCCCGCGCGAACTCCGCGACCAGCGATCCGTCGTTGCCATAGACACGGGTCGTCACCGGCGGCTCGTACTCCGCGAGCACCTCGTAATCCGGCAGATCCTGGCTGAGGCTGAAAAGATAAATCGCGAAAGCGCCGACCGCGAGCAGGCAAACCAGGATGCATGCGGCGAGCGCGCCGCCGATGATCTTGACCGAAAGCGGCAAGCCCCGCGCGGCGGTTGCCGCGCGACGCTCGGGCGCGTTCAATTTCTCGGCCCCGCCGTCATCGTCCGACAGTCTTTCAGTCATGAGATGCCCTCAACGCAGCTTTACACTACCGGCCAGCCGCCAATGTCTCCACCGAAAATGTGGAGAATTCGCGACCGCCGTGTCGCGCTTTATACCCGAAATCCGCCCGATTAATCGACCTAGCGAGGAACCGCCGCCGATGTGTTGCTGGCGTGCCGCTCCGCGGCGCGCCGTTGAAAATAAGCGTCGATGGCGGCCGCAACCGCGCCCATCGACCGCTTTCGCCACATCGGCGACCCGAGATTGGCCTCGTCCTGTTTATTGGAAATGAACGCCAGCTCCAGCAGGACCGCCGGAACATCGGGCGAAAGCAGCACCCGGAAGTTCCCGCGCCGGTGCGTATTGTTAAGAAGCGGCGTTACGCCTGAGAGTTTCGAAACAAGGATTTCGGCGAACTGGTCCGATTCATTGCCGGTCCTTCGCTGCGCGAGATTGTAGAGAATGCCCCCGACCTCGGGGTCAGCCTCGCCGATATCGAGGTCGAAAACGTGGTAATTCCCTTGGGCGAGCGCCTCCCGGGCCGAGCGCTCCGTTCCCTCGTCGGACAGGGTGTAGACTGAGCCTCCCCGCACCTTGGCGTCCGGATGGGCGTCCGCGTGGAGAGAAATGAAGAGGTCCGCTTTCGCCTCCCTCGCGATGCGGGATCGTTCTTCATGGGCTAGCCGAACGTCTTTCGACCGGGTCAGAACAACGTCGTAACGCCCTGTTCCGCGGAGCATTTCCGCAAGCGCCAGCGCTGACGCCAAGGTCGAATTGCTCTCCCGTGCGCCAGCAGGACCCGCCGCGCCGGGGTCGGTCCCGCCATGGCCTGCGTCGATGACAATCACCGGCAGACGAAGTGTCGCTGCGGGCGTCGGGCGCTGAGCCTCGGCAGGTGGCGCTCCCGTGGCTGGAGACGGCGCGACCGATGCGATCACTTCGGCCATGCTTTCATACTTTTTCGCTGGCAGGCTGGCGACCAGATCCGCTGGTTTTGCACTCACGAGATCAATTACCAGCCGATAACGCGGCGAGGCGGCGCCTGGTGGGATTATCAGTATCTCCTTGATTTTGGCGCCAGATTCCAAGTCTAGCGTGACGGTCGTGGCATCCGCTGGATTTTCAGTGGCGGTGAAAGAATGAACATGGCCGGCGCCGCGCCCGGCCCTGCCGGCGCTTTTGGCCAAATGAGTGTCCGTCAAAGTGACGATCAGCCGGCCCTGCCCGGCTGTTTCAGCTTCAAGCCGGTACTCAGGCAACTCGTTGGAATCAAAAACAATTCTGGTTTCGGTCGCCGATCGCTCGCCGAACCGTATCCCGACAAGCTCCGCTGAATGCGCGACCGGCGGGCACCCAATCGTCGCCAGAATGACTGCGCCGAGACGCACTAACGCGCTGTTACGATTGCCAATTTCACTAGTCACGCGTCCGCTCGCCGATGTTTTGCCCAGCACCCGGGCCATACTCCTCGCCCCTTCGTTAACGCTGCGTTACAGAAATATCCACCGCCGATCAGACCGCGAGTCGGCGTTAACCGATGCTTTTCTTTTTCAACGTGCTAATGCATTGTCGATTCACGGTGATTTGAAACGGCGCGGTTGGCGCCCATATCATCGTCGGGAATTCAGTCCGCGAGCTTCTCGCAGGACAAGGAATGCGAAGCGCGCGGGTCTCATTGATCAGCTCGCCGCTAAGTGCGCTTCAGCTCCAGGACGGGCTTGGCGCGGACTGTCGGGCTTGGGCGTCGCCACAGGATCGATCGTTGAAAAAGGCTTCTCGGGCGCTTCGGCGTCGGGAATTTAGGAACCGCCGCTCCAAGCGGAAGCGGCTCGGATGAACCCGGAGCGATATGGCGCTTGAACTGGCAATGTCGAAAATGGCGGCCCCAAGTCGGGCCGGTCATCGCGTTGCGCAGCGGCCGCCGCTCCCCAATCAATGCAGCGGCGCGCCGCTTGTGCGCTGCAGCGCAAGAGAATTTCATGACAAAGACGATGCTGATCGACGCCGCGAACTCGGAAGAAGTCCGCGTCTGCGTTTTACAAAACGGCAAGGTTGAAGATTTCGATTTCGAGTCGGCGACCAGAAAGCCGCTTCGCGGAAATATCTATCTCGCCCGGGTCACGAGGGTAGAACCCTCGCTGCAGGCTGCCTTCGTCGAATTTGGAGGGAACCGCCACGGCTTCCTCGCTTTCAACGAAATCCACCCGGACTATTACCAGATACCGATCTCGGACCGCCGGCTCATCCAGGAGGCGGAGGCCGAAGAAGCAGCTCTTGCATCCGCCCTCAACATCACGGGCGGCGGTGACGACGATGACGGCGGACTGGAAGAAATCGACGCCGAGCTCGGCGACGAGAATGGCGGCGCCCGTGATTTCGGCGCCGGGCGCGAGATCGACGAAAGACCTGATGACGCCGAATCGCCATCAGGCGCAATTTCCGAACCTCCCGCACCGACAGACGACGACGAGCCCCTGGCTTCTGAAGGCGATCTCGACGCCGATGAAGTCCCCGCGCATGACGCGCGGGAAACGGAAATCGTCGAAGTCGGCGGCGGCGACAGTGTTCCGGAAGACAATGGCGATGACGCCGAAGAAGCAGACGATGACACCGACGCGCAACCCGCCCGGGCGCGGCGACCGGTCGATGAAGCGCTTTCCAAACTGTCCCGCCCGCAGCTGATCGAACGCTACAAGGACGCGCGCAGAAAACGCGCCCGCCTTCTTCGCAATTACAGAATCCAGGAAGTCGTCAAACGGCGGCAGATTCTCTTGGTTCAGGCGGTGAAGGAAGAGCGCGGCAACAAGGGCGCGGCGCTGACGACCTATCTCTCGCTTGCCGGGCGTTATTGCGTGCTGATGCCGAATACCGCGCGCGGGGGCGGAATTTCGCGCAAGATTCCGGTCGCCGCTGACAGGAAGCGGTTACGCCGCATCGTTGACGGGCTGGACGTCCCGAACGGCATGGGACTGATCATCCGCACGGCCGGCGCCAAGCGCACCAAGGCCGAAATCAAGCGCGACTATGATTATCTCGCCCGCCTTTGGGAAAATATCCGGACCCTGACGCTGAAGTCGATCGCGCCATGCCTCATCTATGAAGAGGCGAGCCTGATCAAGCGCGCGATCCGCGACCTTTACGACAAGGATATCGGCGCCATTCTGGTTGAAGGCGACGGCGGCTATCGTGAAGCGAAAGACTTCATGAAAATGCTGATGCCGTCGCATTCGAAAAACGTGCAGCCCTACAAGGAAAAGACGCCGCTCTTTCTCAGCCATAATGTCGAATCGCAGCTCGACGCCATGTACCGGCCGACCGTCCGCCTTAAATCGGGCGGCTATATCGTGATCAATCAGACCGAGGCGCTGATCGCGATCGACGTCAACTCCGGGAAATCGACGCGCGAACGCAACATTGAACAGACGGCGCTGCGCACCAATCTCGAAGCCGTGGACGAGGCCGCGAGGCAATGCCGGTTACGCGACCTTGCGGGCCTCATCGTCATCGACTTTATCGATATGGAGGAAGGCCGTAACAATCGCACGGTCGAAAAACGGTTGAAGGATGCGCTCCGGGTCGATCGCGCCCGGATCCAGCTTGGACGAATTTCAGCGTTCGGCCTGCTCGAAATGTCCCGGCAACGGCGCCGGTCCGGCATCATCGACGGCACCACTCATATGTGCCCGACATGCGGCGGCGCCGGCGCTGTGCGTTCACACGAAATGGCGGCCTTGCGAATTTTAAGATCCGCCGAGAACGAGGCGATTTCGAGCACCGCCGGCAATCTGCAGGTCAAGGCGGCGCTCGACGTGACGCTCTATATCCTTAATCAGAAACGGGAATGGCTGCGCCGCATTGAGACCGATTACGGCGTCACAGTCGAACTGACAGCCGATCCCGCCAAGGCGGGTGACAACTTCGAAATTGAAAAGACGGGCGCGCGCAGTGAAGTCGCTGTGACGTCCGTCGTCGTTCGCGCGGACACCACGGAAACGATCGAACCCGAACCGGAAGAACCGGAGGCGGTCGCCGACGAGGAAGAAATCGAGGCCGAGGCTGATCAACCGGAACAGTCCGAAGAGGATCGAACGGGCAAACGCCGACGCCGCCGGCGCCGCAAGCGTCACGATGGCCCGGTCGCGCCGCCTGACGATGGCGTCAACCGCGAGGACGCTGTCGTCGATCGCGAGACCGCGGACGACCAGCCCGAGGTGCGCGCGTTTGACAACCAGGCGGGCGCGGACGAGGACAAACCGCGCAAGCGCCGTCGTCGCGGACGACGTGGCGGACGTCGTGGAAAGCGGCCCGACGAAGCGGGCGTAAACGGCGACGCTCAGCCGATGCTGACCGAAGGCGGCGCCGAAGCTGGCGAAGATCTGCAACCGTCCGCGTTTGATGCTGGCGAGGACGCGCCCTTCGCCGAAGGCGAAGAACGCGCGCACTTATCGACTGACGCGGAAGATGAGGACGTCGAAATGAACGATCGGGCCGAGGCGCCGGCGGCGTTGGACGAGAGCCGCGAAATCGACCGATCGACGGCGGTCGCGCCCGGCCCGGCGCCCGTCGGCGCGCCAGACGCGGCCGGAAATACGCTTGATCCCGCTAAACCGGCCCGAAAAGGCTGGTGGAACAGGGCGTTGGGCGGCTAGGCGACTTGAAGGCGCGGTCGGGCGGCAGGTCACATTTCCGCCATTGCAGGTTTTCATTCTGGTCTCGGCAATGATTATCGGTTTGGGATTGTGAAATGAAACGCGCTAATCGGCTCAAGTTCGCGGCGGCGGTTGCCGTCGTTGCAAGTGCGGCATGCACTCACGGCGCCAACGCACAGTCCGTGCTCAGGGATGTCGAGATCGAGGAGTTTCTCGACGACTACTCGCTGCCCGTCTTTCGCGCCGCGGGACTGCCGGCTGAGCAAATTGAAATTCTGTTGATCGGCGACCAGAGGCTGAACGCCTTTGCCGGCGGACTGGTGATGGGCGTCAATACCGGCCTGCTGACAATTTCAGATACGCCGAGCCAGATTCAGGGCGTCATCGCTCACGAGGCGGGACATATCGCCGGCGGCCATACGGCGCGCTCTGACGAAGCGTTGTCGGCCGCGACACGACCGATAATCTTGAGTCTCGTCCTTGCGGCGGGCGCGATCGCGGCGGGCGCACCCGACGCCGGCCTTGGCATCCTCGGCCTTGGCCAGCGCATCGGCATCGCGAATGCGCTGAAATATAGCCGCGGCCAGGAATCGAGCGCGGACCAGGCGGCGCTCACCTATCTCGACGCGGTCGGCAGGTCCGGAAACGGACTGATCGAATCCTTTGAGAAAATGCGCAATGACCAGCTGATCCACGGCCAGAAGCTCAACCCGTATCTGCAAAGTCACCCGCTCGCGGTCCAGCGGGTCACGGCGCTCGAAGAGCGCGCCAGGACGCTACCCCATTTCGGCGTCAAGGACTCGCCCGAAGAGATCGAGCGGCTGAAACTCATCCAGGCCAAGATCCGCGGCTTCATGCAGGACGTCAACGTCACCTTGCGCCAATATCCGCTTTCCGATCAGTCGGAAGCCGCGCGCTATGCGCGCGCCGTCGCCTATTACCGCTCAGCCGATATCGAGCGGGCGCAAAAGGAAGTTGACCGTCTGATCACGGAGCATCCGGACAACCCCTATTACAGCGAGCTTAAGGGCCAGATGCTGTTTGAATTCGGCCGCATCGCCGAATCGATCGGGCCGCACCGTCGGTCGGTGGAACTCGCGCCCGGCAAGGCGCTGCTCCTGATCAATTACGGCCGCGCGCTGGCGGCGACCGAAGATCCCGCGCAATTGAACGACGCGGTCAAGGAACTGAAATCCGCGCTCCTGCTCGAACCCGATAATTCGTTCGGCTGGTTCGAGCTTGCTCGCGCTTACGGCGCCCTCGGCAGCGAGCCGCTTGCCAATCTCGCGATGGCGGAGAGCCGCTATCATGAAGGAGCCAAACCCGACGCCGCCAAGTTTGCGATGCGCGCGCGGTCCGGGCTGAAGCAGGGAAGCCCGGAATGGCGCCAGGCGACCGATATCGTCGTCGCCAGCCTCGGGTCGGACCCGACAGATGAGAATGCCGACAAAGACAAAGGCAAAACGCCGAAAACCGATCCCGGCCGGACGCCGGCGCCGAACGACGTGCCCGATCCGCAATTGTATTGAGCAACCTGCCGCCGCCGCGCCGCCGCGGCTTGCAGGAATCTGATGTGGGAAACTGATGTGAAACAGCGCCTTCTGATTATCGCCGCGATCGCCGGCTCGGCATTTTTCGGCGCCGTCGCCGCCAATCTGGTGGCTGCGCAGCAGTCGAAACCCGAAATCCCCTCAACGCTTGACCGGTCGGCGATTGAATCGATCGTTCGCGACACGATCAGGGATGATCCGGGACTTATTGTTGAAGCGCTGAATTCCTACGCGGAAAACCACGTCAAGGACACGGCGCGCAAATACCTGCCGGAGCTTTTGTCGGAAGAGAGCGGTTATGTCGCCGGGAAGAATGTCGCTTCCGCCAAGATCGCGGTCATCGAATTCTTTGATTACCATTGCGGTTTCTGCAAACGCGGCGCCGGCTTCGTCCAGGAGCTGACGAGGAGCGACCCCAGCGTCAAAGTCTCGTTCCGCGAATACCCGATCATGCGCGAAGAATCGGAGATCGCCAGCCGTTACGCTTTGGCGGCGCGCGCCCAGGGCAAATATCCCGAGCTTCATTTCGCCATGCTGAAAGAGCCGGGCGTGATGACGGCGGACCGGATTCGCGAAATCGCAGGGAAACTCGGGCTTGACGTGAAGCGCCTTGAGAAAGACCAGGCGAACCCCGATTTCGATACGATTATCGACAACGACCGGCGGGCCGCGCAGGAAATGGGGATCGACGGAACGCCGACGTTTATCGTTGCAACGACCGACGGCGCCTTTATCGAAGTCATCCCCGGCTTCCGCCCCGACGAGGTGAAGGCCGCGATCGCGGAAGCGAAGAAGCAGCGCTGATCGTCAGATGAGGCCCGCAAGCGGCGACGACGGATCGGCGTATCTTTTCTTCGCCATCCGGCCCGCGAGATAAGCCTCGCGTCCCGCGATCACGGCGTGTTTCATCGCCGACGCCATCAGGATCGGGTCTTTCGCCTCGGCGATCGCGGTGTTCATGAGGACGCCGTCACAGCCGAGTTCCATCGCGATCGCGGCGTCCGACGCCGTGCCGACGCCCGCATCGACGATCACCGGCACGGACGATTGTTCGACGATCAGGCGAATGTTCACCGGGTTCAGAATGCCGAGGCCGGAACCGATCAATGACCCCAAGGGCATGATCGCGCAACAGCCGGCGTCTTCGAGCTTTCGCGCGTAAACGGGGTCGTCCGAACAATAGACCATCACGTCGAAGCCCTCCTTGATGAGGAGCCTTGCCGCGTTCAAGGTCTCTTCCATTTCCGGGTAGAGCGTTTTTTGATCCGCCAGCACTTCGAGCTTGACCAGCGACCACCCTCCCGCCTCGCGCGCAAGCCGCAAGGTTCTCACCGCTTCGTCCGCGGTGAAACATCCCGCAGTGTTCGGGAGGTAGACATATTTGTTCGGGTCAAGAAAATCGACCAGCATCGGCTTGCCGGGATCGGTCAGGTTGACGCGCCGGACCGCGACGGTGACGATTTCGGCGCCGGCCGCTTCCGCCGCGCGCGCATTTTCTTCATACGTCTTGTATTTGCCGGTGCCTATAATGAGGCGCGCGTTGAATTCGCGTCCGGCGATGACGAGCGGGCCCGGCACGATCAGCCTCCTCCGACGAAATGAACGATTTCGAGAACGTCGCCTTCGCTCAATCGCTTTGCGGCGTAGGCGGATTTTGGCACGATTACCCGGTTGTGCTCGACGGCGAGCTTGCGCGGATCGAGCCCCAGCGTCTCGACCAGCGCCTTGACGGTCAAGGCGCGGTCAACTCGGCGACGTTCTCCGTTGATCGTCAGGTGCATCTGCCCTCCGTCCGTTTGCACAATAGCAACGAACAGGCTTGTATGTGTAGGCGGCGGCTGGATCATGCAAGCGCTGGCCGACGCCGACCGAAAGCTCGCGCCGATGACGATCTATCTCTTGAATGGCCCCAACCTCAACCTACTGGGCGTCCGAGAGCCGGAAATATACGGCCGGACAAGCCTTGACGAGATAAAGAAGGCGGTCGAAGCGCAGGCGCAAAAAGCCGGCGCACGGATCGAATTCCGCCAGTCCAATCACGAAGGCGTCCTTGTCGATTGGGTTCAGGAAGCCGGCGCCAAGGCAACCGGCCTCATCATCAATCCCGGCGCCTATACCCACACGTCGATTGCGCTGCATGACGCGCTGAAGGCCGTCAGTACGCCAAAAATCGAACTCCATATCTCGAACGTGCACGCGAGGGAGGCGTTCCGGCGGCAGTCCCTGATCAGTCCGGCTGTCGATGCGGTGATTTGCGGGCTTGGCCCGGCGGGCTATTTGACGGCGCTTGACGCCCTGATGCGGCTCATCGACAAGAGGCCGTTTCCCTGAGATCCGCCGAAAGGGACTGCCGGCTGAAATGAGCTCTTACAAACCGAACGCGACGGAAGCCGCCTGGATCCGCGAACTTGCGGCAATCCTCGACCAGACCGGTCTCACCGAAATTGAAATCGAAAAATCGGATGTCCGGGTGAGGGTCGCGCGCAACGCCGCCGGACCGGCGATCGGCTATGCGGCGGGGCCCGCGGCGCCAGTTCGGTCCGCGGACGCTCAGCCGGCAGCGGTCGAAGCGCCGCGCGCCGGCGCCGTCACCTCGCCGATGGTCGGCACGATCTACCTCTCGCCGTCGCCCGACGCCGATCCCTTTGTGAAGGTCGGCGACAAGGTCGCGCAGGGGCAGACCTTGATGATTGTCGAGGCGATGAAGACCATGAACCCGATCGCGTCGCCAAAGGTCGGAACCGTCAGGCAGATCCTTGTTCGCGACTCCCAGCCGGTCGAATTCGGCGAACAGCTGATCGTCATCGATTAACGCCGCGCAAAAGTCCGGGCGCCCCCGATGTTCAAGAAAGTCCTCATTGCCAATCGCGGCGAAATCGCCTTGCGCATTCATCGCGCCTTGAAGGAGCTTGGCGTCGCGACCGTCGCGGTACATTCGACCGCGGATACGGACGCGCTCCACGTAAAGCTCGCCGACGAAAGCGTCTGCATCGGACCGCCGCCGCCGAAGGACAGCTATCTCAATATTCCGGCGATCATTTCGGCGGCCGAGATCACCGGCGCCGACGCCATTCATCCAGGCTACGGTTTCCTGTCGGAAAACGCGCGCTTCGCCGAGATTGTCGCCGCGCACAACATCGTTTTCATCGGACCGAACGCCAGTCATATCCGGATGATGGGCGACAAGATCGCGGCGAAAGAAGCCGCGGGCGGCGCCGGCATTCCGCTCGTTCCCGGCAGCAAGGGGGCGCTGGCGTCGATCGGGGCCGCGTTCGAGGCGGCGGACGCGATCGGCTATCCGGTGCTGGTCAAGGCCGCTTCCGGCGGCGGCGGGCGCGGCATGAAAGTCGCGAAAACGAAGGACGCGCTTGGCGAGGCGATGTCGACGGCGAAAGCGGAAGCCAAAGCCGCGTTCGGCGACGACGCCGTCTATCTTGAAAAATATCTGGAACGCCCGCGCCACATCGAGATCCAGATCATCGCCGACGCCCACGGCAATGTCGTCCAGCTTGGCGAGCGCGACTGCTCGCTGCAGCGCCGGCATCAAAAAGTGCTTGAGGAAGCGCTGTCGCCCGCGCTGACGGCGCGCGAGCGCGCCAGTATCGGCGAGATCGCGCGCGCGGCGATACAGAAGCTCGGCTATCTCGGCGTCGGCACCATCGAGTTCCTCTATGAGAATGGCGGCTTCTATTTCATCGAGATGAACACGCGCCTGCAGGTTGAGCATCCGATCACCGAAAAGGTGACGCGCATCGACATTGTGCGCGAGCAGATCCGCATCGCCGCCGGGGCAAAGCTGTCGTTCCTCCAGGAAGACATCGATTTTCGCGGCCACGCGATCGAGTGCCGGATCAACGCCGAGAATCCGAAAACCTTTCGCCCCTCGCCCGGCGTCGTCTCGAATATTCACGCGCCGGGCGGCCCCGGCGTCCGCTTCGACAGCGCGGTCTACGCCGGCTATCGCATTCCGCCCTATTACGACTCGATGATCGGCAAGCTGATCGTCTTTGGCGACGACCGCGAGCATTGCATCGCACGGCTCAGGCGCTGCCTCGACGAATTCGCGCTCGACGGCGTTGAAACGACGATCCCGTTGTTTCGCGACCTCGTCGAACAGCCGGATTTCCAGCGCGGCGACTATCATATCCACTGGCTTGAGGAATGGCTGGCGGCGGAAGAAGGTCGTTAGCGGCGGGCAATTGATGTCGATCTGATCAGTGGTCGAACAATTTCCGGCAGCGCTGACCCTCACCCGCTCGCAGGTGCTCGCTGGCCTCTCCCAAGGGAGAGGCAAGGTTTCTTCGCCTCTCCCTTGGGAGAGGCCAAAACCGTTCTTCACGGTTTTGGGTGAGGGGTCCGCTGATCGCAAATCGGGGCATGAGCGCTTGCGGCGCGGCGCGGCGCGCCCAATATTGCTTTCATGCCCCGCGATTCCGCTTCCCGGATCGATCCTGACGATTTGATGAAAGCCTATACGCTCGGCTATTTTCCGATGGCGCGCTCGCGCCACGACGAGGCGGCGATCTGGGTCTTGCCGGAGACGCGCGGCGTTCTTTTGCTGAGCGACGCGCGTGCGCCGAAGCGGCTCGTTCGCACCTTGAAGCGGGAATTCTTCGACGTCCGCGTCAATACGCGGTTCGCCGATGTCATCGCGGCTTGCGCGAGGCGCTCGCAGCGGCGCGACGACACCTGGATCAATCACGCGATCGAGGAAGTCTATCTTGAGCTTCATCGCGCGGGTCATGCGCATTCGGTCGAATGCTGGCGCGAGGGGGCGCTGGTCGGCGGGCTTTACGGCGTCGCCGTCGGCGGCGTCTTCTGCGGCGAAAGCATGTTCTCGGCGATGCGCGACGCCAGCAAGATCGCGATGCTTCATCTCATCGCGCGCTTGCGGGCGACCGGCTTTCAGCTCCTCGACACCCAGTTCTTCACGCCGCACCTTGCGCAGTTCGGCGTCCGGGAATGTCCGGATACGGAGTATCAGGCGCTGCTTGCAAGTCTGGTTTCCCTGCGTGCGAATTTCACCGCCGGTCCGGCTCAGCTTTCAACCGCCACCGTCCTGCAGTCGATCACCCAGACGTCATAGACGGGGTGTTCGAGCGCGTTCAGCGCCGGGCTCGAAGCAAACATCCAGCCGCTGAAGATCGTGCCGGGGGGGAGTTTCGTGATCGGCGCGGCGTGATCGGCGATGGCGGCGATGACGGGCGCGGGTTCCGGCGTTGTCTGACCGGGCTTCTTGTTCTCCTCGTTCTTGCGGCTCTTGTCGGCGACTTCGATGAACGCCGAGGTTTCCGGAAATTCCTCCGGCGGGCGCTTGTCGCAATAGCGCGCGGTGATTTCGAGCGTGCCGAATTTCGCGGCGCCGTTCATGTCGATCACGATGTCCGAATATTTCGCGGTCACTTTGTTGAGCGCGCGCAAGGTCACCGAGAGGGGCTTTCGCGCCTCGACGGTTTCGATATCCGGGAAATCCGTCTCGTCGCCTTCCGAGAGGATGTCGAGTTCGTCCGGACCCGGAACGCGTTCAAAGTCGCCCGGCGCCGGATCGGCGACTTGCGCGGAAGCGGACGCGAAAATCAGCGCGCAACCGAACGCCAGCGCAGCAGGCTTCATGGCAGTTCTCCCTCTGGATTCCCGTTTGCCGGTTCTGGCGCCATTTCCGGCGCGGGCGCCGCCGAGGGCGCTGATTTCTTGTCGCCGCCCGTAAACGCCTGCATCGCCAGTCCAAGCAGATCGACCGAACCTTGCGTGATCGAGATGCTGTCGCCTTGCGCCAGCATCACCTCGCTGCCGCCCGGTTCGATCGCCACATGCGCGCCGCCGAGCAGGCCGTCGGAGACGATCTTGGCGGCGGAATCTTCCGGGATTTCGACGCCATTGGCGACCGCGAGCTTGACCCGCGCCTCGTAAGTTTTCGGATCGAGCGCGCTGTCGGAAACGGCGCCGATCTTGACGCCTGAAATGCGAACGTCCGACCCCGGCGTCACGCCGTCAACCCGCCCGAAGACGGCGGTCAAGGTATAGGTGCGCGCCGTCAGCGCCCGGCCGCTCGTCTCGTAGGCGTAAAACAGGAACATCGCGGCGACGATCAGGACCGCGACGCCGACAACCGATTCAAAGATCTGACCTTTCGACATCGAATTCCTCAACCTCTTTCCGGCGTCCAGGCTTCGTAGTCTTGCGCCGGCGCCCTCGCGTCCGCGATCGAAAGACTGCCCGGCGGGTGGTAAGCAAGCGGCGTCCCCGTCATGTTCGGGAGATGATCTCTTTCAAAGGCCCGCCGGCGCAAGGGAGCGACCGTCGGCGGTTCGGCGAAGGTCTGGTGCAGCCAGCCGTGCCAGTCCGGCGGCACGCGCGAAGCATCGGCAATCCCGTGATAGACGACCCAGCGCCGCTTGTAGCCATCCGGCCCGCTGGCGACCTTCTCTTCATAATAGCGGTTTCCCTGCTCGTCGGTCCCGACAAGGGGCCCCGCCCGCCGCCACAAGGTGAACGAGGTCCCGAAAGTCGTTGAATCCCACCAGCCGAAGAGTTGCGTCAGCACGCCCACTTTATGTCCGCCCGCCCTTTTTCCATCGCCGTTTCTGCACATATGAATCGGCCGGAATATGGCGCCGCTATCCTGGCTCGTCCACCGGACGGGATTGGCATCGCGGAAATTGACATGGTGCAAAAATTGCACTATGTTGCGTATGTGCCGACAATCAAGCAGTTCGCCGATTGCCGCATCGCTATCTACCCTCGTGATCATCGGCCGCCCCATGTGCATGTCGAATTTCGCGATGGTGATCGCTGTACAGTGGCGATCGGGACGATGCGTGTCGTCGGGACCGTAAAACCGGTGCGCAAGTTGCAGCCGCCGCTTGCATGGATTGAAGCGAACACCGTGCTGCTGTTGAAGAAATGGTCGGAGATTGTTGCGTGAGTAAGCCTCCTCTCATCCTGTCTGTCAGTGCGCGGCCCCCGGCGACGTTGGACATCGCCTGGAGCACCGGAGAAACTTTGCCTGTCAATGTTTCGCGGTTGCTGAAGCGGTACAAGCTCTATCGGCCGCTGACGGATCCGCGCTTTTTTGGGAAGGCGAACCCCGGCGCGTGGGGCCATGCGGTCAGATGGCCCGGCGAGATCGATATGAGCGCTGACCAGCTTTATGAAATTGCGCGGGAACAGGCTGGCGAGTGGGGTCCTGAAAAGTTTTCGGCGTGGATGGAAAGGCACGAATTGTCGCTGACATCGGCGGCCGATGCGCTTGATTTGAGCCGGCGAACCATCGCGAATTACCGGGCTGGCGGCAGGCCCATTCCGCGCGTCGTTGCTCTCGCTTGCGAAGGCCTTGCCGCACGCTGGGCCGGACGCGCGGCCTGACAAGCCCGCCGCCCTTCCCGTCCATCGCCGCGGCGGTTGTGGCCGTCGCGATAAGGATGCGAACGCACGACAGAACCCGCCTCCCCCTTGCGGGGAGGCGGTCGCTTCCCGCAAACGCTTCCCTTGGGGGTCTTCGCGAATTTCGGCATTGTGATGAATTCGCCAGCGAAGCGCCAAAATATTCCGAAAATCCAGCAGATTGCCCGGCCGCTGCGGCGGATTGAGACGGGCCGCGCCACCGGCTACAATCGCCATGACCTTCAAGGAACAGACCGCCGAATGCGTTTTGAACGTCGTTTTACGACCGAAGCCGGCGGGCCGTATGCCGGCGTCCGCTTTCGCACGACCGACAGCGAAATCCGCTCGGGCGCCGGCGAGACCTTGCATGAGGCGCGCGATATCGAGGCGCCGGCGGAGTGGGGCCAGACCGCGGTCGATATCCTCGCCCAGAAATATCTGCGGCGGAACGGCGTTCCGGCCGCCACCCGAAAAGTCGCGGAAAAGGGCGTCCCCGTCTTTCTCCAGCGCTCGGCGCCCGATGTCGCGGCGCTGGCGAAACTCCCGGCCGACCAGCGCTTCGGTCCGGAAAAGAGCGCCCGCCAGGTGTTCGACCGGCTTGCCGGGGCCTGGGGCTATTGGGGCTGGAAGAGCGGCCTCTTTGTCAGCGCCGATCAGGCGCAGATCTATGTCGATGAAATGCGCGCGATGCTCGCCCGCCAGATCGGCGCGCCGAACTCGCCGCAATGGTTCAATACCGGTCTTTACTGGGCCTATGGCGTCGAGGGCGAAAGCTCCGGGCATTATTATGTCGATCCGGAGTCGAACGCCGTCATCGCCTCCGACACCGCCTATCAGCGGCCGCAGCCGCACGCCTGTTTCATCCAGTCGGTCGACGACAATCTCGTCGGCGACAACGGGATCATGGATCTGTGGGCGCGCGAGGCGCGGCTGTTCAAATTCGGGTCCGGCGCGGGGACGAATTTCTCGGCGATCCGCGCCGCCGGCGAACCCCTGTCGGGCGGCGGCAAAAGCTCCGGCCTGCTCAGTTTTCTCAAAGTCGGCGACGCCGCGGCGGGCGCCGTCAAATCCGGCGGCGTCACGCGGCGCGCGGCGAAAATGGTCGTCGTCGACGGCGATCATCCGGATATTGAGGATTTCATCCGCTGGAAGGCGGTCGAAGAGGAAAAAGTCGCGGCGCTGGTCGCCGGATCGCGCCTGCTTGCGCGCCATCTGCCGAAGGTCGTCGCCGCCTGCTGGGCGACAGCGGACGAGAGCCGCACCGATCCCAAACGCAACGAGGCGCTGAAACGCGCGGTGCGCGAAGCGAAGAAAGCCGGCGTCGCCGAAAGCTCGATCCGCCGCGCCATCGATTTTGCCAGACAAGGCGCGAAAACCCTTGTCGTCGATCAATACGATCTCGACTGGGATGAGGCCGGCTACCGCACCGTCAGCGGGCAGAACGCCAACAATTCGGTGCGGCTGACCGACGCCTTTTTCGACACGCTGTCGGCGGGCGGCGACTGGACTTTGACGCGCCGCACCGACGGCGCGCCGGCGAAGACGATCAAGGCGCGGGCGCTGTGGGCGCTGATCGCCGAAACCGCGTGGCGGTGCGCCGATCCGGGCGTCCAGTTTCACGATACGACCAACGCCTGGCACACCTGCCCCGCCGGCGGCGCCATCAGAGCCTCCAATCCGTGTTCGGAATATCTCTTTCTTGACGATACGGCGTGCAATCTGGCGTCGATCAACCTGCTGAAATTCAAGACCGGCGACGGCTTTGACGTCGAAGCGTTCGAATACGCCTGCCGGCTGTGGACGGTGACGCTCGAAATCTCGGTGGCGATGGCGCAGTTCCCGTCGGCGACGATTGCGCGGAAATCCTTCGACTACAGGACCCTCGGCCTTGGCTACGCCAATCTCGGCGCGCTCTGCATGGCGTCGGGCATTCCCTATGACAGCGTTCCCGCGCGGACGATCGCCGCCGCCGCAACCTCGCTCCTCACCGGCGCCGCCTATCGCGCGTCGGCGGAAATGGCGGGCGCGGTCGGCGCCTTTCCGCTCTGGCGCGAAAATCGCGACGCCATGCTGCGCGTCATTCGCAACCACCGCCGCGC
>JBGTLL010000244.1:0-13448 GCA_041744115.1 Parvularculaceae bacterium | reverse complement strand
GCCGGCGGCTGATTGACGGCGCCCGCCGCGCGGCGACACGGGCGGGCGCCGAACCCGCTATTCTCGCGGCAGTCGAAGAGGCGCAATGCCTGGCCCGTGAGGACAAATTCATCGACGAGCGGCTGAAGCTCCTCTTCATTTGCGCGCACCCGGCGATCGACGAAAGCGTCAGAACGCCGCTGATGCTGCAGACCGTCATCGGCCTTGATGCGGCGCGCATCGCTTCGGCGTTTCTGGTCTCGCCGAAGGCGATGGGACAGCGCCTCGTCCGCGCCAAGCAGAAGATCGCGAGCGCGCGCATTCCTTTTGCGGCGCCGGCGGAGGCCGATTTGCCCCCGCGCGCCGCCGCCGTGCTTGACTCGATCTATGCGGCGTTCGGCGCCGGCTATGACGCCGCTGACGGTGAAGGGGCCGACCTTTCGCGCGAGGCGCTGTTCCTCGCGCGCCTTGCGTCCGACCTCCTCGCCGAGAACGCCGAAGCATACGGTCTTGTGGCGCTGATTTCCTGTATCGAAGCGCGGCGCACGGCGCACCGTTTTGGCGGCGCCTATGTCCCGCTCGACGATCAGGATACGGCGCTTTGGGAGATGTCGCTGATCGGCGCCGGCGACGAAGCGCTTGCCAAGGCGGCGTCGCTGAAGTCGCCCGGCCGCTTTCAGCTCGAAGCCGCGATCCAGTCGGCGCATATTTGCGCAAGGCTCGGCGGCGAAGACACAAGGGGCGCCGTCATCCGTCTTTACGACCGCCTTGTCGAGATTGCGCCATCGATCGGCGCCGAAATCAGCCGCGCCGCGGCGTTCGTCAAAGCCGGGCGTCCGCAAGACGCCATCGCGGCGCTCGACGCGATCGACGCGGAGAGAATTATTGCGCACCAGCCCTATTGGGCGACACGCGCGCACGCGCTGGCCGAACGCGGTCTTGGCGCCGAAGCGCGCGCGGCCTTCGACCGCGCGATCGGTCTTTCAGGCGACGCGGCGACGCGGGCGTTTCTGGCCGAGAGGCGCCAGCAGATCTTGTAGGGCGCATGCAATCCGCCAACTTTCCTAAAGCAAAGAGCAATATCTCGGAATCGAGGACGACGTCACCTGACGCAAGTCAGGGTCCAGAATGGCGAGCAACTCCTTCGCGGCTCTGGATGCTGACTTTCGTCAGCATGACGGAACGAGCTTCGTGTCCAATGCGGATTAATCGCGCCCCGCTCTAAAGCCCGACCGAAAAGCATTCTCGCAAACACAAGCCAAAAAAACCGCCGTGCCGCGCGGCTGCGCGTCTTCACGCGGATCCCGTGGTCTATCTCCCGCCGAATCCAGCATTGCGCGATGGATCGCGAGTTCCGCCAGGCGCCGGCAGCGGATGACACGCCGGGAGTTGGTGCATTGGTTTCGGTCAGGCTGGTAGCGCGGCGAAAAAGCGGCGGAATTCACTTCATTCTTTACGTTCTTTGTACGGATGATAATCCGTCGCCCTCCTTCGACAGGCGCAGATAAGAGACATCTTTGTCTAATCAGAGAAATTCCTCACCTGAAGAGCCGCGTCCTTAACGCGGTGTCTCGTGCGCAAAGGCTCGTTCGGGACCCGTCCAGGGCGCGACGCCCGCATTCGATGCACACCCTCCCCGCGATTCGCCTCTTTGGCGCGCATTAACCATCGACTCCGGCCAATTTGCTCAAAAACAAAAAAAGTTATCCCCCTCCCTTGCGTTGGCTTTATGATGGTGTTGTCGGTCGATCGGCGACCGGCGACGCTGTGCGAAGGAAAATTGAGTGACCGCCTGGTCGAAGAATTGCGAATTTTTGACCGCCTGGCCGGCGAATGCGGCCGCGGAGCACTGCCTGCGGGCGACCGACGCTTTCGCCGCTCGCCTGTTCCATGCGCCGGCCATGGTAAAAACGGACGTCCTTCCGAAGGCGGAAAGGGGCGCCTTTTCGGGCTGGACCGCGCGAGGAAAGCAAAAAAAACAGAAAGCGGCGCACCCTAAAGGGGCGCCTTTTGCAAGGCCGGGCCGCTGATGTTCACGAAATTCTTTCACGAACTGAAATCCGCGGGGCTTCCCGTTTCCTTGCGCGAGTACCTGACCCTGATGGAGGCGATGGAGGCCGATCTCGCCGAAAGGAAGGTCGAGGATTTTTATTTCCTCTCGCGCGCGACCTTGGTGAAGGACGAGCGCAATCTCGACAAGTTCGACCGCGTGTTCGGCCATGTCTTCAAGGGCGTCGAATCGCTCGCCGAGGGCGTCACCGCGGAAATCCCCGAGGACTGGCTGAAACTCCTTACGCAGAAATACCTCACCGAAGACGAAAAGAAACAGATCGAGGCGCTCGGCGGCTGGGACAAGTTGATGGAGACGCTAAAGCAGCGCCTCGAGGAACAAAAGAAGCGCCATCAGGGCGGCTCGAAATGGATCGGCACGGGCGGGACGTCGCCGTTCGGCTCCGGCGGCTACAACCCGGAAGGCGTCCGGATCGGAAACGAAGGCGCGCGTCAGGGCCGGGCGGTCAAGGTCTGGGAAAAGCGCGAGTACAAAAACCTCGACGATGACGTCGAACTTGGAACACGCAACATCAAGCTGGCGCTGCGGCGGCTCCGCCGGTTTGCGCGGAAAGGCGTTCCGGAAGAATTCGATCTGGGTGGCACGATCGATGCGACGGCGCGCGCCGGCTATCTCGACATCAAGATGCGTCCCGAGCGCCGCAACACGATCAAGGTGCTGATCTTCTTCGACGCCGGCGGATCGATGGACCCGTTCATTCGTCTGTGCGAAGAGCTTTTTTCAGCCGCGCGGACAGAATTCAGGCACATGGAGTATTTCTACTTCCACAACTGCCTCTACGATTTCGTGTGGAAGGACAACCGCCGCCGCTGGACCGAGAAGACGCCGACCTTCGAGGTGCTGCACACCTATCCGCACGACTACAAGGTGATCTTCGTCGGCGACGCCTCGATGAGCCCCTACGAAATTGCGGTCCCCGGCGGCTCGGTCGAATATTTCAACGAGGAAGCGGGCGCGGTGTGGATGGAGCGCGTGACGCGCATCTACGAAAGCGCGGTCTGGCTGAATCCCATCCCGAAACAGCACTGGGATTATTCCGGATCGATCACAATGATCCGTGATCTGATGAAAGATCGCATGTATCCGCTGACGCTCGCGGGCATTGACGCGGCGATGACGGCGCTACGACGGTGACGGCTCGTCTGGCTTCAGCGCGGCCGCGACATGCTGCTCGATCTCCTCGACCGGGTGATTTGTCAGATCGCGGTCGATTTCGCCGATGAGCCGCTTTTTCAGCTCCAGATGATATTGCGTGCGCAATTCGCCCAGCGTCGCCGGCGGCGCGATGATCAGGAGCCGGTCAAAATTCCCGGCCAACGCCGCCTTGTTGAGCCGCGCGGCGAAGTCTTTTGCAAAGCGCTCTTTTTCGAGGAGATGAAAATCGGTTTCCTGGAAAGACGATTTGCGTGCGCTGCCGGCGCGGCCGTCATTCATCCGTCCGGGAGGGCCGGCCGCCTGATCGCGCGCCGCGGGATTGTCGATCTCGTCAACGCGGAGAACATTCAGCGATGGCGTTTGGTCGGTGTCGTCATTGCGAAGAATGACGGCTTTCTGGCCGTCGGCGACGGCGATCCAGGTGATGCGGTCTGCGAAATCGCGGTTCATGCTCGGCTCCGGTTTGACGGTCCCGGGGCGTCATATTGGCGCCCGGGGGTTCACGCGCAACGATCCGGACCGATAATTAAGCGGCGCGGTCGCGGATTTCCCGCGCGCAGGCAATGGCTGCATCGGCGGCCATTTTCAACTCGCGTTGAAATGCGCGCCGCGCGTTTTCCTGTCCGGGTCCGATGAGGGTTTCGGCGCGCTCCGCGAGATCGCCAAGCGTCCATGCGCCAACGCCGCGCGACGCGCCTTTCAGCGCATGCGCCGCCGAATGCCACGCCTCGTCGTCTTGCGCCGGATCGAGCCGCTCGACCCATTTTGCGGCCTGCTCGACGAAAATCGTCAGGATTTCGTCCAGCAGTCCGCGATCACCGAACACATATTGTTCGAGATGGCGAAGATCGATCGCGGCCGTCATCCGTCCATCTATAAGGAGAGGGGTTTCGCCATTGATAAAAACACGGCGGCCGTGGCTAACGATGTATTAATCATGCGTGGAAAAGCGCCGCGCAATCTTGCGCGGCGCTTGAACCGACCCGCCGAACAATCACTGATTGGGGTCTTCGCCCGTGACTTCATCGTCGGTGACAATCGATTCATCAATTTCCTCGGCCGCGTCATTTGCCGCTTCGCCGGTTTCTTCGGCCGCCTCGTCCAGCGCTTCGCCGGTCTCCTCGGCCGCGTCTTCGGCGACATCGCCGGCCTCGTTCAGCGCATCGCCCGTCGCATCGACGGCGTCGGTCGTCGCCTCGCCAACATCGTCAGCGGATCCTTGCAGGCCTTCGCCAGCGGATTCAATCGCGGCGCCGGCGCCTTCCACCGCATTCTCGGTCGCGGCGCCAATCTCGTCCGGCTTTGTGCCGGTCAGTTTCATCAGGCCGATAATCACCGCCAGCGCGACGACAATAATGAGAAGAATTCTGAGCATGGTGTCCCTCCTGCCGTACCGATTCCCGAAATCTTACAGGCTGTTGCGCCGGCTCCGCAACTCGGCCCGCTTAACTCCACACAACATCTTGCGGCCTTGACCATGCCGCCGCTATCCCCAAACACTCCAGATCCAAAGGAGTTTCATCGAATGGGCGAAGGCGCGGTTTTCATGGGCAAAGGCGAGCGCCCGCAAAGCCTCGCCCTGAAATACGCAAACCGGCACGGCCTCATCTCCGGGGCGACGGGAACGGGCAAAACCGTCACCCTCCAGATCCTCGCCGAGGGTTTCTCAAAGGCGGGGGTTCCGGTCTTTGCCGCCGACGTCAAAGGCGACCTCTCCGGCCTTGCGATGCCGGGTGCGATCAAGGAGTCGCTCGCCGAACGAGCGGCGAAAATCGGTCTCGAGGGATACGCGCCGGAAGCGTTTCCGGTGGTCTTCTGGGATCTCTTCGGCGAACAGGGTCATCCGGTCCGCACGACGATTTCCGAAATGGGGCCGCTGCTCCTTGCCCGGCTGCTTGATCTCAACGAGACGCAGGAAGGCGTGTTGACGCTCGCGTTCAAGGTGGCGGATGACGAAAAGCTGCTGCTTCTCGATCTGAAAGATTTGCGCGCGCTGCTCATCGATATTGCCGGCCGCGCGGCCGAATTGACGACCCGATACGGCAATGTCGCGAAGGCGACGGTCGGGTCGATTCAGCGCCGGCTGCTTGCTCTCGAACATCAGGGCGCCGCGAAATTCTTTGGCGAGCCCGCGCTCGTTCTCGATGATTTTCTGCGGACGGATGAAACCGGCGCCGGGGTCATCAACATTCTGGCCGCCGACCGGCTGATGCAGGCGCCCAAGCTCTATGCGACATTTCTCCTGTGGCTGTTGTCGGAGCTTTTCGAAGAGCTTCCCGAGGCTGGCGATCCGGACCAGCCGAAACTCGTTTTCTTTTTCGACGAAGCGCATCTCCTGTTCGATGATGCGCCGAAAGCCCTCGTCGACAAGATCGAGCAGGTCGTCAGGCTAATCCGCTCGAAGGGCGTTGGCGTTTATTTTGTGACGCAGAACCCGCAGGACCTGCCGGACAGCGTCTCCAGCCAGCTTGGCGCGCGCATCCAGCATGCGCTGCGTGCTTTCACACCCAAGGAACAGAAAGTCATCAGGACGGCGACGGAAATGTTCCGGCCGAACCCGGCGTTCTCGACGATCGACGCGATCACCGATCTTGGCGTCGGCGAAGCGCTGGTCTCGACGCTTGAAGCAAAGGGCGCGCCTTCTGTCGTCGATCGCACGCTGATCCGGCCGCCCGCGTCGCGCATGGGGCCAATTAGTCCGCAAGAGCGCAGCGAGATCATGCGCTATTCCGATCTTGGCGAACGCTATGACGAGACGGTCGATCGGGAGTCGGCCTATGAAATGCTCGAAAGGCGCGCAGCCAAGGCGGAAGGAACCGCGGCGGAGCAGCAAAAACGAAGCAGCAAGCCGTCTTCGCGCGCACGAAGATCAAACCGGCAGTCGGCGGGCGAAGCGGCGGTCAAATCCGCGGCGCGGACGTTCTCGTCGATGGTCACGCGCGAACTTGTCCGCGGTCTACTTGGCGGACTGAAGCGGCGCCGCTGACCGATGGCTCGACGCCTCGATGATCGGACATACGGCGACGGACGTGCGTTCCGGCTGACATTTCTCCTTGCCGCCCTGATTTCGCCGGCAGCGATCGGATTGGCGATCCTTTTTTCACTCGACATCGGCGCGCTGCTGGCGCCGCGGCCGGATGCGCTGTTTGCGGGGATTATCGCGACAGCGCCGCCAGTTGCGTTTCTCGCCTGGATCATGCGGTCGCGCTGGCCGCCGATCGTCAGATTCCGGCAATCGCAATTGCACTTTTTCAGCGAGATCGGCTTTCGCTTCATGCCGGTTCGTATCGTTCTTCTCGCGCTCGCGGCCGGGATCGGAGAAGAGCTGTTGTTCCGCGGCGTCCTGCAGACCGTCGCCAGTCGCGATCTGCCGGTATGGGCCGCGGTTCTTTTGCCGAACGTCCTGTTTGGCGCGCTGCATGCGCGCACGGCAATTTACGCCGTCAGCGCCGCGATTGTCGGAACGTATCTCGGCGTGCTCTTCTGGGCGACCGGCAGCCTCGCCGCCCCGATAGTGACGCACGCGCTTTACGACCTCATCGCGCTCGAATGGACAAGACGCGCGCTCAAGCAGGCCGCCGCTGACTGACCTGCATCAATCAATCAGTGTCGCGCGGCCGTTTCGAGCGGTTCTTCAACGACGGGGTATCCGAGCCCCTCGGGTATTTTGAGATATGTCTTGCCGCCACGGTCGAAGGCGACCGGCATCACGGGTGCGATCAGCCGTCGCGCCGCCGACGCAAACACTTCGTCTGTCGTCCTTGAAACGCCGAGCAGTTCAAGATTGCGCGCTGTCGGAAATATGATCTTGCGGGCCCCGGATGACCGGGCGTCGATCGCCTTTCGCGGCGCGATCCAGAGCGCTTCCGTCGCCTCGGCTCCGTCTTCCAGAACCTCCTGGCCCGGCGGAAATCGCGCCGCGAAGAAGAGCGTGTCGAAACGCCGATGCAGTCCGGGCGGCGCCACCCAATGCGCGAAAAGACGCAGCGCATCG
This sequence comes from Parvularculaceae bacterium, assembly GCA_041744115.1. Taxonomy (GTDB): domain Bacteria; phylum Pseudomonadota; class Alphaproteobacteria; order Caulobacterales; family Parvularculaceae; genus Amphiplicatus. Next base: position 6,249 of record JBGTLL010000244.1, on the reverse strand, counting down.
CAGGCCAGTCGCAGCTTCTCGCGCCGGATCAATTCGAAAAACAAAGAATCGTTCTGTTCAACTTGCGCCCGCCATTCGCTCAGGGCGAGCGCTTGTTCACGGGACGCCATCGCTCCGGTTTCGCCGCGCGCGAGGAGCACGCCCGTTTCCTCAAACGCTTCGCGGATCGCCGCGATTTGCGCCGCGGCCCTCACGTCATCGGACGAAAGACCATCCGCGTGGTCGCGCCATGCAGTTTGCCGATCGCCGGGATCGACGCGCCCGCCCGGAAAAACAAGAGCCCCGCCCGCGAAAGAAGAATTCTCGTGACGCGCAATCATCAGGACTTCAAACGCCGGCTCGTCGCGGAGGAGCAGAACCGTGGCGGCGGGGATCGGCGCCTCGCTCACGATGCGCGCGCCGGCGGGGGCCGTCCGTAATTGCCATTGGTCGCTTTGACCGCGAGAAATCCGCCAAGGGCGATCACAGCGATTGCTCCGGCCATCATCCATCCCGGGTGAGGGATTTCGGCCATCGTCACCGCTGACAGAAGAAAAATTGTCGCCGCGACGACCCAGGCCGCGGGCGCCCAGCGGCGCGCAATGATCGAGGCCGCCGCGCCGCCGCCGAATGAGCCGACGAACCAGGCGGCGAGAACCGCGACCTTGGCGGCGACGGGGACGCTCTTCACGGAATCGGGGTTGGCGAGGTCGAACCCAGGCGGCGGCGGAATCATCAGATGTCCGGCGCCTTCGACAATCAGTATCAAAATTGCGCCGACAACGACGCCGGCGAGTACAGCGATGATCGAACGAATCATGGTTCCACGTTCTCTGGAAAGGACTGATTAACGCTCGGCGGAGCGATTAAAATCACTTAGCCTCGATCTCACGCCGCCTTGTAAAGCGTCTCCTTGCGTTCGGCCATGTCGCGGAACTTTTGCGGCGGGTTGAAGCGTGCGCCGTATTTCTGCGCGAGGCTTTCCGCTTTTCGCACGAAAGCGTCGATGCCGATCGTGTCGATATAACTCATCGGACCGCCGGTCCATGGCGCAAAGCCCCAGCCGAAAATCGCGCCGAGGTCAGCCGATTGCGGATCTGAAACGATGCCGTCGGCGAAACACTGCGCAGCGGGGATGAGCTGCGCATAAAGAATTCGCTCCTTGACTTCGTCCGCGGATGGCTGGTTCTTCGCCAGCGGAAAATAATCGGAGACGCCTTTCCAGAGCGACTTTTTGCCGTCGGCCGGGTAATCGTAGAAACCGCCGCCAGACTTCCGTCCGAGGCGCCCGAGCTTGTCGACCATCACATTAAAAAGGTCTTCAACGCCGCTCGGTTTGTAATCCTTCCCGAGTTCCTTTTTCGTCGATTCCATCACGCGCTTGCCGAGTTCAAGCGACGTTTCATCGACCAGCGCTAACGGCCCGACCGGCATTCCAAGCATTTTGGCGGCGTTCTCGATGAGGGCGGGACTGACGCCTTCCTTCACCATCAGCATCGCTTCATTGAGATAGGGCGGCACGACGCGGTTGGTGTAAAAGCCGCGCGTGTCCTTGACGACGATCGGCGTCTTTTTGATCATGCCGACATAATCGAGCGCGGCGGCGAGCGCGCGGTCGCCGGATTTGTCGCCGGGAATGATCTCGACGAGGGGCATCTTGTCGACCGGCGAAAAGAAGTGAACGCCGATGAACTGCTCCGGTCGCTCGGAATTCTTCGCAAGTCCCGAGATCGGAAGCGTCGAGGTGTTTGACGCGAAGATGATTTTGTCGCCGATGACGGCTTCAGTCTTGCGAATGACATCCGCCTTGATGTCGGGATCTTCAAACACCGCCTCGATGATCATATCGACATCCTTGAGATCGTTGTAATCCGTGGTCGGCTTGATGCGCGCCAGAAGCTCGTCGCCTTTTTCTTTCGAGACCTTGCCTCTTGCAACGCCCTTGCCGACGATGCCGGCGGAATAGGCCTTGCCTTTCTCCGCGTATTTCAGATCGCGGTCGAGTAGCACGACATCCATGCCGCCCTTGGCGGTCACATAAGCGATACCGGCGCCCATCATGCCGGCGCCAAGTACGCCGACTTTCTTGATTTTCGATTTCTCGACGCTCTTCGGACGCTGTTCGCCTTTTTCCGCCGCCTGTTTGTTGATGAACAGCGTACGGATCATGTTTCTGGCCTGCGGGCTCATCAGGAGTTTGCCGAAATATTTCGACTCGATCCGGATCGCCGTATCGAAAGGAACGACCGACCCCTCATAGATGCACGAAAGGATATATTGGACCGCCGGGTAATTGTGCTGCGTTTCGCGCTGCGCCATGGCGTTCGACGCCATGTGGAACTGCAAGGCCGCCGGATGGGTTGGTCCGGAGCCGCCCGGATACTTGAAACCCTGCCTGTCCCAGGGTTGCGCCGCTTTCGGATTGGCTTTCACCCAGGCTTTGGCTTTCGTCACGATTTCGCCTGCCGGCGCGATCTCCTGAATGACGCCAAAGCCTTTCGCTGTCGCCGGATCGATCGGATTGCCTTGCGTTGCAATCAGGGCCGCGTTCTGCAAACCGGCAAGCCGCGGCAGGCGCTGCGTGCCGCCGCCGCCGGGAAGCAGGCCGACTTTCACTTCCGGCACCCCAAGCTGGATTTTCGGATCGTCGGCGCAAACCCGGTAGTGACAGGCGAGAACAAGTTCGAGACCGCCGCCGAGCGCCAGGCCGTTGACGGCCGCGGCGACGGGCTTGGCCGAAGCTTCGCCGCTGATCAGTTTTTTGGCGGGCTTGCCGCTTGTTTCAAGCTTTCGCAGCATCGCGTTCAGATTGAACAGCCGATCGAATGTTTCCTTCGGCGTCGAGGCGCCGCCGCCGACGCCGCCGCTCCCCAGCATGCGCAAATCCGCGCCGGCGAGAAAGCCGGACGCCTTGCCGGAGGTGATGACGGCGCCCTTGATCGCATCGTCCTCGCATAGGCGATCCACAAACGCGGCGAATTCCTTCAGCAGCGCTTCGTTCCAGACGTTCATCGACTGGCCTTTAAGGTCAATGGTCGCGAGCGCGATGCCGTCGGCGTCTATCTCGACTGTCAATGCTTGGTCGGACATCTTCAATTTTCCGTCTTTCTGCTGTTTAAACCCGCTCAATAATCGTCGCCGTGCCCATCCCCGCGCCAATGCAGAGCGTGATCAGCGCGGTTGATTTTCCCGATCGCTCCAATTCGTCGACCATCGTGCCAAAGACCATGGCGCCGGTCGCGCCCAAGGGATGACCCATGGCGATCGCGCCGCCATTCACGTTGATCTCGGAATGGTCAATGTCGAGCGCCTGCATGAAGCGAAGGACAACGGACGCGAACGCTTCGTTGAGTTCCCAGAGATCGATGTCGTCTTTCGTCATGCCGGCGCGTTTCAGCGCCTTTTGCGCGGCGAACTCCGGGCCCGTCAGCATGATCGTCGGCTCGGCCCCGACCGAGGCCATGGAGACGATGCGGACGCGCGGTTTAAGCCCGAGCTTGGCGCCAGTCTCCTTCGAACCGATGAGGACAGCCGCGGCGCCGTCGACAATGCCGGATGAATTCCCGGCATGATGGACATGGTTGATTTTCTCGACCTCCGGATATTTCTGGAGGGCGACGGAATTGAACCCGAAATTCTCGCCGAGCATGGCGAATGACGGCGCGAGGGCCCCCAGCGCCTGCATGTCGGTGTCGGGACGGATGGTTTCATCCTTGGCCAGAATTTCGGCGCCCATCACGTCTTTCACCGGCACGATCGACTTTTTGAAACGGCCTTCCTTCCACGAGCGCGCGGCGCGCTTGTGGCTCTCGACCGAATAGGCGTCGACATCGTCACGTGAAAACCCGTACTTCGTCGCGATCAGGTCCGCGGATATTCCCTGCGGCACGAAATAAGTCCTGAACGCGACCGCCGGATCGACCGGCCAGGCGCCGCCGTCGGAACCCATCGGCACGCGGCTCATCGATTCAACGCCGCCGCCGATCGTCAGGTCGGCTTCGCCGGCCTTGACCTTGGCGGCGGCGATATTGACGGCTTCAAGGCCAGAGGCGCAAAAGCGATTGACCTGAATGCCCGCGGTCGTCTCCGCGTAGCCGGCGTTAAGGACGGCCGTTCGCGTAATCACCGCGCCCTGCTCGCCGACGGGCGACACGACGCCCATCGCGACATCATCGACCTTGCTGGTGTCGAGCGCGTTGCGGTCCCGGATCGCCTCGAGCACCTGGGTCGCGAGTTGCACCGGGGTGATCTCGTGAAGGCCGCCGTCGGACTTGCCCTTCCCTCTTGGGGTGCGGACGGCGTCGAAAACATACGCGTCAGTCATGGGCGTTATCCTTTGCGGAACCGTGAGCGGGCTGGAGGTCTACCTAAGCGCCCGACGGGCCCCGCGCAATGTTTGGGCGCAGTGGCGAGCTGCGGTCCGCGGGCGCACATGACAGCCCCGATGCTTCACGCTATGCGATGCCGCTGTCGAACCTCCCGGAAAGAACCATGACCGTTGCCGCCCTGCTCCGCGAAAACATCCGCGCCAACACGCTGGCGGACGAGGCCGAGCGGGTTCGGGCGCTGCTGACGGAGGCCGAGCTTTCCACGGACATCCGCGAGGCCGCGCGGACAAAGGCGGCGGCGTTCGTTCGCCAGGCGCGCGCCAAGGCGTCGCGGTCAACGCTGGTCGATAAATTTCTTCAGGAGTACGGCCTGTCGACCGCCGAAGGGGTCACCTTGATGCGCCTTGCGGAGGCGCTGCTGCGGACGCCGGACGCGATGACGGCGGACGCCCTGATCAGGGATAAAGTCGAGGCTGGAGACTGGGCGGCGCACAAGGGCAAGAGCCCGTTCCCGTTCGTCAATTTTTCGACCCGCGCGCTGATGCTCACCGCCGCCTGGCTTGACGATGTCGAAGCGGCCGACCCCACACGTAAGATCGTCAAGGCGACCAAAGATCTTCTCGATCGCGTCGGCGAGCCGGTGATCCGCGCCGCCGTCGCCCAGGCGATGAAGGTGATGGGCGAGCACTTCGTCCTCGGCGAGACCATCGCCGAAGCGCAACGTCGCGCTCGGAGCTTCGCGGATAAGGGCTACAATTTCTCCTTCGACATGCTGGGCGAGGCGGCGATCACCGCCGCTGACGCGCAGCGATATTTCGGCGATTACGAGAACGCCATCGCCGAAATCGCAAAGGGCGCAACCGCCGAGCAGTCGATCGACAATCCCGGCATTTCGGTAAAGCTGTCGGCGCTGCATCCGCGTTATGAATATTCAAAACGCGAGCGGGTGCTGAAGGAATTAGGGGCGCGCGTTCGAAGTCTCGCCATTCAGGCGAAAGAAGCAAATATCGGTTTCAACATCGACGCTGAAGAGGCCGCCCGTCTCGACCTCTCGCTTGATCTGATTGAAGCCTTGATGCACGATCCAAAGCTCGACGGGTGGGACGGGTTCGGCATAGTCGTCCAAGCCTATCAGCGCCGCGCGCCCTTCGTCATCGACTGGATCGCCTCGCTCGCAAGGTCGCGCGCCAAGCGCGTCATGGTGCGCCTCGTCAAGGGCGCCTATTGGGACGGCGAAATCAAACGCGCGCAGGTGATGGGGCTTGCGAGCTATCCCGTCTTCACGCGCAAAGTCCTGACCGACGTTTCCTATCAGGCCTGCGCCCGGAAGCTCTTTGCCAATGCGGACATCCTCTATCCGCAGTTCGCCACGCACAACGCGCTGACAGCCGCGCTCGTCAGGGAGATGGCGGGCGACTGCCGCGAATATGAGCTGCAACGGCTTCACGGCATGGGCGAAGCCTTGCACGACAGCCTGCTGAAGGCGGGCGTCCGTTCGCGGATCTACGCGCCGGTCGGCGGCCACAAGGAATTGCTTCCCTACCTCGTTCGCCGGCTGCTCGAGAACGGCGCCAACTCATCCTTCGTCAATCAGATGTTCGATCCCGATCTGACCGTCGACGATATCGTCGCTGATCCGGTCGAAGAGACAAGAGCGCTGAACGTCGTTCCGAACCCGGCCATTCCGGCGCCGCGCGATCAGTTTTGCGGCGCGCGTCTACTTGCGGAAGGCTGGGACGATACCGATCCCGCAACCGCGGAACGCCTGCAACGCGCGGTCGGAAAGGCGGTTCAAGGCGAACGATCCTTCGGACCCATCATTGACGGACAAAGCCCCAAAGGCGCGGCGTCGCCATCGCTGAACCCGGCGCGAACCGGCGAGGTGGTCGGGCGCGTCGATCTGGCTGACGCGTCGCACGTCGCCCTTGCCTGTAGCGCGGCC
>JBGTLL010000243.1:0-7497 GCA_041744115.1 Parvularculaceae bacterium | reverse complement strand
GCCGAGCTGCGCCTCGAGCCAGCGCGCCATGTCGGTGATGCTGGCGTTGACGCCGCCCGCGGCGGGCACGCTGAAATACGCGTCTTTGACCTCGCTCAATCTCCACGGCGTGTATTGACCTTTCGCGCCGCTGATTTGCCGGCGAACGTACGACACGGACCTGTCGGGCGCCGCGAACAGCGTTTCCTTGCCGAGGGATGCGTCGGTCATCCCAAGCGGGCGAAAGATCCTCGCCGCGACCAGCTCTTCGTAAGGCGCGCCATGGACCTGCGTCAGGACGCCGGAAATCAGGTTGAATGCAATATTCTGGTAGGCGTAACAGGCGCCGACCCGGCAGATCGGCGCGACCGACGCATATTTTGGCAAAATGTCCGCCACCGGAACGCCTGCTTCGAGAAGATTGTCGTAAGCATTCGGCGGAAGCCCGACTTTGTGCGAGAGAAGCATTTCGAGGGTGACGCCGGCTTCGGCCCCATTCTTCAGGCGGAAAGTCGGCGCAAACGCCGAAACTTTCTGGTCGAGGCTGATGACGCCGTCAACGGCGGCCTTTGCCGCAAGACTTGCGGCGATGCCCTTTGACAGCGAACCGATGCGAAAGACGGTCCGGGGCGTCACCGGCAAATTCAATTCGGCGTCGCGAACGCCATAGGTCCGCAGGTATACCGTTTCGCCGTGATCAACGATCGCGACGGCAAGGCCGACGAAGTCGGGATGGACCGCGGCGGCATCGAGCTGCGCTTTGAACCGCTGGAGCCGCGGAGCCATGATTTCGGACGGCGACGGCGGCGCCGCGAGGATGACGGGACCGGACGCCATTGCGTCCTGCGCGCAAACTGGCGTGGCGAATCCGGCGAAGCAAAATGCGGCCGCCAGCAATGATTTCATCTGATTAGGAACCTTGGAGTCCGACTGAAAACCAATGCAGCAAATTCCGGCAGCGTCATTCCGGGGCCGCCTCCTGGCGGAACCCGGAATCCATGGCGCAACACTGGATTCGTTGAGAGATGGACCCCGGGTTCCGCGTGAAGACGCGCGGTCCCGGGGTGACGGCTGTTTTTTTTGCCCGTGTTTGCGAAAATACTTTTCGGTCCGGCCTTAGAAAGATTCGCGATCACTCGCGATCTTCGCCGCGATGTCGAATTTGCGCAAGCGCTCAATCATCGTATCGTCGGCCTCCGCCGGCGGCGCGGTCTTTCCGGCGACCCAATCGCAAATGTCCTGATCGGCCATTTCGAGAAGCGTTTCGAATCCGTCCAGGTCGCGGTCGCTCATCGCCGGAACGGCTTCTTCGGCAAAGCCGCCGATCAGCAGGTCGGCCTCCCGGAAGCCACGGTAACGCGCGCGGTGGAGAATTTTTTTGCGGCGCAGGTCAAGCGGATCGACGGCCATGGGCGGCCTATAGCGCATGCCCGAGAGTTTAGACAATTCGCGCAAAGCGGACGATAAGGCGGCCCCATGCGGCCCGCCATTCTCAACCCCCTGTTCGCCGATGTGACGGCGCTGAAAGGCGTCGGGCCGCGCCTCGCCGCTCTCGTTTCGAAAGCGGCGGGTCCGCGCGTCATCGATGTCCTCTTCACGCGGCCGCACAGCGTCATCGACCGCAGCCTTCGGCCAAAAATCGCCGAGACGGAAATCGGCTCGCTGGCGACGCTGGAAGTCACCGTCGATAAGCACGATCCGCCGGCGATCAAGCGCCTCCCCTATCGCGTCATCTGCTCGGACGAGACCGGTTTCATCAGCCTCATCTTTTTTCACGCGCGGCCCGATTACATCATCAGGGCGCTGCCCGAAGGCGCAAAGCGGATCGTCTCCGGCCGCATCGACGATTATGGCGGCGCGCGGCAAATGTCGCATCCGGATCATATTGTCGATCCGGCCGCCCCGGGCGGGCTGCCGCTGTTTGAGCCGGTCTATCCGCTGACAGCGGATCTGCCGCGTTCGGTCATGCGCAAGGCGGTACAGGGGGCGATCGAACGCGCGCCGGTGTTGCCGGAATGGCAGGATGACGCCTGGCGCGGGAAGAACAATTTTCCGGACTGGCGCGAGGCGATCCGGATGATACAGACCCCGCAATCGGCCGGCGATCTTTCGCCGGCGACACTGGCGCTGATGCGGCTCGCCTATGACGAATTATTGGCGAACCAGCTTGCGCTGGCGCTGATCCGGCGGGCGCGCAAGAAAGCGGCGGGCCGCAGTTTCCCGGCGACGGGCGTTCTGCGAAGGGAAGCGATCGCCGCCCTGCCCTATGAATTGACGCCCGCGCAGATCAGCGCGCTCCAGGAAATCGACGCCGATCTCGCGTCCGGCGACCGGATGGTTCGGCTGATGCAAGGCGATGTCGGATCCGGCAAGACCATCGTTGCGTTCCTCGCCGCGGCGACCGTCATCGAAGCGCGCGCGCAGGCCGCCCTGCTGGCGCCGACAGAAATTCTCGCACGCCAGCACATCGAAACCCTGTCGCCGATCGCCGGAGCGGCGGGCGTCAGGATCGATATTCTGACCGGCCGCGACAAGGGCGCATCGCGCGCGGACAAGCTCCGGCGCCTCAAGACCGGCGAAATCGATCTCCTGATCGGCACCCATGCGCTCATTCAGGAGGATGTCGATTTCGCCGACCTCGGCCTCGTCGTCATCGATGAACAGCATCGCTTCGGCGTGCAGCAGCGCGCGGCGCTCACCGCCAAGGGCTGGCGCGCCGATCTCCTCGTGATGACGGCGACGCCCATCCCGAGGACGCTCGCCCTCACCGCTTACGGCGACATGGACGCAACCGCGATCCGCGAAAAGCCGCCCGGCCGCAAACCGGTCGAAACGCGCGCGGTTCCGATCGAGCGGCTCGATGAGGTCGTCGAAGCGGTGTCGCGTGTCATCGCGCGCCGCGGGCAGGTTTATTGGGTGTGCCCTCTGGTCGAGGAATCCGAACTCGTGCCGATGACCGCGGCGGAAGAAAGGTTCCAGCATCTCCACGCGCTGCTCGGCGACCGGGTCGGCCTTGTCCATGGACGAATGCCGGCGGCCGAAAAGGACGCGGTGATGGAGCGCTTCCATGGCGGCGATTTGTCCCTCCTCATCGCGACGACGGTGATCGAGGTCGGCGTCAACGCGCCAAACGCCGTCGTCATCGTCATCGAACACGCCGAAAGATTCGGCCTCGCCCAGCTTCATCAGCTGCGCGGCCGCATCGGGCGCGGCGACAAGCCGGCCTCGTGCCTCCTGCTTTACAAAGGTCCGCTCGGCGAGACCGCGGCGGCGAGACTGAAAATCCTTCGCGAAACCGACGACGGCTTCCGGATTGCGGAAGAGGATCTGCGGCTGCGCGGGGCGGGCGATCTGCTCGGGTCGGCGCAGTCGGGATTTCCCCGGCTGCTCTTTGCCGATTACGCCTTGCACGGGGAATTTCTGCTGGCCGCGCGCGACGACGCGGCGATGATCGTCGCCCGCGATCCGCATCTGAAGTCGCCGCGGGGAGAGGCGCTGCGGATTCTTCTTTACCTCTTCAGCCGCGACGACGCGGTGAAGCTGCTGCGGGCGGGCTAAGCGTCGGTTTTGCGCCCCGCAAAGCGGGAAAGCAGGCTTCGCCGCTCTTGCGCGACCTCTTCGGCCAGCTTTTCAAGTTTTTTCACGGCGTCTTCCGGCGCGTCATAGTCCGGCACGACGAGGCCGAGTGAAAACACGAGCTTTGCCGCATCCTCGATCGACATCGAAAGCGGCGTGAAATCCGCGCGCGGCAGATAGATGAGAAACCCTGAAGTCGGATTGGGCACCGTCGGGATGAAGACGCTCATGAAATTCTGCTGATCGCCGCCCAGTTTGTGGGCGACTTCGCCGATCGCCTCGCCGACGACGAAGGCGAACGTCCACATTCCTTTCCGCGGATATTCGATGAGACCGACCTCCTTGAACGAGCGCGCCGATTTCTGCAGCGCCGTTTCAAAGACGTTCTTGAAAAACCGGTGAAGGTTTCTGACGACCGGCATCGAGTCGAGAAATTTCTCGCCCGTGCGGATCATCGCGCGCCCCAGAAAATTCTTGGCGAAGGCGCCGAGGAGAATCAGCGCGGCAATGGCGACAAGTACGCCGAAGCCCGGAATCGCCTGCGTAATGGTCTCGATCCGGGTGTCGCCCGCCGGCAGGATATTGCGCACGAAGACGTCGATGCGGCGCATCGGGCCGGTGACGAACCAGTAGATGATAATGATCGTGATCGAGACCGGCGCCGCGACGACGATTCCGGCGATGAAGCTCGTCCTCAGTCCCGACCAAATGCTGTCCTTGCGCGGCCGGATCAGGGGCGTCTCGAGCGCCGTCTTTGGCGCGCCGCTTCCTGATTCGTTTTGAGGGTCGCTCATTTTTTTCACTTTCCGGCGCCGCTGACGTCACGCTCGACGCCTGGATGCCTTACCAAAGCCGCTACGGGGCGCGCAATCGGGGCCCTTTTCGTCTCCCCGTTTATCAAGAGCCTTTGACCCTTTATGGTTCCCTTCTGGGCCTCTAAGCGGAACGGATGATGACCGAAAAGACTTCGCGACTGACGCGGCGACTGACGCGGCGACTGACGCGGCGACTGGCGGGATACGCCGCGATCGGCCTCGCGGCGGCGCTCGTCGTCGCCTTCGCGATCGTCTTTCAGGACGGCATCGTCCGCTTTTTCGCGACCCCGCGCGCGCCATTCCAGACAATTTCGCCGCCGCCCGAGCCGGATTACGCCGCGCGCGGCGCGTGGCTCTTGCGGCCATCAGCTAACGCCCGCGCCGCCGACGTCTTCTATGTCCACTCGACGGCCTATTACCGCCGCAGCCAGTGGAATGCGCCGATCGACGACCTGGCGGCGGACGAAATCAGGCGAACGGTCGCCGCGCCGAACGAGGCGGGCCCGTTCGCGATCGTCGGCGACGTCTATGCGCCGAGATACCGCGAAGCGACGCTCTATTCGCTGTTCACCCACAAATATGACGGTCTCGCCGCGCGCAAGCTCGCCTATTCCGACGTGAAGCGCGCGTTTGATGTCTTCCTCGCCGGGCGCGACGAAGAACGCCCGCTCATCCTCGCCGGCTACGGTCAGGGCGGCGTTTATGTTCTCGGCCTCCTCAAGGAATATTTTCAGGGCGAGATCAATCCGCTGCGACGGCGTCTCATCGCCGCCTATGTCATCGGTTCTTCGACGCCGGCGGAATTCCTCGACAGCCTTGAGCCACGGCTGCCGGTTTGCGACCGTCCGGACGCGGTTCGCTGCCTGGTTTCCTATGTCGATTACGAGCCGCGTTTCGATGAAGAGATGGAGCGCGCGCGGGGCCGGTCGCTGGCATGGGACAGCGCTGGCGACCTCATCTCCATGCGCAGCGGCGATCTTGTCTGCGTCAATCCGCTCTCCTGGACGACGGACGACATCCGGCGCCCGCCCGAAAAAAACATCGGCGCCGCCTCGGCGACGGGCCTCGCGCAAGGGGCGCCGCCGGCGGCGATCACCAAAGCCGTCGGCGCGCAATGCGACAATGGCATTCTCGTCGTCGACCGGCCGAAACGGCGCTTTCTCCGGCGCGGCGACTGGTTCGGCGCGAAATGGAAGGCGCAACCCTTCAATCTTTTTTATTATGATCTGGCCGAGAACGCCGCAACGCGCCTCGAAGCGCTTCAGGAAATTCTGAAAGTGGAGCCCGAACCCCTTCCCCCGATCAACGAGACGATTGATCTCGGCGACAGTCCGGTCAACAAGGCGCCGACCTGAAGTCCTGCCCCGAAAACAGAGAGCCAAATGCCGCAACGGATAAGAAAAGTCGTGATCCCGGTCGCCGGTCTCGGCACGCGCGTCCTTCCGGCGACGAAGTCGATCCCGAAAGAGCTGCTTCCCGTCGTCGATCGCCCGCTCATCGACTATGTCGTCGCCGAGGCGCGGGACGCCGGCATCGAGCATGTCGTTCTCGTCACCGGGCGCGGCAAAAGCGCGATCGAGGATTATTTCGACCACGCGTTCGAACTCGAAGCGACGTTGAAAGCGAAAGCGAAATCCGACCTCCTCGCGGAAATTGAAAAGATAATTCCGCGCGCCGGCGATCTTTCCTGTACGCGCCAGCAGGCGCCATTGGGGCTCGGGCACGCGGTCTGGTGCGCGCGGGCGATCGTCGGCGACGAGCCGTTCGCGGTGTCACTCCCCGACGAGATCGTGCCGCAGCGGCCGGGTTTCCTCAACCAGATGATCGACGCCTACGATAAAGTCGGCGGCAATCTGGTCGCGGTCGAGGAAGTTGCGCGCAGCGACACCTCCAGATACGGCGTCATTGCGCCAAAAGCGCGTAAGGGAAATCTCATCGAAATGACCGGCATGGTCGAAAAGCCGAAGCCGGACGCCGCGCCGTCGAATTTCCGCATCATCGGCCGCTATATTCTGCAGCCGGAGATTTTCGCGCTGCTGGAGACCGAAGAAAAAGGCGCCGGCGGCGAAATCCAGCTCACGGACTCGATGAACCGCCTGAACGCGCGCCAGACCTTTCACGCCGTGATCTGCCAAGGCGTCATCCACGATTGCGGCTCGAAGCTCGGCTGGCTGCAGGCCAATATCGACCTCGGCCTGAAAAACCCCGATTTCGGCGGCGCGCTCGCCGACTTCGTCCGGGCGCGAATGAAATAGCGCCCACCCTCACCCGCCCGCTTCGCTCGCTGGCCTCTCCCAAGGGAGAGGCGACGAAAGAGCCCGCCTCTCCCTTGGGAGAGGCCAAAACCGTTCTTCACGGTTTTGGGTGAGGGGGCAGTCGCAACAAAAACGCGAAAACCCGCGCCTTTGCACCTTTGGGCGGCTATTTCGGCGGGAGTGGACCGTAAGCGCTCCCCGCCCGGTCGATGAAGGCGTCCGACATTCTGAGGAAGACCTTTTCAAACATCGCCTGCGCCGTCGCCTGCAACAGGAAATTGCGAAATTCAAAGTCGATGCTGAAATCGATGGTCGAGCCGCCGCCGGGGCGGTCCTCGAACGCCCATGCGTTGCGCAGCTTTCGGAATGGCCCATCGACATAATCGACGTCAATGCGCCGGCGCTTAGGGTCCAGCCGCACAGTTGTGTGAAACCGCTCGCGGAAAACACGATAGGCGACCACCATGTCGGCGGTCAGCAGCTCGACAGCGCCTTCGACACGGCGGTCGGCGATGCGCAGGGCGACGCACCACGGCAAAAACTCCGGATAGAGTCCGACATCGGCGACCAGCGCGTACATCTGATCGGCCGTATAGGGAACATCGGTTGTCGTGCGGCGGGCGGTCACGCGGTCCTATGATTTGACGTCAGCGCTTTTCGCTGATCGCGCGTAGCCGTCATAGAGATCGAGCATCCGCCCCTGCCAGTCGGCGACCGCCTTCGGCGTTTCGTAGAGCTCTTCCCCGGTTACCGAGCGCTGCCACATGAAAGGCGCGAAGACGAGGTAGTCGCAAAGGTTTGGCGCAGCCCCGCCAAGAAAACGGTGCGCGGCGAACGGCGCCGCCAGAACCCCGACCGCCGCCGCCGCCTGG
>JBGTLL010000242.1:0-14845 GCA_041744115.1 Parvularculaceae bacterium | reverse complement strand
TTCGAGCGCGCCGAGCGCAACCAGCCGGCGGATCGCCTCGCGCGCCGGCATCGCGCTGACGCAAAACTCCGCCGCCAGCATTCGCACCGACAGCGCCCGCCCCGGCTCAAGCTGGCCGTCGATGATCGCCCGCCGCAGGCGCGCATAAACTTCCTCATGCACAACCGGCGCGCGTTTGCCGATCCGCGTCTGGCCGATCCCGGTCTGGCCGATCCCGGTCTGGCCGATCCGGGTCTGGCCGATCCGGGTCTGGCCGCGTTGCAAAACCGGCGGTTTCAACGATCTCGCCACAGGCTTTTCCCATTCAGAAGGCGCCGGGGCTGCCCTTCCATGTTCCTTGCTAACGGTTGAATCCGCAAGACTTTTCGTCAGACTTGCCTTGCGCCCGCGCGCCTAGTATTTGTGATCACATTCTCCTTGCGCCGCCACCTTGACGGGCGGCGCACCGATCGCGCGACGGCCCCCGGTTTCGAATTGGGCGTCCGCGCAAGGGCCGCGCCGGCGGGAGTGATTTGCACCAGGGGCGTCCCCGCCGGACAGTCCCTCAAGGCGGAAACAATGGACTTCAAGGACCTCGAAGATTGGCTTCGGCGCAATCGCGTCGCCGATGTCGCGTGCCTTATTCCGGATATCACCGGAACCGCGCGCGGCAAATCGATGACGCCGGCCCTCTTTCTGAACGGAATCAAGCATGGGGGCCTCCGCATTCCGGAAACGGTTTATGCGATCAGCGTCCAGGGCGAGATCATTTTCAGCTCGCACATCGCCTCGACCGAGCGCGATCTGGTGCTGGCGCCCGACCTTTCGACAATCCACCTCGCGCCGTGGAACAACGAACCGACGGCGAGCCTCATCTGCGACAGCATGTCGGACCAGCGCGTGCCGACGGCGATCGCGCCGCGGCAGGTTTTGCGCAATGTCGTCAATCTGTACAAGGAGCAAGGCTGGACGCCGATTGTCGGCCCCGAAATCGAATTCTATCTGATTGACAAGTACAAGGACGTGATCCTTGAACCGCGTGCGCCGGGCGGCCGGTCGGGACTTCCTGAATTCGGCCAGCATGTTTACAGCCTCGACGCCATCGACGAGTTCGACAAGCTGTTCGAGGAGCTCTACCAGTTCAGCGAAATCCAGCGCATCGATCTCGACACGCTCATTCACGAAGACGGCCCGTGCCAGTTCGAAGTGAATATCCGCCACAACGAAGCGATGAGCGTCGCTGACCAGATGTTCCTGTTCAAGCGCCTCGCCCGTCATGTCGCGCTGCGCCAGAACATGTTCGTGACCTTCATGGCCAAGCCCTATGCCGATTGCAGCGGTTCGTCGATCCATCTTCATCAAAGCGTCATCGACTCGAAATCGAAGAAGAATATCTTTTCGAACGGCGACGGCGCCGACAGCGACCTGTTCCGCCATTTCATCGGCGGCCTTCAGACCTATCTGCCCGCGGCGATGCCGCTGCTCGCGCCCTACACAAACTCCTTCAACCGCTTCGAGGCGTTCATGAGCGCGCCGACGAACACGCACTGGAGCCGCGAAAACAGGACCGTCGGCCTGCGCGTTCCCGCCAGCGCCCCGGAAGCGCGCCGCGTCGAAAACCGCATTCCCGGCGCCGATATCAATCCCTATCTCGGCGTCGCCGCGTCGCTCGCCTGCGGTTTCATCGGCATGATGGAAAAGATCGAGCCGCGCGACGAATATCTCGGCGAGGGTTATCAGGATCGCGAACGGCCGATTCCAAAATCGCTGATCGACAGCGTCGAGAATTTCGCAAAATCGAAAGCCTTGCGCCTGGCGCTCGGCGAGAGTTTCGTCGACACCTATTGCAGCATCAAGCGCTCCGAATACGAACACCGGTCGAGCGTTTTGAGCCCGTGGGACGTCCGCTTCCTGATGACCAATGTCTGACGCGCCGCCAGCCGCCGGGCCGACGCGGTCGAACTTCACGCGCCATATTCGCGACCTCGACAGCGCGCATCATTTGCATCCGTTCACGCTGCATCACGATCTGCGCGAAAAGGGCCCGCGCGTCATCACCCATGCGGAAGGGGTCTACATTTACGACTCGGAGGGCGCGAAAATTCTCGACGGCATGGCGGGCCTGTGGTGCGTGCAGCTCGGCTATGGCGTTGAGGAACTGGCGCGCGCCGCCTATGACGCGATGAAGACGCTTTCCTATTACAATCTGTTCTTCCAGACGACGACGCCTTACGCCGCCGAACTCGCCGCGCTGATCGCTTCGAAAACCCCGGCCGGCGTCGACCAGATCCTGTTTTCCTCCTCCGGATCTGAAGCCAATGACAGCGCGGTCAAGCTGATCTGGTATTACTGGAATCTGATGGGCCGGCCGGAAAAGAAGGCGATCATCAGCCGCGAGCGCGCCTATCACGGATCGACGGTCGCCGGCGCCAGCCTTTCGGGATTGCCGTTCATGCAGGGGATTTTCGATCTGCCCCTGCCGCGCTTTCACCATGTCGGACCGACGCCGTGTTTTTATCAGTATGGGGAGGCCGGCGAGAGCGAGCGCGATTTCGCCTTGCGCTGCGCCAAAGCGCTCGAAGACAAGATCCTCGAACTCGGGGCCGACAATGTCGCGGCGTTTGTCGGCGAACCCGTGATGGGCGCCGGCGGATTGATGACGCCGCCCGAGGGCTATTGGCCGGAGGTCGAGCGCATCTGCCGCCAATACGATATTCTTCTGTGGTCGGACGAAGTCATTTGCGGTTTCGGGCGCACCGGCGCGTGGTTCGGGTGCCAGACCTATGGCTTCACGCCGGATTTGATGACGATGGCGAAGGGGCTTTCGAGCGGCTATCAGCCGATTTCGGCGGTCGCGATCAATCAGCGCCTCGCCGCGCCGATCATCGCCGCGAAGACGGAGATGGCGCATGGCTATACCTATTCCGGGCATCCCGTCGCCTGTGCTGTCGCCAGGCGCAATATCGAACTGATCGGCGAGAAGGGTCTTGTCGGCGCGCGCGGCGCGGCGGCGGCGGCGCGGTTCCAGTCGCATTTGCAGGCGCTGCAAGGTCATCCGATTGTCGGCGAGACGCGCGGCGTCGGCCTTCTCGGCGCGATCGAACTCGTCAGGGACAAGGCGGCGAAAGCGCGCTATTCGCCCGCCGGCAAGACCGGCATGCTCTGCCGCTCGCACTGTTTTGACACCGGCATCGTCATGCGCGCGGTCGGCGACACCATGTTCCTGTGCCCGCCGCTCGTCATCAGCGACGGCGAGATCGACGAGATGTTCGCGCGCGTCCGCCGCGCGCTGGATCTGACGCTCGGCGATGTCGCGCGAAATCGGAATATTTGAGCCCTTCTCCCCCATCTTCAGGGCAGGCGATCTTTGCGCCGAACGCCCGCGCGAACACCCGCGTCAACGCCCTGACCGCCGCCTCGAACGCTGCAGGCTCAAGCAGCCCGAACCCGTTCGAACGGTCTTCCCCGCGAGCATCCTTCCATAAGCGTTGGCGGCCGCCAAATGCGAAGCGACCCGAAACGGCTGACCCAAGCAAAATAGAAGGACGAAAGCCGCTGTTTTTATTCAGAAATTGGTGGGCCCGGAGGGACTCGAACCCCCAACCTAGCGGTTATGAGCCGCCAGCTCTGACCATTGAGCTACGGGCCCCCGCGCGGCGGCGATGGCCGGCGAGCGGGCGGGATATAACAGGATTGTGCGCGGGGTTGAAAGCGCCGCGGAGAGCGGCCATCTGGCCGGCGCGTTTCAGCCTTGATTTTGCCGCGCGAGATGCGCTTGCTGCGCTGGCTCGCTCAGGGAGGAATTCATGCGCGCCAATTCGACTGCCGCCGTTGCCGCCGCCTTTGCCGCCGGTTTCTCCGCGGCGCCCGCCGCCGCCCATGAAGGAGATGACGTGAAGAGAACGATTGTCGTCACCGGCGTTGGCGAAGCGGCGCGCGCGCCGGACATGGCCTATCTGAACCTCGGCGTCGAAGCCGAAGGCGCGACGGCGTCCGAAGCGCTGCGCAAGAATTCCGCGCAGATGGAAGCGACTTTGAAAAGTCTGCGCGACGCCGGCGTCGACAAGAAGGACATTCAGACGTCGAACCTTTCCGTTGGCGCGAAGTACGATTATTCGCGCGAAGGATCGCCGCCGCGCATCATCGGTTACCAGGCGACAAACACGGTCAGCGTCAAGCTCAGGGATCTCGACAAGGCGGGCGCCGTCATCGACAAGGCGGTCGGCGTCGGCGCCAACCGCCTCGATTCGATTTCCTTCGGTTTCGCCGAACCAAAACCGGTGATGAACGATGCGCGCAAGGCCGCAATCGCCGATGCGCGCGAGCGCGCCGAACTCTACGCGGACGCCGCCGGCGTCAAGCTCGGGCCGGTGATGCAGATTTCCGACAGCTTCACGCAAGGGCCAGGCCCGTTGCCGGTGATGGCGCGAATGGAAATGGACGCCTCAAACGCCGTGCCGATAGCGCCCGGCGAGTCGATGGTCACGGCCAACGTCACCCTCATCTATGCAATCGAGTAGCGTCACAAACAACCATCAAGCGCCGTCATCAGGCGGATCGCGCGCGGGTCGCCGAGGAGCGCCGGCGACATCTTGTTCATCACATAGGAGGCGCTGACGCGCCTGGCGGGATCGACGACGACGGCGGCGCCGCCAAAGCCCGCATGGCCGAAAGCGGTTTCCGACGGCCCGAAATAACCGTCGGAATTTGCGGTCAATCCGGCCGTCCAGGTGAGGCGGAACGGCAGAACGAGATCGTCTCCGCTGATGCGCGGGCGTAACGCGGCCTTGACGGTTTCCGCGTCAATCACTTGTTTGCCGGCAAGGTCGTGGCCGTTATTGGCGAACGGATGGGTGATTTCGGCCAAGGCGCGCGCTGTGCCATGCATGTTGGACGCCGGAATTTCCCCCGCCATCCACTTTTCGCGCGACACGCCGCCTGCAGCCGACCATGGCTTCAGGAACGCAATTTCGGTGAATCTGCTGGCCTTTCGATGTGTCGGCGCTTTCGGCGGTTTCGGCATGTATGCGGCGCGTGCGATTTCCGTTTCACGCAGGCCGCAATGAAGGTCCAGCCCTAGCGCCTTGAAATAATCCTCTCGCAGGATGTCGCCGATCTTTCGCCGCTCGATGCGCCGTATGAGTTCGCCGACGATATAGCCGACTGTCTGCGGATGATAGCCGAAGGCCGATCCCGGCGGCCACAGCGGCGCCATCGCCGCAAGGCGTGCGCAGATCAGATCCCAGTTGAGCCAGTCTTCCGGCGGCATTTCGTCCGGAAATCCGCAAAGTCCCGCCTGATGCGACATCGCCATTCCGACGGTAACGCGGTCTTTCCCGCTGGCGCCAAATTCCGGCCAGTAATCGGCGACGGGACGCTCATAATCGAGTTTTCCCTCGCTGACGAAGCGCGCAATGAGAAACGCCATTGCCGCCTTGCCGGCCGAATAGACGCAAGCGAGCGTATTGTCCGTCCACGGAGCGGATTTATCGCGATCGGACCAGCCGGCCCAGATGTCGACGACCTCCTCGCCGCCGACGAACGCGGAAAAGCGCGCGCCGAGTTCTTCGCCGCGGGAAAAATTGTCGCGAAAGGCGTCAACGACCGGCTCAAAGCCAGCCGCGGCGGCGCCGCTGACAACGATCTCTAGCTGCATGAATAAGGTTTCAGACAGGAAGCCGGTCACTCGTCAAGCGTGCAACCGAATTTGGCGCTGATAAACGCGCGTGTCGTTTCACCGTCCGCCTTGAGGACGCGCTGCCGCATGTCATCCCTGTCCGCCGACTCCTCAACAATGCGCGTCGCGTCGGCCGCGGTATCGCGATCACTTCGGCTTAGCCGTTCCGAAAAACAGCGGCTGCGCGCATCGCTGGCCCCGAGCCGCATCAAACCCTCGGCGATACGGCCCGAATATTCCCGTCCCGGCGCGACACTGAAGTCATCGTCAGGACGGGAGCCGCACGCGACCGCCAGCAGCGCCAGGCCAAAAAACAAGAACGGCTTCATTCGGTCGGTCACCGGTCATCCGCTTAAATGGATTCGCGTCATTTCTTCAATCCTCGTTCGCCGAGCCGCCAGACCAGCGACCCGATCCGGTCCTGCCCGAAGAACGGCTCTTCATCGAGGACCATCAAGGGAACACCCCAGTGGTGTGCAAGTTGCGCCGCTTCGTTGCGCGCGATGATCGCGGCGACCGCGCCGGCGTTTTCTCCCGCCCAGGCGTCAAGCGCCGTCAGTTCAAGGCCGGCCTCCAGCGCCGCCGCATTCATTGCGGCCTCTTTGTTCCAGTCCTCAACGCCGCCCCAAATCCGGCGCGCGACGGCGCGCGCGAAAGGGAGGCCCCGCTTCGCGGTTTCCTCGGCGGCGACCCCGAGCCCCATCAACCGGTCCATCAGCGGCTGATCCGCATCGACCTTTCCGGTTTCCATATTCATCGAAATCGGGTCCGGGCGCGGCGGCGCAAAGGGAACGCCAAGCCGGGCGCTTTCCCGCATCACGTCCTTGAAGAGGTATGGCAGCCATTGCGGGCGGTTCTTCCGGAAAAAATCGGGCTCGCGCATCGCCAGCGGCCTGACGAACCGGAACGCGCACGCGATGGCGTAGTCACGAACGATGTCGGCTAGCCGGTCGATCGCGAGCCAGGAATAGGGGCTGCGGAAAGACCAGTAGATGTCGAGCTTTGTCATGCCGCTCTCCTTTGCCGCGCGGTTGTTCCTTGAATCTTCGGCGTGTCGCTCGTAATCGTCAACCTTGAAGGAGACGTCCTGATGTCACGAACCTTGCGCGTCGCCGCCCTGCAGGCCGCCTTCGGCGATGACATGAAGGCGAACATCTTGTGCGTCGAGCGGCTCGTGCGCGATGCGGCGAAGGACGGCGCCGAAGCGATCCTGCCGCCGGAGCTGTTCCAGGGTCCCTATTTTTGCAAGCGCGAGGAAACGCGCTGGTTCGCGCACGCTTATCCGTACCGGGAGCATCCCGTTGTCGCCGCGCTCGCCCCGCTTGCCGGCGAACTTGGCGTGACGCTGCCGCTGTCGATTTTCGAAAAGGACGGGCAGGAATATTTCAACAGCCTCGTCGTCGTCGGCGCCGACGGCAAGATCATGGGCGTCTACCGGAAAAGCCATATTCCGGACGGGCCGGGCTATGAGGAGAAGTTCTATTTCAAGCCGGGCGACACCGGTTTCAGGACCTGGGCGGCAAAGTCCGGGCGCATCGGCGTCGGCGTCTGCTGGGACCAGTGGTTTCCGGAATCAGCGCGGGCAATGATGCTGCAGGGGGCCGAGATTCTGTTCTACCCGACGGCGATCGGATCGGAGCCGGAAAACCCGTCGCTCGACACGCAAGTGCGATGGCGGCGCGCGATGATCGGGCATTCAGTGTCAAATGTCGTTCCGATCGTCGCGGCCAATCGTGTCGGCGATGAGGAAGGCCAGATTTTTTACGGCTCTTCTTTTATCACCGATGAAGGCGGTGACATTCTCGCCGAGATGAACCGGACCGATACGGGCTTCATCGCGGCGACGCTTGATCTCGACCGGATCGCGGAACTTCGCGCCGGCTGGGGCTTTTTCCGCGACCGCCGGCCGGAGCTTTACGGGGGGATTGTCGGGCGGGAGTAATGCCGCATTCGATGAAGTTTCACATTGACAAAGCAGCAGACCCCTCACCCAAAACCGTGAAGGACGGTTTTGGCCTCTCCCAAGGGAGAGGCAGACTCCCCCTTTGCCCTCGGGACAGGCCAGCGAGCGGGGTGAGGGTCAGCGCGCGAGAAAGTCGCCCTTGCCGAGCGGGACGCCTGCATTCCGCAAATTGAGGTACGCCGCAGTCGCATGAAAATATACATTCGGCAGCACAAAATTCATCAGGAACTGATGGCGCTTCATCGTCATTTTTTCGTCGCCCATCGGCACGGTGATGTCGGCGTCGGGGTTTGCGTCGATCTTCGATTTGTCGAGGTCCTTGATATGCGCATGCGCTTTGGCGACGCGCGCCTTCAGTTGTTCGAACGTCGTCTCGGTATCGGGAAAAGACGGCGGCGTATCGCCCGCGAGCCGCGTCAGCCCCCGAACCGCAATGTCGCAGGCGATCTGCACCTGGCGGGCCATGGTGAACATGTCGGGCGCGAGACGCCAGCTTGTGTAAACGCTTTCTTCAACACCGGTCGCCTTGGCGTGGGCGGCGGATTTGTCGAGAATGGCGCCCATGGCGCGGAACATCTGATCGACACCGGCGAAGGCGACATTAGACTGTGTGAGTTGCATGGAGTTCCTCTTTCAAAACCGGGCGCACCCTAGCTGTTCGGCCGCAATTGCGACAGCCGCCCCGATTCACATAAGAGTTATCGGCAAATGAAACGCGTTCTCTTCGTCTGCCTTGGCAATATCTGCCGGTCGCCGGCGGCGGCGGTCATCCTGCGCGATAAAGCGCTGGCGCGCGGCCTTGAAATTCATGTCGGGTCGGCGGGCACGGGCGGCTGGCATGCGGGCGATCCCGCCGACCGGCGCATGATCGCCGCCGCCGCGCGTCGCGGCTACCGGCTCGACCATCATCGGGCGCGCCAGATCGCGATTGACGATTTCTACAGTTTCGATTTCCTTCTGGCGATGGATTTGCAGAATCAGTCTGACCTGCTCGCAATGGCGCCGCCGGACCGCGCGTGCGACATCCGCCTGTTTCTCGATTTTGCGGCGACGCCGCCGCGAGAAACGCCTGACCCCTATTATGGCGGCGTCAGCGGATTCGAAGACGTGCTCGATCTCCTTGAAGCCGGCGCTGACGGGTTTCTCGCCCATCTTGAAGGAAGCGGCGATTAGGCGTTCCGCATGCGGCAAAGCGATCAGCGCGCGCGATGGACTGACTCGGGGCCGCCGTCGCAATCGGCTCTACTCGCTTTTTCAACTTCGGAGCCGAGATGTCCGCATTGGTCGCTGCTATTTTCCTCGCCGCGGGCGCAACCGCACCGCTAACGCGCGTGCAGGACGCCTATCCGACCCTGTCGCCGGATGGCCAGACGCTCGCGTTCCAGTCAACGCGCAATGGCCGATGGGCGCTTTACACCGCCCGCGCGGATGGCGCCGAGACGACGCTTCTCCTCGATAGCGGCGACGATCCGGTGACGCCCTCGTGGTCGCCGGACGGAAAGATGATCGCCTTCGCCGCGACGGTCGACGGACAATCGGACATTTTCGTCCTCAATTCGGACGGAACGGAAAGGCGCCGGCTGTCTGACGATCCGGGCGACGATTCTCATCCGCACTGGTCGGCGGACGGCCGCATCTTCTTCAATTCGCCGCGAAGGACGCCCGACCGCAATGCGGACTGGTCCGACCAGCATCATGAAATCTACAGCATGAAGAAAGATGGAACGGACATCCGCCAGCATTCCGAATGCAAGGCGGTCTGCACATTCCCGTCGCCCTCGCCTGACGGCAAACACCTCGCCTTCCGCAGGACGTTAAGCGAGGCGGGCAAGAACTGGGGCCAAAGCGACGTCGCGAGCAATTCGGAAGTTTTCGTGAAAGACCTCGCCAGCGGGCGCGAGCGCAATTTGAGCGCCGATCCGGCGTTTGACGGCTGGCCGGTGTGGACGCCCGATTCCGAATGGATCGTCTTTGCGTCAAACCGCGGCGGAACGCCGCTTGTCGGCCAGATTTATGCGGTACGCCCGGCCGGCGGCGATATTGTGCAGCTCACTGACGAACCGTGGTCGAATGTTCAGCCGTCGGTTGCTCCCGATGGAAAGACGCTTTTCAGCTACCGGCTGATCGAGGATGGCGACGCTGAATTCGGGCACATTGGCGCGACCGCCCTCACCCTCCCGTAAGCCTCATTTGCGCGCTTTCGGCGAGCGAATAGCTCGCGACGATTTCGTAGTGCGCGGCTTCCGAGCCAAGATGCGATTCAAAGAGGTGAAACTCGGTCACCGCGAAGGGACCCGCGGAAACCAGTCCGTTGACGGCGCAAAAGCCGGCGGCGGCTTCCGCCGTGACGCCGCTGAGCCAGGCGAGCGTCACATGCGGCGTGAATTTGCGCGTCGCTTCCATGAATCCGGCGCGGCGCAGCGCGACGCCGATTTTCGACTGGAGATGGGCGAGCGCGGGGTTGCCCGTCGCGCCGACCCAGAGCGCGCGCGGCTTCCTGTCGCCAAAAAATCCGCAGCCGGTGAGACGCAGGTCAAAGCGCGGCGCCGAAACGCCGCCGAGCGCCAGCGCGATTTCGTCAAGGCCGTGCCGATCAACTTCGCCGATGAACGCGAGCGTCAGGTGAAAATTTTCATCCCTGACCCGGCGGGCGCCGCGCAGGCCCGTCTGGATGGCGGCGATCGCATCGATGACAGCGGGCGGGAGCGATATCGCGACAAACAACCGGTGCATTGAAAATCCTCCCGCGCCGCTCCGCCGTTGACGCCAAACTTCCCTGATCGATCTTTCTAAACCTTGAATTCGGGCGGCGTTAAGACCAGGAAAAGGCGACGGCATTCCTCGCGGCGGCCTTGATGGAAAAGCGGCTCCTTTGCCTCGGCTACGGCTATGTCGCGCGCCGACTGACGCGAGGCCTGATCGCCGACGGCTGGGCGGTCGCGGGAACCTTCAGGAGCGCCGGGCAGGCACAGGCGCTTGACGCGGAAGCCGTCGAGCCTGTTCCGTGGACGCAAGACGGCATCGACCCGGCCGTCTTCGAGGACGCAACAGCGATCCTCGTTTCAACACCGCCGGGCGATGAAATATGCCCTGCCTACGCTGTCGCCGAAGCGCCGACCGCCGCCAAGGCGAGGGCGATCGCATGGGTCGGCTATCTCTCCTCGAATGGCGTCTATGGCGACCATGGCGGGGATTGGGTCGATGAATCCTCGCCGCTTCATGCGTCGACGCCGCGCGCCTTGAATCGCGTGCGCGCGGAAGCGCAATGGGCCGCGCACTGCGCCGCCTTCGCGCTGCCGCTCGTCATCTTTCGCCTGCCGGGCATTTACGGCCCCGGGCGGTCGATGCTCGATAGTGTACGCGCGGGCCGCGCGCAGCGAATCTGCAAAGAAGGCCAGGTGTTCAGCCGCATGCACGTTGACGACATCGCCGCGGCGCTTCACGCAAGCCTCGACAATCCGGCGGCCGGCGAGCTTTTCAATCTTGCCGACGATGAGCCGGCGCCGCCGCAAGATGTCGTCGAATTCGCCTGCAACCTGCTTGGCGCCCCGCCGCCGCCGCTCGTTCCGTTCGAAGACGCGGCGCTCTCTGAAATGGCGAGAAGCTTTTATCTCGACAGCAAGCGCGTTTCGAACGCGCTAATGAAGGAAAGACTCGGCGTTACGCTCAAATATCCGACCTATCGCGAGGGGCTCCGCGCGATTTTCGGAAGCGAACGCGATCAGTAATCGTCTTCCGGCCTGATCTCTTCGTCATCAAGCCAGCGATTGATCGTCTCAACGACGCATTTTTTGGCTTCGCCATAGCTCGACGCGAAAACGAGCGCTTCGCCGACGCTGACACAAAGATCGCCGTTGTCCGATGCGATCGTGTCGGCGAAGATCATGGTGTTTGTCGTGCAGCCGCCGCTGAAATGGAAGAACACGCGTTCGCCGCCAGCCGTGCGCGCAATCATCAGATTGTCGCGCGAATCATAGGTCTCGATTTCCGGAGGAGACGCAAGGCAGGCCTCTTCAAGCGGATCGCTCATGCGCGGATCGCCGAGCTCAAAAGCTTCGGCGGGCGGAGGGGTCACGGGTTCAGCCTTCTTTTTCGGCTCGCGCGCAAATACCGAAGTCGCCGCAAGGACGGCGGCGACGATCAACAATGACAGTCGCATTTCAGTTAGCCCTCTAAGTCGCCGTCACGTTCGCCGTCATGGGGCGCTTCTTGTTTGGCGCACGCACGGACAGAGCGAAATAGTGCGCCTGTTCAGATGCGCTTGCAAGTCTTGGGCTTCTTCCTGATACGGAGCGCTAGTCTTCGTCAGCGTCATCGCTCTCGCGGACTTCCGCTTTCGGATCCCATTCGTAGATTTCCGAAATCGCGCAGCGTGTCGCATTGGGAAAACTGAAGTCGCCGGTGATCGACCGGCTGAAAATCAGATAATCGCCGGGCGTCACGCATCCGCCGGCGGGCCGCTGGTCGATCGCGACCGCCTGCGCCCATTTCAGTTCGCGATAGCTGCAAGCGCCGATCAACGTCGCCTTGTACCAGTCATTGACGCCCTTCTCGAGCAGAATGGCGTCGTCTTCGCCTTCGATCGCCTTGAAATTGTTGATGTTGCGGCCAAAGCAGATGCGATCGACCTGCTCGCCGAGGCGGGAATCGCCCCGTTCCTCATCGGCGAGGGCCGCGCCGCCAAGAACCGCCGCCGCCAGCACAATCGAGATCCCTGAACGTCTCATAAGGTCACCTTCGCTTTCGCGCCCCTGGCACGGTTAATTTCCGCCGCAATTGTGGAAGGATCAAGGCGGGCGCGGCCGGGTTGAGGCCTTGTTCCCGAGGATATAAAGAAATCTTTATATCTCTCTTGGCGCGGGACAGGGCGGTTGCTATAAGCCCGGCGAAATCGCGCAACGCCGGAAGGAAACCGCCCCATGACCGCCCCCTCCCATCACGATTATGTCGTCAAGGATATGAAGCTCGCCGACTGGGGACGGACCGAGATCGAGATCGCCGAGACCGAAATGCCGGGCCTGATGGCGACGCGGGCCGAATTCGGGCCGACCCAGCCCCTCAAAGGCGCCCGCATCGCCGGCTCGCTGCACATGACCATCCAGACCGCCGTGCTGATCGAGACCTTGCAGGCGCTCGGGGGTAAAGTGCGCTGGGCCTCGTGCAATATCTATTCCACGCAGGACCATGCGGCGGCCGCGATCGCAGCGGCCGGAACGCCGGTCTTCGCCTTCAAGGGCGAGAGCCTCGAAGAATACTGGGACCTCTGCGACCGGATTTTCGATTTTCCGAACGGCGAGTGCGCCAACATGATCCTCGACGACGGCGGCGACGCGACGTCGCTGATCCTCCTTGGCGCCGACGCGGAAAAAGACCCTTCGCTGCTTTCAAATCCCGGCAATGACGAAGAGCGTGCGCTGTTTGACACGATCAAGCGGCGACTTGCGAGGCACCCGGATTTTTATTCGCGGACGAAAGCGAATATCAAAGGCGTCACCGAAGAAACGACGACCGGCGTTCTTCGTCTCTATCAGCGCCAGAAAAAGGGAACGCTTCCCTTCCCGGCGATCAACGTCAACGATTCGGTGACGAAGTCGAAATTCGACAACAAATATGGCTGCAAGGAATCGCTGGTCGACGGCATCCGCCGCGCGACCGACACCATGATGGCGGGCAAGGTCGCGGTCGTCTGCGGCTATGGCGATGTCGGCAAGGGATCGGCGGCGTCGCTGAAGGGCGCGGGCGCCCGCGTCATGGTCACCGAGATCGATCCGATCTGCGCGCTGCAGGCGGCGATGGACGGCTTTGAAGTGGTGACGATCGATGAGGCCGCGCCGCGCGCCGACATCGTCATCACCGCGACCGGCAACAAGGACGTCTTGACCGCCGATCACATGAGGAAACTCAAGGACATGGCGATCGTCGGCAATATCGGCCATTTCGACAATGAAATTCAGGTCGACGCCCTGCGGAATTTCAAGTGGAAGAATATCAAGGATCAGGTCGATCTGATCCAGTTCCCCGACGGCAAGCGCATCATCCTCCTGTCGCAAGGGCGCCTGCTCAATCTCGGCAATGCGACCGGCCATCCGAGCTTCGTGATGTCGGCGTCGTTCACCAACCAGACCTTGGCGCAGATCGAACTGTGGACGAAAAACAATCAGTACAAAAACGAAGTCTATGTCCTCCCGAAGCATCTCGACGAGAAGGTTGCGGCGCTGCATCTGGCGAAAGTCGGGGCGAAGCTGACGAAGCTGACCGAAGCCCAGGCCGATTACATCGGCGTCGAGATCAAAGGTCCGTACAAGTCGGATCAGTACCGGTATTGACGGATGATTCCGCCGCCTCCCCTCACCCGCTCCCCCGGCTTTCGCCGGGGTCGCTGGCCTCTCCCAAGGGAGAGGCGACGAAGAAGAATGAGCCCCGCCTCTCCCTTGGGAGAGGCCAAAACCGTCCTTCACGGTTCTGGGTGAGGGAGGCAGTCTCAACAAAAACGCGAAAACCCGCGCCTTTGAACCTTTGGGGCGCGGGTTCTCGTTATCGCGGAAGCGTTAGCTTCCCGAAGCTTTGGAGACGATCGCACGGGACAAGTCCCGATGTGGTTTGCGTTGGACTTTCGGTTCGGTCCCGCGCTCCCGGACGTACTTCTGGCGCCAACCTGAGGACGGTGTACCGGGGTAGCCCCTTTGTTACCTCAAGGGTCATTGCCGGCGGTTCAGGTCAGCCGGCAGGGTCTCGTGAAGAGCTCCAAGATGCGCTCTTCCTGCCCGCTCGCCGGGGCGTTCAAACCCAAGGGCTTGGCGCACCAAGAGCCTCTTCCGATCGAAGGCCAGATGATCATACGCCGGAAAAAAGGGAGGGGGATAACTTTGTCGATCTTGGAAAATATCCGGTGAAGAATTAGAGCGGGGCGCAATTAATCCGCATTGGACACGAACCTCGTTCCGTCATGCTGACGAAAGTCAGCATCCAGAGCCGCGAGGGCCTTGCTCGTCATTCTGGACCCTGACTTGCGTCAGGGTGACGTCGTCCTCGATTCTTGATCGAACGGCGATCCGCGCAAAGCGTGGATTGTTGCGGGGCTCGGGTTTAGGGTGTAGACTCAAATCAGGAACCACATTCTGACGCTGACGAGTGCGACAGCGGCCTCGAAGTTGCGCTTGAGCTTGTCATATCTTGTGGCGATGCGCCTGTAGTCCTTGATTCGACAGAAGGCGCGCTCGATGAAA
>JBGTLL010000241.1:0-19385 GCA_041744115.1 Parvularculaceae bacterium | reverse complement strand
ACCAACCATGAGTCACGCTGCTGCGACAGCCTCCACCGACATCATCGCCTATCTCGACGCGCACGAGAAAAAGTCGATGCTGCGCTTCATCACCTGCGGCAGCGTCGATGACGGCAAGTCGACCCTGATCGGGCGGCTGCTCTACGACACCAAGCTCCTTTACGAAGACCAGCTTGCCGCGCTTGAAGCCGACTCGCGGAAAATGGGGACGCAGGGCGAGAAGATCGATTTCGCGCTCTTGGTCGACGGTCTCGCGGCGGAGCGCGAACAGGGGATCACGATCGATGTCGCCTACCGCTTCTTTTCAACCGAGAAGCGAAAATTCATCGTCGCCGACACGCCGGGCCATGAGCAGTACACCCGCAACATGGCGACCGGCGCCTCGACCGCCGATCTTGCGATCATCCTTGTCGATGCGCGTCAGGGCATTTTGAAACAGACGCGCCGCCACTCTTATATCTGCTCGCTGCTCGGCATCCGCCATGTCGTCGTCGCCATCAACAAGATGGACCTCGTCTCTTATGCGCGCCCCGTATTCGAGAAAATCGAAGCGGAGTATCGCGCCTTCGCGAGCCAGCTCAAATTTCAGTCGATCGTGGCGATCCCGATTTCGGCGCTCGAAGGCGACAACATCACGGAAAAGAGCCGCAACACGAACTGGCACAACGGGCCGGCCCTCCTCCCCTATCTTGAATCGGTTGAAGTCGCGTCCGACGCCTCAGCCGGGCCGTTCCGGCTGCCGGTGCAATGGGTCAATCGCCCGAACCTCGACTTCCGCGGCTTTTCGGGAACGATCGCCGCCGGCACGGTAAAGCCCGGCGACGAGATCGTCGTCGTTCCTTCGGGCCGCCGCTCGACGGTGAAACGCATCGTCACCAAGGACGGCGACCTTGCCGCCGCCGGGCCCCATCAGGCGGTGACATTGACGCTCGCCGATGAAATCGACATCAGCCGCGGCGACATCCTTTGCGCCGGCAACGCGCCGGCCGAACAGACCGACCAGGTCGCGGCGCACATCATCTGGATGCACGACGACGAAATGTTTCCTGGAAGGCAGTACCTTTTCAAGACGGCGAACTGCCTGATCGCCGGCGCGATCAGCGAACTGAAGCACAAGGTCAACGTCAACACGCTCGAACACATGTCGGGCAAGACGCTCGAACTCAACGAAGTCGGCTTCTGCAATGTGACGACGAGCCGCCCGATCGCCTTCGACCCCTATGAGACGAATCGCGAGACGGGATCGTTCATCATCATCGACCGCACGACCAACAACACGGTCGGCGTCGGCATGATCGATTTTTCCCTCCGCCGCGCGCAGAACGTCCACTGGCAGGATCTCGACGTGAACAAGGCGGCGCGCGCCGCGTCAAAGCACCAGCGCCCGTGCGTGCTCTGGTTCACCGGGCTTTCGGGCGCCGGCAAATCGACGGTCGCCAACCTCGTTGAAAAGCGGCTCTGCGATCTTGGCCGCCACACTTACACGCTCGACGGCGACAATGTGCGGCACGGCCTCAACAAGGATCTCGGTTTCACCGACGCCGACCGCGTCGAAAACATCCGCCGCGTCGCCGAGACCGCCAAGCTGATGGTCGACGCCGGCGTCATCGTCCTCGTCTCTTTTATCTCGCCCTTCCAGAGCGAGCGGCGGATGGCCCGCGAGCTTCTCGACGACGGAGAATTCATCGAGGTCTATGTGTCGACCCCGCTCGCCGTTTGCGAAAAGCGCGACGTCAAGGGTCTTTACGCAAAGGCGCGGCGCGGCGAGATCCGGAATTTCACCGGCATCGACAGCGACTATGAAGCGCCCGAAGGCGCCGAAATCACCCTCGACACTTCGAAGACCCCGGCGGCGGAGGCCGCCTCGGCGATCGTCGAGCACCTGAAGCGGAATGGGTATTTGGGATGAGGAATGTTGAAAGTAAGGCAAAAACACCTTACAAGACTGCCATGAGCACGCTCACCGTCACCGCCAAAGGCCAGGTCACCTTGAAAAAGGACATCTTGCAGCATCTCGGCGTCGAGCCGGGGGCGAAGATCGAGGTCGATAAATTGCCGGATGGTCAACTGCGCGTCAGAGCGGCGCGGTCTGGAAAAATTTCCGATGTCTTTGGCCTGCTGAAGCCGAAAGACGGGACCAAACTGACGATCGAAGACATCAAGGAGATCACCGAACGCGCCTGGGCTGGCGAGCGGTGAGCGTAACCGCCGACACCAACGTCCTCGTCCGTGCGATCGTTATCGACGATCCGGAGCAGAGCCGCGCCGCCAGTCTGGAACTACAGCAGGCCGAGATTGTCGTGGTCAGCGTCGCCGCGCTTTGTGAGTTCGTTTGGGTTCTTCGCAAATCCTACAAGTTTGCCAACGATGACGTCGCGCACGCGATTCGCCTTTTGATCGGCAGCGAGAATGTCCGGGCGAACCGGCCGGCGATCGACGCGGGCCTCGCCATGCTCGACGCGGGCGGGGATTTCGCCGACGGGGTGATTGCGTTCGAGGGCGAACAATTTGGCGCCGCGACTTTCCTGTCCTTCGACCGCAAGGCGGTAACCCTGCTCGAATCGCAGGGACGGCGGGCGCGCCTTTTGTAATCGATGACCGTGCTTGCCGAAACCGTAAATCCGCCCGCCCCTGTGATCCAAATCACAGCCCCGCCGCCAGGCGCCCCCTATCTTCACGCATGGATGACGGGGCCTTCCTTGCCGCCCCTTCCAACGCCCGAAGCCCGTCATCCGGGGAGACCGAGCCTGGGGGAGATGGGGAACGGCCGGATCGCTCCGGCCGTTTTCTTTCCCATCGTTTTCTTTCCCATGGCGGCGGGCGAGTATCGGCCGCGGCAAAAACTGCTAAAGTCCCCCGGTCCGCCGGAGGGGCTTGTGCCGCCATCGTCAAAAGAGGCCGAGCGCGCCTATTTGCACCGGATCGTCGCCGGCGCGGCGCTGTTCCGGCCGGTTTCCGAAGCGGATCTCGGCGAGCTTGTCCGCTGTGCGCGAAGCCTTGCCCTCCCGCGCGGCAAAACACTGTCGCCGCCGAAGGGCAAGGACGCGGAAATCTACATCGTCGAAAGCGGGGCGATCGCCGCGCTCGACCGCGACCCTTCCGCCGACAAGACCATCCTCGTTGCGCTTTATGGTCCGGGCGACGTCGTCGGCCTCGGCGGCGCGGGCTTGCACGCCACGCACAATCATCAGGAATTGAAGGCGCTTTCGAACATCGCGCTGGCGGCGATTCCGATCCCCGATTTCCTGCGCGTCCTCCGGCGATCGACCGAACTATCGGAGGCCGCGCTCGCGGCGCTCGGGATAGAACTGCGGGCGATGGCGGCGCGCTTTGCCGCCAGTCTGCAAAACCCGCTTGAACTGCGGCTCGCGGGGTTTCTGGCGCAGCTTGCCGCGATTGCGACCGGCAATTCCTGGGAGCCAAGCGCCAATATCGGGCGCCTGCAGCAGACCCTCGTCGCCGACATGCTTGGCGTCAGCCGCGAGCACGTCAATCGCACGATGACGATGTGGGAGAAATCCGGCCTCATCTTCCAGACCAAAGGCGGCGACGTCGTCATCGAGAACCGCAAGCGCCTGACCCTGCTCGCCGGCGCGAGGCGCGCGCAATTGGCGTCCCCGGTTGAAAACGAATGGCTCTGGGAGATCGACGCGCATCTGAATTACGGCCTCAACGAAATCGCCTACGATCTCGCGATCGAAGGCGTCAAACGCTCGCCAAGGGATGACCGCTTCAAATATTTCGCGGTGCTGGCGATGGCGCGGATGGGGGCGCTGAAGGAAGCGCTGTCGCTGGCGGACAGCTTCCGGCTTTCCGCTGACGATCCGCACGAAGACATCGCCTCGATCAGGCCGCGGCTTCGCCGCGACCTTGCCTTCTCGAGGCGCGACGGACCGGACAAAGCCTTGCTGAAACGGGCGGCCGAGGACTACGAAAAAGTCTTCAGATCGGTGCGCAAGACGTATCCCGGCGTCAACGCCGCGGCGACGTTTGCGATGGCCGGCGACCTCAAATCCGCAAAGGCGCTGGCGCGCGAGGTCAGCGACATCGCGGCGGCCTCGCTTGCCGAGATCGATGACGATGAGCCTTCCTATTGGTCGCGCTCGACGCTCGCCGAATGCCGCCTGCTCGAAGGCGACACCGCCGGCGCCGCCCTCCTCTTTGCGTCGGCGGTTCGCGCCGTCGACGCGGCCCCCGGAAAGAAAGCCGCGACGCGAAGGCAGTTGCAGCGTCTCGCCGCAACCATGCCGATCGACCGCCCGTGGATCGACCGCGCGGTGCCGCAAGGAGGCGTTCTTTTTTATGGCGGCCCGCTGGTCGTGCCGGAAGCGGACGCAACGCGGCCGCTCGAACGGATGCAGCGGTCGCTTGAAGCCTTTCTCGACCGCCATGAGATCGCGGTCGCGGTCGGCGCGCTGGCGGCCGGGGCCGACATTCTCATCGCGGAAACGCTGCTCGACGCCGGCGTCGGGCTGCATGTCGTCCTCCCCCTTGCGCCGGTCGATTTTCTCGACGGCTCGGTGACGCCGTCAGGAGACGACTGGCGCGAGCGCTACATCGCCTGCGTCGAACGCGCGCAGACGATTGAATGGGCGCGCCGCACAACCGCTTCGCGCGGCGCCTATCGGCTCGGCTCGCGGATGGCGATCGGCAAGACAATCCGGCAGGCCGAAGAACTCGTCACCGGCGCGTTCGGATTTCTCGCCCTCCAGCGCGGAAGAACCCCTGCGAATTCAATCAGCCACGAGAACCGGGAAATCCTGCTGGCGCTCGGCGTCACCGTCGAGGCGGCGGAGGACGATTGGCCGGCGCCGGCGTCTAGCGGCGGCGGGGCGGGCGACTATCTCGCCGCGCTGATCGTCCAGGAAAGCAAGACCGGCGTCGATGCGTCAAAGGCGCATTTCGTGACGCGGCAAGGCGATCTCAGCATCTCGGCGTTCACCTCCCCGGCCGACGCGATCGGCGCCGCGCGCAACCTGATGCGCGATGGCGGCGCCAAAACGCGCCTGTGGCTCGATGTCGGCGTCGCCGACAGCGCGTCCGAGAAAGGCAGGAAGGCGTTCCCGGCGTCGCTCGTCACCTCCGCCTGCCGACCGCAAACAGCGCCCGGCAAGGCCTACGCCAGCGAGGGATTTGTCAACGCAGCGACCGCAACGCCCGGCTGCGATCTCGAATTTGAATATGTCGGCATCACCGCAACCGAGGAAAAGCTCGACCCGTGCCCGCTTTATCTCGCGGATATCTGATGGCGCCGCGACGCATAAACAGCCCCTCACCCAAAACCGTGAAGAACGGTTTTGGCCTCTCCCAAGGGAGAGGCGAAGAAGAAGCCCGCCTCTCCCTTGGGAGAGGCCAGCGAGCGCTCTTGCGCGAGCGGGTGAGGGTGGCGACGCGAAATCGTTCGGCTGTCGACATAATCGACTTTATTCGCTCCGCGCACTACCATGAAAATCATATTCACTGACCGGAGGATCTCCATGCGCGACCTGACAAAATTCTATATCGACGGCGAATGGGTCGAGGCTCATGGCAAGAAGCGGCTCGACGTCATCAATCCGGCGACAGAGGCGCCGTTTGCAAAGATTGCGCTCGGCGACGCGGAAGATGTCGATCGCGCCGTCAGGGCGGCGCGCCGGGCCTTTGACGGCTTCGCCGCGACAACGGTTGACGACCGCAAGGCGCTCCTCAAACGGATCATCGAGGAATATCTGAAGCGCAACGCCGAAATGGCGGCGGCGATCACCGAAGAAATGGGGGCGCCGAAAGCTCTCGCGATCAACGCGCAATCGGCAAGTTCGCTCGGTCATTTTCAGACGGCGCTCGCCGCGCTCGACGAGATCGACTTTGAAAAGGATGAGGGTACGCACTGGCTGATGCGCGAAGCGGTCGGCGTCTGCGCCATGATCACGCCCTGGAACTGGCCGGCGAACCAGATCGCCTGCAAGATCGCGCCGGCGCTCGCGGCCGGCTGCACGATGGTGCTGAAACCGTCGGAAGTCGCGCCCGTGTCCGGGCATCTCTTCGCTGAAATTCTGGACGCCGCGGGATTGCCGAAGGGCGTCTTTAACCTCGTTCATGGAACGGGCGCGGAAGTCGGCGCGGCGCTCTCCGCGCATCCCGAAATCGACATGGTCTCCTTCACCGGATCGACAAGGGCCGGCGTCGAGGTCGCAAGGAACGCCGCGCCGACCGTCAAGCGGGTGTCGCAGGAACTTGGCGGCAAATCCGCCAACATCATTCTCGATGACGCCGATTTCCGGAAAGCCGTCTCGAAGGGCGTCGCCGCCTGCATGAACAATTCCGGCCAGTCCTGCAACGCGCCGACAAGGATGCTGGTTCCGGCGGCAAGGATGGACGAAGCGATTTCGATCGCCAGGGAAGCCGCCGCCAGGATCAAGGTCGGCGATCCGCATGCGGACGATACGATCATCGGCCCCGTCGCGAGCGATGTTCAATGGATGAAAATCCAGCGGTTCATCGAGCAAGGCGTCGAAGAAGGCGCCGACCTCGTCGCCGGGGGACCCGGCAAGCCCGAAGGTCTCGACAAGGGCTATTATGTAAAACCGACGGTCTTCGCCAATGTTTCGAACACGATGACGATCGCGCGGGAAGAAATATTCGGGCCGGTTCTGACGATCATTCCCTACAAGGACGAAGACGACGCGGTCGCGATCGCCAATGACACGCCTTACGGGCTTTCGGGCTATGTCTACAGCGGCGACATCAATCACGCAAAGAAAGTTGCGCGCCGCCTCCGGGCCGGCAACGTCCACCTCAACGGCGCCGGCGTTGACTTCAGCGCGCCATTCGGCGGCTACAAGCAGTCCGGGAACGGCCGCGAATGGGGCGTCCACGGCGTCGAGGAATTTCTTGAAACCAAGGCTGTCTTGAAACCGCAGTAATGCCGATGCAGTTCGCCCTTACGAATCATCCTTCGAGACGCGCGCCGAAGGGGCGCGCTCCTCAGGATGAGGATTTTAGCGTCGAAACAAATACCGCCCTCATCCTGAGAGGCTGTGACTCTTTCGATTTTCAACTTTCACACGTTG
Source organism: Parvularculaceae bacterium (assembly GCA_041744115.1). Taxonomy (GTDB): domain Bacteria; phylum Pseudomonadota; class Alphaproteobacteria; order Caulobacterales; family Parvularculaceae; genus Amphiplicatus. Next base: position 12,336 of record JBGTLL010000241.1, on the reverse strand, counting down.
AATCATTTCAATGGGTTAGCGTGCACAAAACGACCGAAAATCCAATAAAGTCACAAACTCTGAGGAGCGGCCTTCTTGCGCCGCGTCTCGAAGGATGGGCGACGAGAACCATCCGTCTAAAGAACTCCGGAATGAGGGCGGCGCCTTGACCGACCTTATTCCCGTCAAGCCGGAGTTCAGCGACCGCGCCCTGTACGACAAACGGCGTTATGACGAAGAATACCGGCGGTCGATCGACGATCCGGAAGCGTTCTGGAAAGACGTATCGCGGCGCCTTGACTGGGTGACAGAGCCGACGAAAATCAAGGACGTCTCGTTCGACAGAAGCGATTTCCGTATTCGCTGGTACGAAGACGGCGCGTTGAACGCCTGCGTCAATTGCGTTGACCGGCATCTTGCCGAGCGCGGCGGCGAGACCGCGATCATCTGGGAGGGCGACGATCCGAAGGATTCGCGCCGCATCAGCTATGGCGAGCTTTACCGCGAAGTCTGCCGGATGGCGAATGTCCTCAAAGCGCGCGGCGTCGGGCGCGGCGACCGTGTCATCATCTACATGCCGATGATTCCGGAAGCCGCCTGCGCCATGCTCGCCTGCGCGCGCATCGGCGCCGTTCATTCCGTCGTCTTCGGCGGCTTTTCCCCCGACAGCCTCGCCAGCCGGATCGACGATTGCACGCCTTCGGCCGTCATTACGGCGGATGAGGGTTTGCGCGGCGGCAAAAAAATTCCCTTGAAGCGCAACGTCGACGCCGCGCTCGAAAAATCGCGGGGCGTCAGGCTGGTGCTGGTTGTCCGCCGCACCGGCGGCGACGTCAACATCACCAAAGGCCGCGACCTCTGGTGGCATGACGTTCGCGACGATGTCGCGCCGGAATGCCCGCCGGAAATCATGAACGCGGAAGACCCGCTGTTCATTCTCTATACGTCGGGATCGACCGGGAAGCCGAAAGGCGTCCTTCACACGACGGGCGGCTACCTCGTCTACGCGGCGTTTACGCATGAAGCCGTCTTCGATTACCGCGCCGGCGAAGTCTTCTGGTGCACGGCGGATGTCGGCTGGGTGACCGGCCACACCTATGTCGTCTACGGGCCGCTCGCCAATGGCGGCGCGACCTTGATGTTCGAGGGCGTCCCGAATTATCCGGATGCGTCGCGTTTCTGGCGCGTCTGCGAAAAGCACAAAGTGAACATTTTTTATACCGCGCCGACGGCGCTCCGCTCATTGATGCGCGAAGGCGACGGACCTGTGAATGTCGCCGACCTCTCCTCGATCCGCCTCCTTGGAACCGTCGGCGAGCCGATCAATCCGGAAGCGTGGCTCTGGTATTACCGGACGGTCGGCAAGGAACGCGTTCCGATCGTTGACACCTGGTGGCAGACGGAGACGGGCGCGGCGCTGATCGCGCCGCTTCCGGGCGCGACCGATCTGAAGCCCGGTTCGGCGACCAGGCCGCTGTTCGGCGTCGTGCCGGCGCTGGTCGACGCCGACGGAAAATTTCTCGACGGCCCCGCGAGCGGCAATCTTGTTCTTCTTGATTCATGGCCCGGCCAGATGCGCACCGTCCATGGCGACCATCAGCGCTTCATCGAGACGTATTTCTCGACCTATCCCGGCATGTATTTCACCGGCGACGGCGCGCGGCGCGACGAAGACGGCTATTGGTGGATCACGGGCCGCGTCGATGACGTGCTCAACGTTTCCGGTCATCGCATCGGAACGGCGGAAGTTGAAAGCGCGCTTGTCGCGCATGAGGCGGTGGCCGAAGCCGCCGTCGTCGGCTTCCCGCACGACATCAAGGGACAGGGCATCTATTGCTATGTGACCTTGATGCGCGGCGCGGAGCCGTCGGCAACGCTCGAAGCCGAACTGGGCGCCCGCGTCCGCAAGGAAATCGGCGCGATCGCGAGGCCCGACATCATCCAGTTCGCGCCCGCGCTCCCGAAGACGCGCTCGGGAAAAATAATGCGCCGTATACTGAGGAAAATCGCAGAGAATGATTTTTCCAGTCTCGGGGACGTTTCAACATTGGCGGATCCCTCGGTGGTTGACGATCTCGTAAAGAACCGCTCGCGATGAGGGATGGAGGGACGTTTGCCGAAACTCGATATTGACGCCGCTCCGCGGAGCGAAGGCTCGAGATATCCCGCGCCTTTTGACGCACCCTGCAGATCCCGCGTCCGCCGGGCGCTCGGCGACGCCGGCGGCCTGACGCAATTCGGCGTCAACCTGCTGGCGATTGGCCCCGGCGCGTGGTCGAGCCAGCGCCACTTTCATTCGCATGAGGATGAGTTCATCCGTGTGCTGACCGGCGAGGTCGTGCTGGTCGAGGATGGCGGCGAGACGGTCCTGCGCCCCGGCGATTGCGCGGCGTTTCCGGCCGGCGTCTCCAACGGCCATCATCTGCAAAACCGCGGCGCCCTCGAGGCGGTCGTCCTCGAAATCGGCGCGCGGCGCAAAGCGGAAGACGCAACCGACTATCCCGACATCGACATGCGCTATGATCCCCAACAAGGGTATGTAAGGCGCGACGGATCGCCGTATCGATGACGGGCCTCAAACGCGCGTCGCCTCGATGATCGCCTTCGCTCCCTGTTCGAGCAGCGCAAGGCCGACAGCGCGGCCGAGCTCGCGCGGGCGGTCGATCGCGCCTTCGGCCGTGATTTCAATCAGCTCCGCGCCATCCGGGCTGATCACGGCGCCGCGCAATGTCAGCTTCGAAACCTGCACCGTCGCGTGACCGGCAATCGGCGCATTGCAATGACCGTTCAGCACCCAGAGCATTTCGCGTTCGGCTTCCGCCGCGGCGCGGGTTTCCGCGTCTTCGATCGCCGCCAGAAGCCGCCGCGTTTCCCAGGCGCTTTCCGGGCATTCGACGGCGACGATCCCCTGCCCGACCGAGGGGAGCATCTCGTCAACCGTCAGCACACGGCTGATGCGGTCCGCGCGGCCGATGCGGTGGAGGCCCGCCGCCGCCATCACCAGCGCATCCGCCGGGCCGGCTTGCGAACCGTCGGAAAGCCTTTGCGGAATCCGCTGGTCGAGTTTGTCGAGACGCGAATCGGCGGCGCCGCGATAGTGAATAATTTCCGCCGACGGAAAAAGTCTGTGAAGATACGCGGCGCGCCGCACCGAATTGGTGCCGATCTTGACGCCGGCGAGCCGCCGCCGGTCGATGGCGTCGGCGGCGTCAAGGCCAACCGGAAGGACAAGCGCATCCTCGCCCGCCTCGCGTTTCAGATACGCCGCGATGACAAGGCCCGGCGTTTCTTCATCGCCCGGCATGTCCTTCAGCGAATGCATCGCGCAGTCGAGTTCGCCGGCGATCATCGCCGCGCGAAGTTCGGCGACAAAAGCGCCGCCCTTGCCGCCAAGCGATTCAAGTTTGCTGACCTGATCGCGGTCGCCGCTTGGCGTGAAGCGAACAACTTCCGGCGAAAGCCCCGCATGGCGCAACGCAAGCAGCCGCGCGACCTCGGCGGTCTGCGCGAGCGCCATCTTGCTGCCCCGTGTCCCGATCTTCATTGCCGCAAGGTTCTAACGGGATTTGCGCGAAGGGGAAACTTCCCGGGCGCCGTCAGCGCTTGCCGCCGAACGCCGCATCGCGGCAGTATCCGGCCATCAACCGGGAGGCGGGTCCGATGGCGATAAAGTCCGTTCTGGCGGCGACCGCCGCCGCATTGATGTGCGATTCGGCCGCGGCGCAGGCCTTTCCCGACAAGCTGCTCTGGGGCGACACGCATCTTCACACCAATCTCTCTGTCGACGCCTATTTCCTCGAAAATCATTCGGCGGACGCCGACACCGCCTATCGCTTCGCCAAAGGCGAACCCGTCATCCATCCCTATCACCGCGCGCGCGCGCAACTCGAAACGCCGCTTGATTTTCTCGCTGTCAGCGACCACGCGGAACTTCTCGGTACGCCGTACAGTCTCTTCACGCTGAAGGACAAGCGCCTCGCCAATACAAGACTCGGCAAACGGCTGACACAGCTTTTCAATGCGGGGCGGACGGAGGATGCTTTCGGTCTCTTCATTCTCGCGATCAATTCGGCGGGTGTCGAGGATTCCGCCCGCCCGCCAAGGATCGGTCCCGGCACGGCGCTCGCCTGGCGTTTTCGGGATCTCTTCACCGCTCCCGATCAGCGCGCTCGCGCAACGCGATGGCTGTTGTCCGACCCGACTCTGCTGGCGGAACTCGCGGATGAGAACCTCTTCCGCTCGCTGTGGACGAAGAATATGGACGCGGCGGAAAAACACAACCGGCCCGGCGAGTTCACGACCCTCGTCGCCTGGGAATACACGCCGACGCCCGACGGCGCCAATCTGCACCGTGTTGTCGTCAGTTCGGCGTCGCCCGCGGTCGCCAAAACCTTCCTTCCCTATTCCGCCAATGACAGCGGCAACCCGGAAGATCTGTGGCGCTGGCTCGTCGAGACAAGGAACAAGACTGGCGCCGACTTCGTCTCGATCCCCCACAATTCGAATATTTCAAAGGGGCGGATGTTTGCAACCGCCGACAATGAAGGCCGCCCGATCGACGCCGAATACGCCCGCCTGCGCGCCGCATGGGAGCCGATCGCCGAAGTGACGCAAATCAAGGGCACATCCGAAACGCATCCGCGATTGTCTCCGGACGATGAATTCGCAGGCTTTGAATTCTTCAGCCGCCTGATCGAGGCGCGTGAGGACGCCGAGCACGACCCGACCGTGACGCCGGCGGACTATGTGCGCGGCGCGCTGAAAACCGGCCTCGAACTCGAGGCCTCGCTCGGCGTCAATCCTTACAAGCTCGGCATGATCGGCTCGACGGATTCGCACAGCGGACTTTCTTCCGCCGAAGAAAACAATTTCATGGGCAAGATGGCGGTCGACTCGATTCCCGAAAACAAGGAGCATGGCCTTGGCCAGGTTTCTGGCTGGGAAATGTCGGCCTCGGGCCTCGCCGCCGTCTGGGCGAAGGAGAATACGCGCGAGGAAATCTTCGCGGCGATGAAGCGGCGCGAGGTCTACGGGACGACGGGGCCGCGCATCGCGGTGCGCTTCTTCGGCGGTTTTGAATTTGCGCCGGAAGACGCGACGGCCCTGGATCTCGCCGCGGTCGGCTACGCGAAAGGCGTTCCGATGGGCGGCGATCTGACGGCGGCGACGGCGGCCCCGGGTTTTCTCGTGCAGGCGGTCAAGGATCCGAATGGCGCCAATCTCGACCGTGTACAGATCGTCAAGGGCTGGCTTGGGCGGGACGGCAAGGCGCTGGAGAAAGTGTTTGATATCGCGTGGTCCAGCGGACGCGAACGCGGCGCCGAGGGCAAGGCGCCATCCGTCGGCGACACGGTGGATCAAAGCGCCGCAAGCTATACGAACGCAATCGGCGCGGCCGAGTTTGCGGCCGTCTGGACCGACCCCGATTTCGATCCGGCGGCGCGTGCGTTCTATTATGTTCGTGTCCTGCAGATTCCAACACCGCGTAATTCGCTTTACGACTCCGTCGCGCTCGGCAAGCCGCATCCAACCGGCTACGCGCCCGCGATCCAGGAGCGCGCCTACACGTCGCCAATCTGGTATTCGCCGGCAAAGGGTTAGCGCCGCCGATGCGCGCTCTTTTCAAGGACCCGCTTGCGCATTTTCTGGCGGCGGGATTTGCGCTCTTCATCATCGCCAGCGCGATCAACCCGCCAGCGCCGGACGACGACACGATCCGCGTCGATCGCGCGGCGCTGCTTACCTTTATTCAATACCGCTCAAAAGCGTTCGAACCGGCCGCCGCCGCGGCGCTTCTCGACGGTCTTGATGAAGAGAAGCGCACAAGGCTCATCAAGGATTACGTGCGCGAAGAAGCGCTCGCGCGCGAGGCCGAAGCGCTCGGCCTCGACGTCAACGATTATGTCATCCGCCAGCGCATGGTGCAGAAAGTAGAGTTTCTGGCGGAGGCCGCCGCTCCGTCGGAGGAACCGACAGAAGCTGAAATCGCGGCCTTTTATGACGCCAATCGCGACCGCTACATGTCTCCGCCGTCGGCGACGCTGACCCATGTGTTCGTCAATTCCGCCGACAAGAGCGCCGACGCCGCGAACGAACAAGCGCGCCGCTTGCTCGCCAAGTTGAAGGCGGACGGCGCCGGTTTCAACGATGCGACGAAATACGGCGAGCGCTTCCTTTTTCACAAGAACTATGTCGACCGCACGGACGACTACATCGAGAGCCAGCTTGGCCCGGCGGTCGCCAAGGCGGTCTTCGATCCGGATACCAGGCTCGATGACTGGCTGGGACCATTCCGCTCCGAATATGGCGCGCACAACATTTTTGTTGCGGCTCGCGCGCCGGAGCGGCTGGCCCCGCTATCCGAAATCACCGACGTCGTCGAATCAGATCTGGCTGAAGAGCGCCGGCAAATCGCAATCGATCGCGCCATTGACGCCATCGTCGCGAAATACAGGGTCGAGGATCGCCTTGGGGGCAGCGAGTAGAATGCGCGCGCGCATACCGCTCCTGTTCTGCATCGCGAACGCTTTCGCCGCGCCCGCCGCCGCGCACGATTCACGACCGCTGTTTATCGAGATCACTGAACGGGACGGCGGACTGGTCGATCTGAAATCAACCGCGCCGAACGCCATCGATCGCGAGAACGCGCCTGTCGTCGAACTTGGCGCTCCATGCGTCGAACGCGGGCGCAACGCCGACAACCCTCACCGGCTGCGTGCTTCATATACTTGCAGTTTGGACGATGCGAAAATCACAATCGAATGGCCGGCGTTCAATCCGTCGATCAGCACGATGGTGCGGGTGATTTACGCGAGCGCCGAAACGCGCACGGTGATCCTCGACCCGTCGCAAACTGAATGGCGCGTTCCGGCGCCGGAGAACCTTGCAGGCGTCTCAACCGGCTATTTCAGGATCGGCGTTGAGCATATTGTTGGCGGCATCGACCATCTTTTGTTTCTTGCGGGTCTTTTGATTCTTTCAGGAACCCTGCGGCGGACATTGGCGACCGTCACCGGATTTACGCTCGCGCATTCGTTGACGCTTGCGCTGGTCGCGCTCGGCGTCGTGCGCGTCTCCGTCCCGGCGACCGAAGCGGTGATCGCGCTGTCGATTGTCTTTCTCGCGACAGAAATTGCCCGCGGCGACCGGACGACGCTCGCCTGGCGGCGCCCCGTCCTTGTCGCCAGCGCGTTCGGGCTCGTCCACGGCGCCGGATTTGCCGCGGCGCTCGGCGAAATCGGCCTCCCGAGAACCGAGACCGCGGCAGCGCTGCTCTTCTTCAATCTTGGCGTTGAAGCGGGGCAGATCGCGATCATCGCAGGCGTGTTTGCGACATTGTTCACATCGCGGCGGCTGTTTGAGCGCCGCACGACGATGGCGGTCGGCGCGCAACGCGTCGCCGGATATGGCCTCGGAACCGTCTCCGCCTATTGGTTCGTCGAACGCCTGAGCGCGCTGTTCGCCGGCGCCTGAGCTGCTATTCCGCGGGCGTTGCTGGCGCGCGGCCGCTCCAGCCTGATCGCCACCAGCGCCAGCCGCCTCCCGACGCGGTCTTGATGTCCTTGCCGATCACATAAAGGCAGGGCGTCAAGATCAGCGTCATCGGCATGCAGAATAGAACGCCGTAAGCCAGCGACAGCGCCATCGGTTTCAGGAACTGCGCGATCGCGGCCTGCTCGAATATCATCGGCGCGAGGCCGATGAATTCCGTCACGGACGTGAGGAAGATCTGGCGGAACCGCGAGACGCCGGCGTCGAGCGCGGTCGCCAGCACTTCCTCCCCCTGGTCGCGGAACTGGTTCATCTTGTCGATCAGGACAACGTTGTCATTGACGACGACCCCCATCGCAGCGATGGCGCCGAGATAGGAAAACAGGCCGAACGCGGTTCCGAAGAGCCCATGCCCGATGATCGCGCCGACCATCGCGAACGGGATCGCCGACATGATCAAGATCGGCTGCACGTATGAGCGAAAAACGATCGCCAGCAGCGCATACATCCCGAGGAACGCCATCGCCAGCAGTCGCAGGATTTCGGCGAAAAATTCCTGTTCCGATTCAGCTTCGCCCAAAGCCTCGCGCGTCACGGTCGGATAACGCGCATCGAATTGCCGGAAATATCCTTCCTCGAGCTCGCGCATGATGTCGGCGCGCGCTTCACGATCAGCTTCGGCTTCAACCATGATCGAGCGCTGGCGCTGCCGGCGATCGAGGCCGGTGACGCCTTCGCCGAATGACGCTTCGGCGACCGCGGCCAGCGGAATTTCACGTCCGTCTGGCGTTCGTACACGGAATTCTTCAAGGCTCGACAGCGAAGCGCGGTCGGCTTTCGGCAGCCGGACATAGACGCGCACGTCATCGCCATCGCGTGGCAAACGTTGCGCTTCTTCGCCGAAATAGGCTTGGCGCACCTGATTGGCGACCGACGCCAGCGAAACGCCAAGGCGTTCAGCGCCGGGCTTTAGCTCGAATTGCAGTTCCTCGTTCGCCGCCTCTTCGCTGTCACGGACGCTGCGCACGGACGCATAGGTCAACAGCTGCGTTTTCAGGTCATCGACCGCGGCGCGGAGGTCTTCCTGATTTTCGCCGATCAGCGCGATCTGGATCGCGGCGCCCTGGTTGTTGCCGGAAAGTTCAAAGCTTATCTTTTCGGCGTCGGGCACGTCGCCAAGCAACTCCTTTGACCGTTCTGCGATCTTCTTTGAACCGAGCTCACGGGATTCCGGCGGCGTCATCGACACATAGGCGCGCACGATGTTTTCCTCGACGCCCGTCGCCCAGCTTCGGATGACGCCATTGGAGTTGGCGCCCGTGTTCGGATCAAGAACGGCGAACTCCGTCGTTTCGGCTTCAAGCTCGCGACGGGCGGCGTTTAGCTGCTCGGCGACTTCCTTCATGCGCGAAAATGGCGTCGATTGCGGCAGTTCGATCGAGGCGATCATGAAATCGCCTTCGACCTCCGGCATGAAGGTCTGCTTGATCCGGCCGCTCGCCATGAAGCCGATCGACAGCAGGAAAATGCTGACGAAAATCGCGAGCGTGACATAGCGATGTCCGATCGCCGCCTTGAGAAGCGGCTTGTGGATGCGATTGGCGACCCAGAGGACGGAATGCGCGCAGGCCTGTTGCGCGGCCATCAGCCGCCCGACAAAGGTCTTTGAAGCCTTGGGCACTTCGACGTGAGCAAGGTGCGCCGGAAGAATCAGCAGCGATTCAATCAGCGAAAACACCAGCGTCGACATCACGACGATCGAGATCGCGCGGGTGAACTGGCGCGCGTCGCCCGAAATCAGCATCCACGGCGAGAACGCCAGCATGGTCACAAGAACCGAGGCGATCAGCGGCTTCAGCACAAGCTGCGTCGCGAGGATCGACCCCTCGACGCCGCCCTTGCCGCCCCGTTCGGCCTTTTCGTAGACCGCCTCGCCGACAATGATCGCATCGTCGACCATGATCCCGAGCACAAGCAGAAAGCCGAACACCGACATGAAATTCAGCGAGACGCCGGCGAAAGGCAGGATGATGAAGGCGCCCGCGAAGGCGGTCATCACACCCGCCGTCGCCCAGAACGCGACTTTGGGATGCAGCGAGAACAGCAGCAGCGTGAAAATCAGGAAAAAGCCCTGTGCGGCGTTCGAGAAGAGAATGGTCGTCAGCGTGCGAAAATCTTCCGCCTCGTCATAGAACAGCCGGATGCCGACGCCTTCGGGCAATTCCGCGCGCATCTCGTCGATGACTTTGTGGACTTCCTTTGACGTCTTCCAGATGTTGAATTCGTCCGCCGTCAGCACGGTGACGAGAATGGAAGGATCGTCGTCGAGCCGGTTGTAGACATTGCGGTCTTCAAACCCGTCGATGACGGTTGCGACGTCGCGAACGCGGAGGACGCCGCCGGCAGCGGTCTCGCGGACGATGATGTCGCCGAAATCGAAACTCGTATCGGCGAGATTTCTGGCGCTCAGCTGAAAATCGCCGTCGCCGGTGCGAACGCGACCGGACGAAACGTTGAGGGAATTTTCCTGAACGGCGCGCGAGACATCCTCGAAGGTCAGGTCCCAGCGGCGCAGCGCGTCTTCGGACACTTCGATCGAGACTTCCGGGCGCCGCGCGCCGACAATGATCGTGTTGGCGCCGCCCTCAACCAGCGACAGACGGTCACGCAGGCGCATCGCCGTGTCGCGCAGGACTTTTTCCGACGCGTCCCCGTGGACCGACATGATGATCGACCAGTTGCGGCCAACCTCGCGCGCGACGACCGGCGGTTCGAGGCCGGGCGGCAAGGTTGAAATGCCGTCAACGCGGGTTTTCACTTCCGCCGTCAGCGTGTCGATGTCGGCGCCTGGAATCGTCAACAGGCGCACCCAGCCGAAGCCTTCGGACGATCGGCTCCTCACCCAGTCAATGCCGCCGAGATCGGTCGTCGCCTCCTCGATGCGGACGACAACTTGCGATTCCATGTCCGCCGGCGAAGCCCCGGGCCATACGGCGTTGATGACGACGGCGTCGCCGCGTCCCGCCGGCCAGAACTCCTTCTCCATCATGAAGTAGGACATCAGCCCGAAGATGATGCAGCCGAGCGAGATCAGATTTCCGGCGACCGGATTGCGGGCCCACCAGGCGACGATCCCGTTCATCATGGCCGCCCCCTATTTCCGCTTCGGCTCGTCGGCGTCGGCAAGCGTCGGCGCCTCAGGGACCGGGTCATTGATGTCGCGCACCTTCATGCCATCGCGCGGGCTTGGCAAAAAGGAGGCGACGACTTTTTCGCCGGGCTGAATGCCTTCGCGGAAGTAGAGCGTATCCGCGTCCGCCATCACCGGGGTCACCGCGCGCGCCTTGATCGTGAAATCCTTGTCGATGACATGGACATACTGGTTCTTCTTCAGCGCCGCGCGCGGGATCGCGACAAGGCTCTGGCTGGCGCCGCTGTCGATGCGGACGTCGGCGAAGAGGCCGGGCGCCAAAGGGGCTTCATTGGCCGAGCCAAAAGGATCGGCGACTTCGACCAGGCCGTAGACGAGACGCGTCGTCGGATCGACAGAGGCCTCGATCTGCGCGAGCCGCCCGCGCCATTCGCGCAGCTTGCCGCCAACGACAGCAGATACGCGCGCTATCGGGGCGGCGGCGCCGTCACCGGCGACAAAGCCCGGCCCCAGAGCAAGAACGGCGAGATCGGCGTCGGTCAGCGGCACGCGCACTTGCGCAATTTCGACCGCGAAGATCGAGGCGAGCGGCGCGCCCGGCGACACCAGGTCGCCGACATTGGCGCTGCGCATCATCACCCGGCCGTCGAAGGGCGCGCGGATTTCCGTGCGCTCGAGACTGAGCTGGCTTTCGCCGACAGCCGCTTCCGCGGTGCGCAAATCGGCCAGCGCCGCATTCACTTGCGGCTTCTGCAAAGTGAGGTCGGAGGGGTCGCCCTCAAGCCCGAGATCGGTCCAGTCGCGTTCGGCAAGGTCGGCCTCCGAGCGCGCCCGGGCAAACGCTTCGCGGGCGCGCGCAACCTGCGACCGGCTGCGATCGACCGCGAGGCGGTATTGCGCCGGATCGATTCTCGCAAGGACCGCGCCTTTTTCGACAAAGGCGCCGGGCTCCAGCGCCGGCGAAATTTCAAGGATCTGGCCGGCGACCTGCGCGGCGAGCGCGGCTTCGTTCTTCGCCTTCACCTGTCCTTGCGTCGTCACGCGCAGCGTTGTCTGTTCGATGCGCGCTGCGGCGATCTCGACCGCGATCGGCAGTGGCGGTTCGTCGTTTTTTTCCGGCTTTTTCGAACTCCAGATCAATACCATGAAACCGATGACGGCGACGGCGACAATCAGGAACGGCGCAGCAAATACCACGGCCCTCCGCGCAAGGCTGCGTTGCGGTCGCTCGCCGGTAAGGTTCGCCATCGTGTCATTGGCCCGCACATCCATGAGGGCCCTCTTGCTTTCTGCGCCAGTCCATTTTTCTCGTTCGGCAGGAACGGTTCTTTGCGCAGCCTGATCAATAGTGTCGCGATAAGGCATTTCAATCTCACTAAAGCGGAATTTCGCCGAAAAGTTGCGCGCAAGAGACGACCCGATCGAGAATGCCGTAAACAATTGTTAGCGATTGCTTAAACGCGAGGCGCGGGGCCGGGAACGGACTGATTTGGCATTTTAGGTTCGCGCGACCCGCAGGCCGCCGAAACGGCGACTTGGCCGGCGCTTTTACACCGTTTTGGGGCGTCAATTGAGCTAGGGTGTAGACTCAAATCAGGAACCACATTCTGACGCTGACGAGTGCGACAGCGGCCTCGAAGTTGCGCTTGAGCTTGTCATATCTTGTGGCGATGCGCCTGTAGTCCTTGATTCGACAGAAGGCGCGCTCGATGAAA
>JBGTLL010000240.1:0-7427 GCA_041744115.1 Parvularculaceae bacterium | reverse complement strand
CGGCGGGCGCCCGCGGCCTGACGGCGGCGCTCGCGCCCGGCGTTTCAAGCTGCGTCACCATCGCCTCGAAGGATTCCTGCAAGGTCTGGATGCGGTCTTCCGTCCGCTGCGCGATTTCCGAAACGGCGGCGTCGATTTCGGCGCGCGCCGCCGCCTGATCGATCGCATCGGCGCCCGAAAACTGCGTTTTCAGATCCGCAATCGTCTCGGCGACTTTCTGGACGCCTTCGGCGCTGCGCTTTTCAGCGGCGTCGATCTGCTGCGACAATCGCGAAATCGTCGTTTCGAGGGAGCGGATCTGATCGCCGCCGCGCTTGATCTCGTCGCCGAGGATGCGCAGGCGAATCCCGGTTTTCTGGACGAAGTCGGCATCGACCGAAGCGCCGGCTTCCGAATTCAGCTGCGCGGCTTCCGCGGCGATTTTTTCAGCGCGGGCGATGCGGGCGGCCATCCCCTCGATCGCTTCGCGGATGGCGCCGGCGCTCACCGTTTCAGCATCGGCGCCGCCGATCTCGCCGCCATCGTCGATGCGGCGCGCAATTGCCTGCAACTGGCGTTCGGTCGTGTCGAGCCTTGTCAGCGTCGACTGGTGGGCGGTGTTGAACTGGACGGCGACCTGCGCGATCGCGCGTTCGAGCGCGCGCAAGGCGTCGATCCGCTGGCGGTCGGTCGCTTTTTCCTCAAGCACGCGGACGCGGACGCCGAGCGTTTCATCGCCGGCGCTGTCTTCCGGCCCCAAGCGTTCGAGCCGCTGCAGGCGCTCGACCGCGCCGCCAAGGCTTCTGGCGAGACTGTCGACGGCATTGACGCTTTTGGCTTCAGCGCCCGCAATCCGTCGGCTTAGATGTTCGATCGCGGCGGCGAGGTCGCGGCTTCTGAGGCCTTCGATTTCACCTTCGGTCGGCGGGGCGTTGGGATCGCCAGCCGTATAAATAATGTGGTTCAGCCATTCGCCGACGGTCATACCCTCGCGGCGGGCCGCTTCCTTGGCGGTTTCCCGGGCGTCCCGCTCAATTCCCTTAACGCTCCAGGGGGCGTTCGATTTCATGGCGTCCACCAATAGAATGTCAGGGGGCGTCCCCTTTTTTCAGGTTTCGCGGCGGCGACAACTGCCGATCGGTAAGGTGCTTCGCGGCAGGCGCAAATAGTTAAAAGGCGATTCTGCGGGGTCGGACCATGCGCGCGCGGTCACGCCCGGCGTATAACTTTCCACAGCGCGTCTGCGGGCGATGCTTTACGCGCGCCGCGCCAGCCCCGACATTAGGGCGGCTTTTTCGGAGACCCCGCCATGACCGTCTACACCGCGCCGCTTCGCGACATGCAGTTCGTCCTTCATGATGTGCTCCGCGTTTCGAAATATTCGACCCTGCCCGGCTTTGCCGAGGCGACCCCCGATCTTATCGACGCCATTCTTGAAGAAGGCGGCAAGCTCGCCGCCAACGTCCTCCATCCGCTCAATCAATCCGGCGACCGCGAGGGTTGCGTGCGCCATGCCGACGGATCGGTGACGACGCCGGCGGGATTCAAGTCGGCCTACGAACAGTTCCGCGCGGGCGGCTGGCAGGGCCTCTCGGCCGATCCGGAATTCGGCGGGCAGGGGCTTCCCTTTGTGCTCGCGGTCGCGTTCAACGAGATGGTCTCGGCCGCGAACATGGCGTTCGGAATGTATCCGGGCCTTGCGCGCGGCGCGGCGGACGCGATCTACGCTCACGGTACGGACGACCAGAAACGCGCCTATCTGCCGAATATGACATCAGGCGAGTGGGGCGGCACCATGAACCTGACCGAACCCCATTGCGGGACGGATCTGGGGCTTCTTCGCGCCAAGGCGGTTCCGCAAGGCGACGGCACCTGCAAGATCAGCGGACAGAAGATTTTCATTTCCGCCGGCGAACACGACCTCACAGGGAACATCATCCACCTTGTGCTCGCGCGCATCGAGGGGGCGCCCGAGGGCGTCAAAGGCATTTCGCTTTTCATCGTCCCGAAGTTCCTGATCGGCAAGGACGGATCGCTCGGCGCGCGCAACGGCGTTTCCTGCGGCAAGATCGAAGAAAAGATGGGCATTCACGCCAATTCGACCTGCGTCATGAACTTCGACGAGGCGACAGGGTTTCTGCTTGGCGAAGAGCACAAGGGCCTCAGGGCGATGTTCGTCATGATGAACGAGGCGCGGCTTGGCGTTGGCCTCCAGGGCCTCGCGATTTCGGAAGTCGCCTACCAGAACGGCGCCGCCTATGCGAAGGACCGGCTGCAGGGGCGCGCGCTCACCGGTCCAAAAGCGCCGGAAAAGCCAGCTGACCCGATCATCGTCCACCCCGACGTCCGGCGGATGCTGCTTGAGCAGAAAGCGACGATCGAGGGCGCGCGCGCCTGGATGTATTCAACCGCGCTCTACGCCGACCTCCTGCACAAATCGGAAGACGCGGGAGAACGTCAGAAGGCGGACGATTATCTCGGCCTGATGACGCCGGTATTGAAGGCCTATCTCACCGAAAAGGGATATTGGCACGCGACCAACGCGCAGCAGGTATTGGGCGGCCACGGCTATATCGGCGAATGGGGGATGGAGCAGTTCGTCAGGGACGCCAGGATCGCCATGATCTATGAAGGCGCGAACGGCATCCAGGCGCTCGATCTTGTCGGGAGGAAGCTTGCGAAAGACGGCGGTCGCGCGTTCCAGACCTGGTTTTCGGAAATCGACGAATTCGTCGCCGATCATCAGGGCGATCAGGAAATGAAGCCGTTCATCGACGGCCTCGCCGTCGCCAAGGCGGACGTCGTCGAGGCGACCGGGTGGCTGATGGCGAACGGCTTTTCCAATCCCGACAGCGCCGGCGCCGGGTCGATGGATTATCTGCATCTGACGGCGCTTCTCTGTCTTGCGCATGGCTGGGCGCAACTCGCGAAAGCCGCGCTCGCGCGTCAGCGGGAAGGCGACAGGGACGAATTCTTCGCCAACAAGATCACAACCGGAAAATTCTTCCTTGCACGGATATTACCGGACGCCAAGGCGCATCTTGCGAAGCTGAAAAGCGGCGCCGAACCGGTGATGGCCCTGCCGGCGGAGGCGTTCTGACCGCGACGCAAGCGATCATCGCCCCTCCACCCGTCCTCCTCTTCGATCTTGGCGGAGTCATCGTCGATTTTCAGGGCGTGGAAGCCCTTCATGCGATGACGCATGGCGCCCATGACCTCGAATTCCTCCGCGCGCATTGGTGGCGGCTGCCGGAACTTGATGCGCTCGAACGCGGGGCGCTCTCGCCCGAAGGTTTCGCCGACGCCTTTATCGGCAAATGGCGCCTTGACCTTGGCCGGGCTGAGTTTCTCGAGGCGTTCAAGCACTGGGTCGTCCGACCGTTCGACGGCGTCGCCGACCTCCTGCAAGTGCTTGCCTCTCGTCACCGCCTCGCCTGCCTCAGCAATGTCAACGCGCTGCACTGGGAGCGCTGCCGCGAGCTTGGCGTCGCGGACCTTTTCGACGCGCATTATCTCTCGCATGACCTCGGCATGCGAAAGCCGGAAGCGGAAATCTATGCGGCGGTCGCCGCCGACCTCGGCGTCGGTCGGTCCGACATCGTTTTCTTCGACGACGTTCCAGCGAACATCGACGCCGCGCGCGACGCCGGAATGAAAGCCGAGCTTGTCACGTCGCCCGGCGCAATCGCCGAAGCGCTCGCCCGCGCAGGCGTGTGTTGAAGGTTAAGTCCGCGCTTTAAGCCGGTTTGTTGCCGTGCTTTTTCGTGGTTCCGGGATTGTAGCTTGGCGGATCGCTCGCCGGGAAGGATTCGTCGAGCGCTTCGTCAATGTCGTCCTGCGTTTTGTTCGGCGTCGGCTTTCCGGGCGATTTTTTACCCGGCGTCGATGCGTTGCGCGGCGGGTTTTGCGCATTCTCCGGTTGCTGGGTCATGAAAGCTCCTCTGCTGGCGCCGGCGAACGCCCCCTCGGAGCAACACGACTGCGCAAGGCGGGTTCCGCCTCATGGCAACTGCCGCGAAATACCGCTGTCAGACGCGCAGTTCGCGCCATTCCGGGTATCGCGCAAAGACGCGATCGACAAACGGACACACCGGATCGACCTTGCGGCCGGTCGCGCGCGCATCGTTGACCGCGCGTTTGACCAGCGCCAGCGCGACGCCGCCGCCGCGCGCATCCATCGGGACAAAGGTTGAATTGATGATCATGCGGTCATTGGCGCCAAGCGAATAGGTAAGCTCCGCTTCGCCCGCGTTCGTATCCAGCCAGTAACGACCGCGCTTGTATCTTTCCGTGTGGCCAATCTTGATGATCGGGGTCAATTGCTTCTCCGTTGGGTCTCACTCAACCAGCCACCCCGACACCCTGTTTACCTCTCCTGTCGTATCTTTCAAGTAACATTCCCATGAAATTTTTACACGCCACCCGAGTTTTCGCAGCGCAGCAATTGACTTGGCGTCGCGCTTGACATTTCGCGCAATCTTTGCGCGCCAGTAATCGGCGTTCGATTTCGGGACGCGGGCGCCCCTTGGACATCCGTGGCCGTGCCAGAAACATCCGTGCACGAATAAAACCGCGCGATGTTTCGGAAACACGAGATCGGGCGTGCCGGGAAGCGTCTTCACGTTGAGACGATAGCGGAACCCCTTGGCGTGCAGCGCTTTTCGCAACACGCGTTCCGGCCCGGTGTCCGCGCTTTTCACCGCGCGCATGATTTCGGAGCGCTTTTCGGGCGAGAAAATGTCGGTGCGCGGCGTCACGGTTCCTCGTCTGAGCCTAGTCCGAGCATGACGGCATGGTACTTGGACAAGCGCTCGAAATGCGCGTCCATCGCCCGTCCAATTTCTTTGGAATTCTTGACGGTCAGAAAGTGGCCAACGATATGGGCATAGTGACCCGCTTGCCGAGGTAAGCGTAGCCCGATTTCTTTTTTCTCCGCGATTTCCAGATCGCTCATCACTTGGACCATGCTCGCTGGCTCCGGGATCGCCGCGCCGGGTAGCGGCGCGAGCGGAATGGTTCCGTTCATGAGCCTTGATTGCGGATTGAAATGGTGGAAGAGCACGGATTCTAACGTCACCATCTGGCTTCCATCGGCAACTGGATATTCCCAGACGTAAGCGATCTCCCAGACGTCTATCTGGCGGTTGGCGATGACGTCCGAACGCGCGGAAGTCAAATGACGCTGTACGCGCTGCCTAATGCCATCACGTGATCGGCCGACGTACACTGGCACATTGTCCAGATCGGCCAAGACATAGACGCCGATTGAGGTCGTCAGCCTACTGACAGCTCTTTGTCTGAACGAAAAGTCAATTGCCATTGGCGAGCTTAATTATGTGCGGGCGTTTTCATGCCGCAACCCGAGTACCCTCGGCGCGCAACACCAAAATTGGCTCAAAGATACGAGCGGCAAGGTGGCGCACTACAGGCGTCGCAACCCCGTCACCTGTCAGGTGATAGGCGTCGTAGTAGTTGGCCGGCAGCAGATACTTATTGGAAAGGCCCATCAAGAGCGCCGTTTCACGGCTTGAAATCAGCCGCGACTTCACGGTGCGGCCGTCCACGACAACGATAATTTGTCGGCTAGATCCGCCCGCGGGCGTACGCAGGCAGCCAGCGACATCGTCGAAACGGATCTCAGCGCGTTGCACCTTAAGACCGTCCTCGTGGCGACGTGTCCGCTTGTAAACAGTCCCGACCATGCGCCGGCCAGCGCGTTTTGCTTCTGCTATCTTGCCGAGGTTGACGTCGCTCATCATCGCGAGCAGCCGGCGTGTTTCAGCCGCTGCGTGCCAGTCAACGCTTTCTGGATTGTCCTCTATCAGGTCGGCGAAGGTTGTTTTGCGCTGCGCCGGCGGGGAAAAACTCCACCAAATCCAATTCTTTTTGGCCGCACTCGGCAGGCGCTCATACGCCGTCCGCAATGCGCGGGTATGCCAGACATCGGACGGATCTCCCGAAAGGGACGGCGGCAGCTCGACGCCGTCCTTCACGCCGATAACGAAAAGCCGCGGGCGCGATTGCGGCACAAACAACGCTGCGTCGATCACGACTGCGCCGAAACGGTAATTCGCCCGACCAAACGAGGTGCAGATGCTCACGAAGTCCTTGCCGCCGTGAGATGTCAACGCGCCGCAAACGTTCTCGAGAACAATGATTTCAGGCGCGCGGCCTTGCTTAATGAGAGCCTTCATCAAATTCCAGAATGGCCGGAACGTGCCAGAGCGTTCGCCTTTAAGGCCGGCGCCGGCACCGGCCAAAGAAAGGTCCTGACAGGGAAATGACGCCCAAGCCAAGTGCGCATGACCGGGCAGGTTTGAGGGCTTGAGGTCCGCCACGTCACCGACGTGCAATCCCTTGCGCCCCCAGTTCACGGCGTAACTGTGAGCTTTTTTGCGGTTAATATCATTCGCAAACAGACAATTCCACGAAGAACCGAGGCCCGCGCGGACCATGCCGCCGCCGCAGAAAAACTCATAGAATGTCGGCATGCTGTCCCTCTGGATTCGTCCGATGACCTGGGACATCTGTTCGTATTATGTTCTCAGGCGGCTGTAAAGGCTAGGGGCATTCGGAAAAGCGGACAAACGCAAATTTACCCCATGGAATCGCGCCTCGGGAAGTCGGCTGTGGAGAGCACCGCGATGTCTGCTTCGACGAGTTCCTCGGCGCCAAAATTCGCGCCATAGGCCGCGCGCTTTATCGCATCGAAATCATTGGCGAAAAGGCAGCGCCATCCGGGACCGAGCCCGATGCGCGCCATGCCGCCGCCGGCGAAAAATTCAAGGAACGTCAGTTCGCTGTCTTGCGCCAAGGATGCCGGCTCCGGCCGCTTCGGTCGCGGTTCGCCTTTGTCAGGCTGTTCTGGGCGGCTTTCAATGCACCACCCGCCCCCGCGCAGCGTTGACCCGCGCGGCGAACAGCGAAAGATTCCCGCCCGTTGGTTCGGTCGGAAACTGCGCAATGCGGCAAGCGACAAAGGAAACGGCGCGTCTCCTCGCCGCCGCGGCGGCCGCCGCGTTCGCGGTTGCGGCCCTTGCGCCGCTCGGCGCGGAGCCGGCCCGGACGCTTGAAGACGTGCAGATCGGCGAGCGCGGCGCGATCTTGAAGGTCGCGCTGATCTGCTCGGCGCGCTGCGAGATCGTTCCCGGCGACAGCGTCGAATTCCGCCTCGTCGGCGTCGCCGCAAGGCTTGACATCGACCTTTCGGCGCGGAGCGCGCTCGCCAGAAGGCTGACCATTACCCCTTCGGGCGGAGCGAGCATCCTCAAGATCGACGCGCTGGCGAAGATCAACGCCGCCCACGTCGTCGATTGCGATTCAGACAGCGGTCCCGCCCCTTGCATCGAATTCCGGTTCGAACAACAGCCCGCGGAAACGGCGCTCGCAGAGAACGCGCCGCGCCAGGAGGCGCCGCCCTCCGCCCCCAAACCGCGCGGCGAGAAAAC
>JBGTLL010000239.1:0-14433 GCA_041744115.1 Parvularculaceae bacterium | reverse complement strand
CGCGCGGTGACGATCGCGACGGCGGCGTGCATGCCGTGAATGTCTTCCGGGCTCGTCTCGACGCGGACGAGAATGACCTTGCGGCCTTCCTGCGCCAGCCGCTCGGCCTCGTCGGCCGAGAAGACAACTTCGCCCGACGCGGCGCCGGGCGACGCCGGCAGCCCCGACAGCACAAGGTCGCGCGGCGCCTTGGGATCGAGCGTCGGGTGCAGGAGCTGGTCGAGCGAATAGGGATCGACCCGCATGACCGCTTCGTTTTCGGTGACGATCCCGTCGCGGCAGAGTTCGACCGCGATTTTGAGCGCCGCTTTCGCCGTGCGCTTGCCGTTCCGCGTCTGCAGCATCCAGAGCTTTCCCTGCTGCACCGTGAATTCAATGTCCTGCATGTCGCGATAATGCTTTTCGAGTTTCTCGAAAATCGCCGACAGGCTAGCGAACGCCTCCGGCATCGCCTCTTCCATCGACGGCGTGCTCTCGCCCATCGCCTCGCGCGCGCGCTTGGTCAGCGTTTGCGGCGTCCGGATGCCGGCGACGACATCTTCGCCCTGCGCGTTGATCAGGAATTCGCCATAGCGATAATTCTCGCCGGTCGATGGATCGCGGGTGAAGGCGACGCCCGTCGCCGAACTCTCGCCCATATTGCCGAACACCATCGCCTGCACGCTGACGGCCGTCCCCCAGTTTTCCGGAATGGCGTGAAGGCGGCGATAGACTTCCGCGCGATCATTGCGCCACGACCCGAAAACGGCGCCGATCGCGCCCCACAGTTGCTCCTTCGGGTCTTGCGGGAACGCGCGGCCAAGGGCGTCGCTTACCGCCGCTTTGTACTGCGCGATGACAACCTTCCAGTCGTCGGCCTTCAAGTCGGTGTCGAGGAAATAGTCGCTCTCTTCCTTGAAGGTCTCAAGGATTTCCTCGAACCGGTGATGATCGACCCCGAGAACGACATTCGAATACATCTGGATGAATCGGCGATAGCTGTCATAGGCGAACCGCGCATCGCCCGACAGCTTGGCAAGCCCGTCGACGGTTGCATCGTTGAGACCGAGATTAAGCACGGTATCCATCATTCCCGGCATCGAGGCCCGGGCGCCCGAACGCACCGAGACGAGCAGCGGGTTCGTCGGATCACCGAACTCCTTGCCAACCGCCACGCCGATACCCGCAAGCGCGGCGTCGACATCGGCGGCAAGACCCTCCGGATAAGCGCGGCTATTTGCGTAATAGGCGGCGCAGACTTCCGTCGTGATCGTAAACCCCGGCGGCACCGGCAGGCCGAGATTGGCCATCTCGGCGAGATTGGCGCCCTTGCCGCCAAGGAGATTGCGCATCGACGCGTCGCCTTCGGACTTTCCCGCGCCGAACGAGTAGACCCATTTTGCTTTCATGATTTGTCCGACAGCCATTCAAACTTCCCGTCGCGCCGCGATCAGCCCTTAACACCCGGCGGACGATTCTGCTGCAAGGCATATGCCTTGGACTTGGGGCGAGGTCAAAGCGCCGCAACGGCCCATGGAAGAGGCGCGAGTTTCCATCTGCGCCGGACCGGACTAGCATGCGACGCGGCTGGAGGAATTCGGCGATGAGCAAAGCGAGCCTTGTTGTCGATGTCGTCGGCGATCCGGTTTGCCCCTGGTGTTATGTCGGCCTCAAATCCTTTCTTGTCAGCCGCGACGCGCTGGCCGGCGAATTCGACATCGAGGCGCACTTTCGCCCTTACCAGCTCAATCCGGACACCCCCCGGGAAGGCGTCGATCGCCATGCCTATTACCGCCGTAAATTTCCGGATGCGGAGCGCCTCGCCGCCGCGCGTGAAGCGATCAAGGCGAATGCCGCCGAAGCCGGATTTTCGTTCGATCCCGCGGCGCCGGCGCATCTGCCGAACACGCTGAAGGCGCATCAGTTGATCCGCTTCGCGCATCGACACGGAAGCGCGGAAGCGGTCGCGCTCGGTGTCTACCGCGCCTTCTGGGACGAGTTGAAAGACATCGGCGATGACGGAACGCTGGTGGAGATCGCGGCGGCGTCGGGACTTGATCGCGACGCGGCGGCGACGATGCTCTCTTCCGCCGATGACGCCGCAAGCGTCGCCGCCGAAGCCGAGGCCTGGCGCCGCGCCGGCGTCACCGGCGTCCCGACCTTTATCGTCAATCAGCGCACGGGCTTTTCAGGCGGCATGGCGCCTGTCAAACTTGCCGCCGCCTTGAGAGAGGCGGCGGCGATGACCGGAGGAATTCAGCAATGATGCGAGCAGCACTCCTTGTCGCCGCGCTTGGGGCGGCAGCCTGCTCCGCGCCGGCAACCGCCAATGACGGAGACTGGCTGAAGCGCGCCGTCGCCTCGGCAAAAAGCGGCGCCGTCGTCGAGATTCCGGCGGGCGACTATGATCTCAAGGACTTCCAGATTTCAAAGAGCCTTACCCTTCGCGGCGCGGCGGAGGGCAAAACCGTGTTCCGTTCGGCCGAGACGACCGACAAGGGAATTCTGATCCCGCTCGCCGGCGTCACCCTGCGCCTTGAGAACATCACCTTTGCCGGCGCGAAATCATGGGACCGCAATGGCGCGGGCGTCAGGCATGAAGGCCGCAATCTCGCAATCGTCAACTGCACATTCATCGGCAACGAGGACGGCATTCTCGCAACCGGCGACCCGCGGGGCGTCATCACGATCGAGAAATCCGAATTCATCGACAGCGGCTTTGGCGACGGCCAGTCGCACGCGATCTACATTTCGAGCGCGGCCCGCCTCGAAGTGTCGGAAAGCCGCTTCGTCGGCACCAGGATCGGCCACCATGTGAAAAGCCTCGCCGACACGACGATCGTCCGTTCGACGGTCTTCGACGACGCCTATGGCCGGGCGAGCTACGCGGTCGATGTCTCCAAAGGCGGCGACGTGACGATCGAGAACAATGAATTCATCCAGTCCGCCGACGCCGACAATCATTCGATCATCAACTATGACCTGACGCGCGGCGGCGAGGCGACCCGGCTTGTCGTCACCGGCAATGAAATCGTCAACCGCTACGACGGCGGCGTCTTCCTGCGCAACGACACCAGGCTCGCGCCGACGCTCGCCGATAACCGGATCGACAATCAGGGCAAGCGCCCGCTCGCCCTCACCTCGCCCGGATCGCCGAAGCCGTTGAGCCGTTGACCGCCGTCCCGGCGCTCGCGTTCAGAACGCGCCCTGCAGCGACACCTTGATATTGCGGCCCGGCAGCGGCGCGACGTCCTTCAGGAACGAGGTGTGAAGCCGCGCGTCTTCATTCGACAGATTGACCGCGGCGACCCGCACCGAAAGCGGGCTTTCTTCGCCCATCGGACGCAAGGTCAGATAGAGATTGTACATCGTATAGCCATCCGTCGGCAGTTCGTCGAAACCGGTTCTCTTCTGGTCCGCCGAATATTCGATCTCGCCGCGAAGGTCGATCGAGGATGAATTGGCTTCGAGCGCGAACAGTCCCGAAAACGGCGGGATGCGCGGCAGATTTCCGGTCGCCGATCCGTCCGCCGTTGCGCGCACGTAATCGGCTGCCGCGTGTCCATGTATATGAAACGGCCCGGCCCGGAAGAGTTCGGCGTCGACCTGCGCTTCAAATCCCTTGAACGTCGCATCGGACGCCTCAAACGCGAAGATCGGAATCAGTTCTCCATCAACGTCTGCGTCGGTTCCCGTTGCATTCTCGAATATGAAGTTCTTGTACGACGTGATGAACCCGTTGACGACGACCGACCACTGATCGTTGCCGACGCGAGCCGTCGCCTCGACGCCGCGCGCGGTTTCCTTGTCGAGCGTCGGGTCGCCGATTTCAAAGGCGCCGGTCGCAAGATGCGGCCCGTTCGAAAACAGCTCCTCCGCCGATGGCGCGCGTTCGGTCCGCAGGCCGGTGACCCCGAAGAAGATCGTGTCCGACGGGGCGACGCCAATTCCGGCCGACACCGACCACGCGTCGAAGCCAAGGTCCGCCGGCGGCGCGATGACGGTGTGAGTGGTGCGTTCGTAGCGACCGCCGGCCTCGAACCGGAAAAGCCCCCGCGAATACTCCTTCAGTCCGAACACGCCATATTGCCGGGTCTTGACCGGCGGCAGAAATGCCTCCTCGCCGATCGCTGAAAAGTCGCGGATCTTCCACTGCAGGCCGACCGCGCCGTTCAGCTCGCCAGACCCGAGCGCCGACGTCTTGTCAACCAGTTCAAAGCGGCCCTCGACGCCTTCATTGGCGAATACGGTCGCAAGCTCGCCCGAAGGTTCGATCTCGGTGTGTGTGTAGTCAGCGTAGCCGACGCGAAGCTTTGCTCTTTTGAAAAGGAGAAAATCCGCGTCAACCTCGCTATCGAAATCGAGGCGCCGCTGGCGAAGATCGATATGCGGGCCGGAGCCGTCTGCGAGCGCCTCGTCGCTTCCTGGAATGCCATAAAACGAATCGAGCGCCGTCGCCGAGACGCCCGCATATCCGCCGCCGAAAACGTAGGACAGGCCGGCGGTTCCGGTATGCGACTGGACATCGGAATTGGGCGTGATCCCCGCGGTCAGATCGGGGCCCGGTCCCATCGGATCGGCGGCGTCGATCGCCCGCCGGCGCGCGGAATGGACAAAGCCCGGAATCTTGTAGTCGTCAGCGTTCCGATAGCCGCCCTCGCCATGAAAGACGAGGCCGCCTTCGCCGATCTTCGCAATCGTCACGTCAAAACCGCCGGCCGCGTCAACGCCGCCATCGACCGTCGAACGGCCGATGCGGAGCGCGCCGTCGGCGCCGCCTTCGGGAAGCGCGCTCGGGATCCTGCCGCTGAAGACATTGACGACGCCGCCCGCCGCCGACGAACCGTAGAGCAACGTCGCCGCGCCGCGGACGATTTCGATTTTTTCAGCGGTCGCCGGTTCGACGGCGACGGCGTGATCGGGACTGGTCGAGGAGGCGTCGATCGACCCGATGCCGCTGTCGAGAACGCTGATGCGGTCGCCGCCGAGGCCGCGAATGACGGGGCGCGAGGCGCCCGGTCCGAAAAACGTCGATGAAATGCCGGGCTGTCTGCGCAGGGTTTCTCCGATCGAACTGTCGAGATTGCGCTCAAGGTCATCGCCGGAAACGACGGTCGTGCCAACGATCGTCTCGCCCGCTGACCGGCCAAGCGGCGACGCGGTGACGACGATCTCGTCGCGCAGAACGTCTTCCTGCGCGCGCGTCACCGACGGATAGACAAGAATCAGGAACGAAGCGCCTGCGCGCAAATGATTTCTGCGATTCATAAAAAGACCTCATGCTGATCAAGGGATGAACGGCGCCCCGAACACGATTCCCGCGCTACGCGCAGGCGGTCGGATCGGAAGCGATTCAGTCAATACGATCAGGAACGAGGCGGACCGCGCGGGCTTGCGGCAAAGACGCGTTTTTCGACGAACGCGGCGTCGCCAAAGCTGAATTCAACTTTGGCGAAATCGCCCGAAGGCGCCGGCGCCGCAGGCGCAAGCCTGTTCGGGTCATCACTCGGCGCGCCGGCAAGGCAGATGGCGCAGGCCGCGTTCGAATGATCAAGAAGACTGTCTGGCGCCGCCCCGGCATGCGCGGCAAAAACAAGTTGCGCCGCGACGAAGAGAACAGCGAACCAGCCCCAAATCCGCTGGCGGCGGGGATGGCTGACTTCTGTGCCGGCGTGTTCGCGCAACCCGATACTCCGGCGCTCAAGAAACCCGAGCGCTGGTTACTGTACCGCCGCCGGCGACCTGGAACAAGGGCCGCGCGCCGCCGCGCGCAGCCATTCCGACGAACGGTACATCGCTTCGCCGGTTTCGTCCGCAATCGCGTCAAGCGCCGCAACGACGCGAGCGAAGCCATATTCTCTCGCCCAGGCGAGCGGACCGAACGGGTAATTGACGCCGTTGATCATCGCAAGATCGATGGCGTGCGGCTCGGCGACGCCGTCGCGCACGGCGTCGGCGGCGCAGTTGGCGAGCTGCAGCAGCGTCCGGAAGACGACGAGGCCCGGCCGGTCGCGGAGGCGGACGGCGTCCTTGCCGCATCGGGAAGCGAACTGGAGGGCGATCACATTTGCCGCATCGCCGGAGCCTGCAAAAGCGATGACGCTTGCGGCCGACGGATCGCGCAAATGATCGAGGACGATAACCGGTTTGCCGGTCGCCGCGGCGACCGCGCTGGCCGGCCGGCCGTCCGACGCCATGACGCGCACGCCCTCAATGTCGAATGGCGAACCGTTGATGATCTCGCCCAGCAGGGCGGGATCGGCCACGTCTTTCTCGACCTGAATAATATGCGCCGGCGGTCTTTCCTCCGGATACGAATAAACTCCCCTTCCGGATTTCCGCCCGAGCCTTCCTGCCGCGACAAGCCTCGCCTGCATCAGCGACGGCGTAAATCGCGTGCGGCCGGAACAGGCGTCGAATACGGACTTTGCCGCGGCGACATTCACGTCATGGCCGACGAGGTCGCCGAGCTCGAACGGGCCCATCCGGAAGCCGCCGAGATCGCGATAGAGAAAATCGAGCGTCGCCGCGTCGCCCGCGCCTTCTTCCAGCGCGCGCCAGCCTTCGCCGTAAAAAGGTCGCGCCACGCGGTTGACGATGAAGCCCGGTACGTCGCGCGCGATGACGGCGACCTTCCCCCAGCGCTCCATCATTGCGCGCGCGCCCTCGGCGACCGCGGCGTCGGTTTCCGCGCCGGAGACGACTTCGACCAGCTTCATCACCGGCGCGGGGTTGAAAAAATGGAGGCCGAGAAAACGCGCCGGCCGTTTCAATCCGGCGGCAAGCCCAGTGACCGACAGCGACGAGGTGTTGGTCGCGATCACCGCCTTGTCGCTGACAATTGCCGCAATGCGCTGAAAGAGCGCCCGTTTCATTTCGGCGTCTTCAACGATTGCTTCGATGACAAGACCCGCCTTCGCCAGCGCATCCGCTTCGAGCGTCCAGTCGATCCGCGCTTTGAGGGCCTGCGCTTCGCGTTCGGAAATCCTGCCGCGCTTCACCAGCGCCGCGGCGCCCTTGGCGACCGTCTCCCGTCCGCCCGCCAGCGCGTCTTCATTCTGGTCGAGAACGATGACGTCGTGTCCCGCGTGCGCTGCTATTTGCGCAATCCCCGCCCCCATCGCGCCGGCGCCGCAAACGCCGACAATGCAGCCGGCGCCTAGCACGGGGCGCCCCATGCCTTGTGCGCGCCTGAAAGTATGACGCTCATCCGCGACCGCCATTCTTCGAGGAGGTCCTCGTTGCTGCGATGGCGAAGCCCGAAGCGTTTGAGAAGCGCCGTCCGCTCCGAGTTCGGCGCGCCGAACGTCGCGGCGACGCGGGGCCACCAATAGTCGACGCTGTCGCTGATCTCGCGGCGCGAAGCGTCGCCGCGCGCGGCGAGGTTGCGCAAGCCCTCTTCGCCGAGTTCGGCGTGACGGCGCTCCCGTGGCAGGATTTCGCGATAGGCGGCGCCAAGCGGCTGGTAGGAACAGCGGACGAAATCACCGATCTGAAGAACGGTCGCCGAACCCATCATCACGTTCAGAACGACGCTGTCCGTCCACCCGGTCATCGGATAATGGAAGACGTTGAGGCGCATGTCGCCGGCGCGGCGTTTGGCGCCAAGGTCTTCATCGCGCCCGAGTCGCGCCGCCCACGGATGAACGGTCTGATAGCGGTCGGCATTGGCGCCGAAATCGCCCATGATCTTCATGACGCGCCCGGCATGATCGAGCTTTTCAAGGACGATGCGCGACGCCGCGATCCGCTCCTTGACGCCCGGCCCGTCATTGATGCGGTCGGCAAAGCCCGCCGCGCCCGCCATTTCCGAATCGACAAAGCTCGCCATCATGCGCAGCAGCTCGGCGCGATAGCGCGGCGGCGCGTTGCCGGGCGCGGAGAACTTCCCGCCCTTGCTCAGATAATCGAAAATGTCGTTTTCGTCGGCCATGTCTACTGATCGTAATCGACAACGATGCGGTCGGTCGTCGGGCGACTCTGACAGGTCAGAATATAGCCGCGTTCGACCTCATAGTCTTCAAGCGCGTAGTTGGCTTCCATATCGACCTCTCCCTCAACGAGTTTGGCCCGGCAGGTCGAGCAGACCCCCGCCTTGCAGGCGAACGGCGCGTCGATCGACGCGGCGAGCGCGGCTTCGAGCACCGACTGCCCGCCCTTGGCGATTTCGACGACCCGCGCCGCGCCGTCGAGAATGATCGTCGCCGAACATAGCGCGGCCCTCGAGGCGACGTCGCCGGTCGCCGCTTTCTTCCTGGCGCGGCCGGGCTGGGCGCTCGCGAAAAGTTCGAACTTGATTGCAGCCTCGTCCATGCCGTGGGCTTTGAGGGCGTCGGCGACCGCCAGCATCATCGGCTCCGGCCCGCAGATGAATGCAAGATCGGTGTCGGCGACGGTGATCCACTTCGTAAAGAGCTGTTCGCATTTGTCACGGTCGAGCCTCCCGGAAAACAGCTCGATATCGGCGGCTTCGCTCTCGAGGATGTGGACGATGTTGAAGCGCCCCATGTGGACGTTCTTCAGATCCTCGAGCTCCTCGCGGAACATGATCGCATGCGTCGAGCGGTTGCCGTAGACGAGCGTGAAGGTCGATTTCGGCTCGGCCTCGAGCACGGTCTTGATGAGGCTGATCATCGGCGTGATCCCCGACCCGCCGGCGAAGCCCAGATAGCGCCGCGCGTCGTCGGGCCTCAGGGCGCTGTAAAAATTCCCCATCGGCTTCATCGCCTCGAGGCGGTCGCCGACTTTCAGCTCTTCATTCGCCCAGCTTGAGAACCAGCCGCCTTCGGTCTTTTTGATCCCGACGCGGAGGGTTTTGTCGTTGACGCCGGCGCAGATCGAATAGGACCGGCGCATTTCCTCGCCGTCGAAGACGCGGCGAAAGGTCAGGTACTGACCCTGGATGAAGCTGAAGTCACTTTGCGCCCCCGCGAGCGGCGCCAGGGTCACGATAACGGAATCGCGGGTGTCGCGCTTGATCCGGGTGACGGTGAGCGGGAAGAAACGGGACATCAGGGAGCTGCAAACCGGGCGCGCATCAAAAGCTCTTGAAATAATCGAACGGTTCGAGACAGTCGCGGCAGCGCCAGCTCGCCTTGCAAGGGGTCGAACCGAAGCGGCTGACCTCTTCCGTCGCCATCGAGCCGCATTGCGGGCATTCGATGATTGGCGACTTCAGATCGCCGACACAGCGCGCGCCTTCCGCCGGCGGCGCGATGCCATAGGCCTTCAATTTTTCGCGCCCGGCGTCGCTGATCCACGCCGTCGTCCACGCCGGCGACAATTGCGACTTAATCCGTACACGGTCTATGCCGCGCCGGCGCAGCGCCTCCGCGATGTCGAAGGAAATGACCGCGGTCGCCGGGCACCCGGAATAGGTCGGCGTCACGGTGACGGCGAGTTCATCGCCCTCCCATTCGACATCGCGGACAACGCCGAGATCGACGACGGAAATTGCGGGGATTTCCGGGTCCGGCACGGCTTCGAGAAAGGACCAGATTTCCTTGGTTGAAGGTTTTGCGCCAAGCGGAGTCACCATATGGCTCCGGGATGAGCGCGCTGCAAGAACTGCATGTCGGCGAGGATGTAGCCGAGTTCTTCGGAATGAAGCCCTGCCTTGCCGCCCTTGCGGATGGCTGCGTCCCATGGCGCGGCCAATGTCGCCTCGGCGAGCGCGCCGTGAAGATAGACCGTATAGTGTTTTTCGATGGCGCGAAGGTCGGGCGCGATCCCCCGCGCGGCCAGACCCTCGTCGATTGCGTCCGGCGTCGTCAGGTCGCGGGCGAAGGGATAGAGGAGATCGAGCGCCTTCTGCATCCGGTCATGGCTTTCGCTGGAACCGTCGCCGAGGCGGATCACCAGATCTTCCGAGCGTTCGAGATGGTAGCGCGCTTCCTTCACGGCTTTTTCGGCGATTTCAGCAACGCGGCCGTCCGACGACTGCGTCAGCGCGGTAAGCATCGGATAATGCCAGGCGTCGAACAGGTACTGGCGCATCAGCGTTTGCGCGAAATCGCCATTCGGCTGTTCGACGAGGAGAGCGTTCCTGAACGCCCGTCCGTCGCGCAGGAAGGCGAGATCGTCGGCGCTGCGCGCTGTTCCTTCTGCTTCGCCGGCAAGCCCAAGCCACAGTTTCGTCTGGCCGATGAGATCGAGCGCGACATTGGCGAGCGCGATGTCTTCCTCAAGCGCCGGCGCGTGCCCGCACCACGCGCTGATGCGCTGCGCGAGAATGAGCGCGTTGTCGCCCATGCGCAGCGCGAGGTCGAGGCGGGCGGTGTCGGGTTTGAGGATTGCGGTCATCAACGCTTTCCCGCACTCGCCACTTTCTTCTCCCTCTCCCCCGTCTTCGGGGGAGAGGGCAGGGTGAGGGGGCGGCGCCGCGGGCGCGATGTTGAGCTTTGCCGCGCCGCCCCCTCATCCGGCCTTCGGCCACCTTCTCCCCCGAAGACGGGGGAGAAGGAAGGAACGCGTGTAGGCGGACAGCCCATCACATATGCCCCACGTCGTCCGGGATGTCGTAGAACGTCGGGTGCCGGTAGACCTTTGAATTCGACGGATCGAACAAAGGCTCCTTGTCGCCCGGCGCGGTCGCCGTGATGTCCGACGCCTTGACGACCCAGATCGAGACGCCTTCGTTCCTTCGCGTGTAAACGTCGCGCGCGTTCTTCACCGCCATTTCGGCGTCCGGCGCATGAAGCGAGCCTACGTGGCGGTGCGCCAGGCCGTGCTGTCCGCGGATGAAGACTTCCCAAAGCGGCCATTCAGTCGACATGACAATCCTCACGCACAGCGCTTTTTCATCCAGAGTTTCAATTCGGCAAGACGCTCCCAGCCAAACGCGTCATCGGACGGGCCTTCCCCGGTCAGCCGCGCGAGCCGCGCCAGCGCTTCGTCGATCGACGGGCGATGGCCGACGGGAACTGGCCACATGACGAAGCGCGGCGTCGTCATTTTGTGAAACCATTCCTCGCCGCGCGCGTAAATCTTGCGGTGGGCGGTCGCGAACACGAAACGCTCAAGATCCTCGACCGTCTCCCAGACGCTCATATTGACGAGGAACAGCGGGTCGTCGGCGGGGCGGATATTCGTCGCATTGCCGCTGTCGTCTTTCAGCCGCCAGACGAAGCCCGGCGAGCGCTCGGCGATCGCGTTCACGCGGTCGAGATTGTTCATGAAGTCGGCAAAGCGCGGATCGTCGGTTTCGTAGCGCGCCGTCGCGACGTTGAGCTGGGCAATGTGCATCACGGTTTACTCCGCCGCCATCTTGCGCGCCGCGCGCTTGTTCGCATGCGCCATCAGCCCTTCGCGGAACCATTGGCCGTCGGTCCACGCCTTTCGCCGCGCCGCCATCCGTTCGGCGTTGCAGGGGCCGTTGCCTTTGAGGACTTCGTGGAACTCGGTCCAGTCGAGCGCGCCGAAATCATAGCCGCCCTTCTCCTCGTTCCATCTGACGTCCGGGTCAGGGACCGTCAGGCCGAGATACGCCGCCTGCGGAACCGTCTGGTCGACGAATTTCTGGCGCAGTTCGTCGTTGGAATTCTGCTTGATCTTCCACGCGAAGGATTGCGCCGAATGGATGCTGTCGCCGTCGGGCGGGCCGAACATCATCAGCGACGGCGGCCACCAGCGGTTCAAGGCGTCCTGCGCCATCTCCTTCTGTTCGGCGGTTCCTTTGCAAAGCTTCATCATGATGTCGTAGCCCTGACGCATGTGAAAGCTTTCTTCCTTGCAGATCCTGACCATCGCCCGCGCGTAAGGGCCGAAGGAGCAGCGCTGCAGCGGCACCTGATTCATGATCGCCGCGCCGTCAACGAGCCAGCCGATGGCGCCGATATCGGCCCAGGTCAAAGTCGGGTAATTAAAGATCGAAGAATACTTCGCGCGTCCCGCCAGCAATTGCTCCGTCATCTGGTCGCGCGAAATTCCGAGCGTTTCCGCCGCGCAGTAAAGATAAAGCCCGTGGCCGGCCTCGTCCTGCACCTTGGCGATCAATATCGCCTTGCGGTCGAGGGTCGGCGCGCGGGTGATCCAGTTTCCTTCCGGCAATTGCCCGACGATCTCGGAATGCGCGTGCTGCGAAATCTGGCGAATGAGGGTCTTCCTGTAGCCTTCCGGCATCCATTCCTTCGGTTCGATCCTGACGCCTTCGTCGATCCGCGTCTGGAACGCGCGCTCTTGGGCGCCCATTTCATCGAGCGTCTTCGGGCGTTCTCCGGTCGATTTCACTTCCTGCGCGTACATGGCCGCTCTCCATTCCTGCCTTCACCTATAGAATTCATTGACCGCTCGGTCAATGAATTCCGGCGCCCGCAAAAAGGCGCCCCTTTGGGTCCGCGCGTTTCCGCTTTTCCGGCCTTCCCCGTGCGGTCCAGCCGGAAAAGGCGCCCTTTTGGTCCCGAAAAAGGCCGCCGGATTGTCCATGGGCGCGATTGTGATCGCCGGGGCCTTGGCGGCCAGGCGTGACCATGGCCGAGCCGTGAGCCGCCAGCGCTTGCCTCCGCTCGCACGCGCGTTGCGCCTTCAGCCGCGTCGGCAACCGTCCGCGGCGCGGTCCCTTGTCGTCGCATACGGCCCTCAACCTTGTTCTCCTCTCGATCCGGCGACGCCAGTATGAGGCCGCCGCGAGGGTGTAGGATAACTTTTTCACTTTTCGGCCGTTTGCGCGGATCGTTTTGGTTAATGCGCGACAATAACGGGCGCCGAGGCGCGGGATTCAATTGAGGCGGGCCGCCCCGAAGTCGCGGCGTCCGCGCGCTTGCATAGTCCGGCCATTGGCCGTACGTTTATAAGCCGCTCGAGGACAACGAACATGCCCGCCGCCCGCAAAAAACCCGCGCCGCGCGCCCGCGCCGAACGGCTCGAGGCCCGCGTCACCGCCGAGCAAAAAGCGCTGTTCGAGCGCGCCGCCGATTTGAGCGGGCGTTCGCTCACCGACTTCGTGGTGACCGCCGTTCAGGAGGCGGCCAACGCGGAAATCGAACGGCAAAAGGTGACAAGGCTTTCGCGCGAGGAAAGCATCGCCTTCGTCGAAGCGATACTCAATCCGCCAGAGCCCAACGAGGCGCTGCGCCGCGCCCACGAGCGATATCTCGCCGCGACCGCCGATCGCCGCGCAGGCGGGTGACCTTCTCAACCGAGCCGCTTGGAAAGCAGCACGATCGCGCAAGTTTTTCGTGCGGCGATGAAGCGCTTGATCGATATTTGCGCGAGCGCGCGTCGCAGGACGCGCGCAACCATGTCGCCGCAATTTTCGTGTCGGTCCATGAAACAGGAAAGATTTCAGGCTTCTACACGTTGTCCGGCCACGCCATCGACATCAATGACTTGCCGGAGGAGATTTCGCGCAAGGCGCCGCGCTATCCGAAGCTGCCGGCGACTTTGATTGGCGGGCTCGCCGTCGACCGATCGGCGCAAGGCGAAGGCGTCGGTCGTCTCTTGCTGCTCGACGCGCTTTGCCGCAGTCTAGAGGGCTCGCGCAAGATTGCTTCTTTCGCCGTCGTTATCGACGCGAAAAATGAGGACGCTGAGGCGTTCTATCGGCATTTCGGCTTCGCGCGCCTGACAACCTCGGCATCGAGGCTATTCCTCTCGATGCGGACGATTGAGGGGCTGTTCGTCAAATCAGCAAAATAGCCCGTGCGCAATGCGATTCAGTCTTCCGACGGCTCCCATTCCCCCGTCGCCGCCGACGCCTTTTCGACATCCTCGACCACGAGAACAAGCTGGCCCGAATGATCGCTATACTGGGTAATGATGTTGACGCCGGCCTCCGCTAGCGCGCGGGTGATCGCGCCGAGTTGCCCCGGCTGATCCTGTTTCAGTTTTCGAACCAGCACTTCGCGCAGTGAAACGACGTGCAATCCAGCGGCCAACGCCGCGGCTTTTGCTTTCTCGCCGTCCTCGAACAGAAAATGCGCCCGCGCAACGCCGTTCACCGTGAAAACGCCGCCGCCCTCGACGCTGACGCCGGCGCTGCCCATCGCCTCGCCGAACGCCGCCAGTTGGCCGGGCTCGTCCTTCAAGTCGATTGCAAGGTCGTACATCGTTGCACACCCTTTCTACCACGCATCAAATCCCCTGTCCGCCCGGTCAGCCGTTCAACTTCCGCTCGTCGTCGTCAAGGGATCCGATCCAGAACCACGTCACGGTGTCGTCGTCCATGAGCCCAACGCGCGAAATGCGGTGCCGATCCGCACGGAATATACCGGCTCGGCGCGGCTGACGCGTTTGAATTGCAGGGATGCGTATACGGGATCAGCCCGCCATTGCCGGAACGCCCGCCGCGCGTGGCTTTGAATTTCAGGAGAAGATCGTCGAAAAGCCGCCAGAATTTTCGCGTCGTGCGCGACTTCATTGCCTGGCGCGATCCGAAGGATCGGCGTCGAACGTATCGCCCCCGGCGATGTCGCGGCGCGCCTCGTCGGCGAGGCGCGACAGCGCGGCCTCGGACCG
>JBGTLL010000238.1:0-15366 GCA_041744115.1 Parvularculaceae bacterium | reverse complement strand
GGCGCCGCGCAAGCCTATGCCGACATTGCGCAGGTCGCCGAAGAATCGGACGCCGACGCCTTCGTCCGCGCGATCGCCGGTCTTGCAAAATGCCGCCTCGCGACCGGCGACGTTGACGGCGCGCGTGAAGTCCTGGCGCTTGCGCCCGATGCAAAAAAGAACGACGCCGCGCTGAATTCGGTGCGGGCGCGGATCGAACTTGCGGCCAATGCCGGCGGCGATGTCGCCGATCTCAAACGCCGCGCCGCCGCCCCCCGCGATTTCCCGCTGCGCTTGGAACTTGCCGAGGCTCTCGCCGCGGGAGGCGACATGGAAGCGGCGATCGACGAGCTCCTTTCGATGATCGAGCTTGACCGGGAATGGAACGAGGGCGCGGCGCGTAAGAAACTCCTGACCGTGTTTGAAGCGCTCGGCCCCGCGCATCCTGAGACGCTCCGCGGCCGGAGGCGCCTGTCGTCGGCGCTTTTTTCATGACCGGCGCGGGCGTCCACCGAAAGCCGCTGCTTGTTCACGGACGCAAGCAGCCGGGGCGAATTCCGCTGTTCCCGCTCCCGGGTTCGATCCTGCTGCCGAAAGGGCAATTGCCGCTGAATATTTTTGAGCCGCGCTATTTGCGGATGGTCGATGACGCCCTCGCCGGCGCCCGCGTGATCGGCATGATCCAGCCGCGCGAGGACGACAAGGCCGACGCGCCCCCGCTGTACGAAATCGGCTGCGCCGGGCGCATCACCGCCTTTTCCGAAACCGGCGACGGGCGGTATCTTATCACCTTGACCGGCACGCTGCGCTTTCACGTCGACGAGGAGACCGGTGCGACAGCGCCCTATCGCCAGGCCGAAGTCGATTTCGGCCCGTTTGTCACCGACGCGGACCCTGACGCCTCGGCGCAGACCGTCAACCGCGACCGGCTGTTCGACGCGATGCGACTTTATCTTGATACGGAAAATCTGAGCACGGATTGGACTGCCGCCGCCGAAGCCCCGACGGACGCGCTCGTCAATTCGCTGGCGATGGGATGCCCCTTCGCGCCGAACGAAAAGCAGGCGCTGCTTGAAGCCCCGACGCTCGCCGACCGCGCCGACTGCCTGATCGCGTTGATGCGGATGGGCGGCGGCGATCCGGCCGACACCCAGATTGTCCAGTGACCTGACGATAAACCTGACGGGGCCGCCTGCAATGGACGAAAAATCCCGGCTCAAGGAAGTCGATCCAAAGCTCCTTGAAATCCTCGTCTGTCCGGCGACGCGGGACCGTCTCGTCTATCGCAAGGAAGCCGGAGAGCTTTTGAGCCGCAAGGCGCGCCTCGCCTACCCGATCCGGGACGGCATTCCGATCATGCTGATCGATGAGGCCCGCGCGCTTTCGGACGACGAGGTGAACGCGCTCGCCTGACCTTAAAATTATCGCGCCGTTGTGACCCGGAGTCGGCTGGCGCCATAATTGGGTCGTCGGCTTGCCGCCTTTAGAGGCCATATGCGGACCAATTCGGGATCAGCGGAGGAATTTGTCAAATGATTGCGGCGTTCTTGACAACCATCGCCTTTGCCGTCGCCGAGGCGTCTTCGGGAATGGCGCCGCCAGTCAAGGCGGCGGCGGCGCCCGCAGCCGAGCGCGTCGCAACCGCTGCAATTGCGCCGGCGACGCCGGTCTTTGCCGATCTGAGCGATCAGGCGGTCGCCGACGAGGTGCTGGGCTATCTGGAAGGGCTTTCAACCCTTGCCGGCGATTTCGTTCAGACCGCGCCGTCGGGCGAGGTCGCGGCCGGAAAATTCTATTTGCGCCGGCCGGGGCAGATCCGGTTCGACTATAACGACCCTTCGCCGATAACGATCGTTGCGTCGGGCGGCATGGTCTATGTGGAAAACACCGATCTCGAAACGACCGATTCCTACCCCCTTAAAAAGACCCCGCTGCGCTTCCTCCTCGCGAAGGAAATCGAGATCGGCGACGCGGTGCTGAAGAATGTCGAGCGGGGGATGGACAGCATCGCGCTCACCTACGCCTCGACCGATGAAGAAACCGAAGGCGAAATCACCCTCGTCTTGTCGGCGCCCGCGCTCGCGATCGAACAATGGGCGGTGCGCGACGCGCAGGGGGGCGTCACCGTCGTCGCGCTCGAGGGCGTCAGCGCCGGCGGCGCGCTCGACAACCGGCTTTTCCGCGCGCCGGAGGCAGGCGGGGCGTTCATTAACAAATAGACATCATCGGGCAGGCGATCACGAATGCGTATGTTGGGGCGTCACAGGCAAGCTTTTTTTTAGACACCCTATTGAAAAGATGGCGGGTGCGGCGTTAGAGTAACACTGCGTGGGTGACTACTCATCGGACCGGCGTTGCCCCCCCGCTAGCAGGTTCGACCAGTCGCCCTCGTCGCCGGAATATCCCCTCCCGGCGTAGGCGCAACAGCGCAGCTTAGCGCCCGGTCCTGTCCCAGGATCGGGCGCTTTTTTTTGGCCTTCGGCGTTTGCCCGCCGGGCCGGAGGAAGATCGATGGACGATCCCGATTTCGAGGCGCTTGAGCGCGAATTGCCGGCGCTGACGCGGATCCGCCGCTTTGCACGGTCGCTCGACCGCATCCCCTGGTTCGCCAATCTCGGCGAACCGCTGACGCCGGGCGCAAGGGCCCTCGCCCGGACGTATACGGACGGTCTCGGGTTCCCGGACGCCGACGTCGCCATTCTGGTCGACTGGGACGACGCAAGCGCGGCGGCAGAAAACCGCGACTGGAACAGTCCGGCCTGGGACGCGGAAGAACTGTTGCGCGCCGACCTGACGACCCGCGCGCTCGAAACTTTGTCCGAACAGGCGCTCGGGATTGCGATGACGTTGATCGCCGACCGCGTTTCGGCGCCCGCGAAAGACGCGATGGAACAGGCGAGTTTCATCTGGGATATCGAGGACGAGGGCCAGCAGCAGCTCGCCGTCGGCGCCGCCGTTCAGGCCGCCCATCAGGCGGCGCTCGTTCTCATCGCCGCCGCCGACCCGGACTTCGACGCCGACGATCATCCGTTCACGGCGAAATTCCGCCTGTTCGAATTCGGCCGCTGGCCGGTCGGCATCATGGGATCGTCGTTCAACCTGTTTTGAGCGCCAGAGCAAAGAGCAAATCACAGAATCGAGGACGACGTCACGCTGACGAAAGTCAGGGTCCGGAATGGCGAGCAAATCCCTCGCGGCTCCGGACCCTGACTTTTGTCAGCATGACGGAACGAGTTTCGTGTCCGATGCGGATTAATCGCGCCCCGCTATCTGAGAAACGCCGCGGCGATGAGATAGCAGCCGAAAAACGTCAGCACGAGCACGAACCCCTTGCGGAATTTCTCCTCCGGCATGTCGCGGAGCAGCTTTGTTCCGGCCGCGGCGCCAAGAAAGCCGGCGATAACGACGGCAACGATAATCGCCGCCCACTCGGCATAGGCAAAACCGACAAAGCCGAAAGCGACCGATTTCAGCGCGTGCTGCGCCGTCATCGCGGCGGCATGGGTCGCCACCGTGCCGAGCTTGCCGAGCCTTGCAACGCCGAGCATCGCCGCCGCGATCGGCCCGGTCGCCCCGACAAACATCGACAGCACGGCGCTGGCGCCGCCGGTCGCGAAATATGTCGCTTTGCCGGGGGCGAAGCCTTTGGGTTTCGGCCCCCAGACGGTCAGGAGAACGAAAGCCCCGATCAGCCCGCGCAGCAGATTTTCCGGGATCTCGACATAGAGCCGCGCGCCGATGATCGTTCCAAGCAAAGACCCGATCGCAAACCACAGGACGATCGGCCAGACGACGGATGTCCATTGCAGCAACAGCCGGCTCGCATTGGAGCCGAGCTGGGCGACGCCGTGGACCGGAATGACAGCCGCGGGCGGCAGCACGGCGCCCATGATCGCCAGCAGCGCGAGACCCCCGCCCAGCCCGAACGCCGCCGTCAGCGCCGAGGTGAAAAAACTCGACGCGATCACAATGGCGGCGACCGCCATCGATACGCCGTCCGGCAGCAAGGCGCTATCCATGCTCATGAGCTGCAGGGCTCTTTGTCTGATTGCGGCTTGAATGCAAGGTTGCGAACGAAAGCGGGAGGGTTTAGGTCGCCGCGATGAAAATCGCCACCTGGAACATCAATTCCGTCCGGCTGCGGCTTGATCTCGTGCGGCAATTCCTCGCCGAGGAAGCGCCGGACGTCCTCTGCCTGCAGGAAATCAAATGCGTCAACGACCAGTTTCCAGTCAAAGCCTTGAAGGCCGCCGGCTACCGCCATCAGGCGGTCTCGGGCCAGCGCGGCTATCACGGCGTCGCCATCGTCTCGAAACTGCCGCTGAAAGACATTGAAGCGCGCGGCTTTTGCGATCGTGACGATTGCCGGCACATCGCGGCGACCCTGCCGGGCGGCGTCCGGCTTCATAATTTCTATGTGCCGGCGGGCGGCGATATTCCGGATCCTGACGAAAACGATAAATTCGCGCACAAGCTCGCCTTCCTGAAAGACTTGGCGCGGATGTTTTCGAACGGTCCGGCGAAGCGCAGGGAAGTGCTTGTCGGCGACCTCAACGTCGCCCCGCGCGAGCACGACGTGTGGTCGCACAAGCAGCTGTTGAAAGTCGTATCGCACACCCCGGTCGAGGTCGGGCTTTTCAACGCCGCGGTCGCGGCGGGACGCTGGATCGATGTCGCTCGTGAAGTCGTCCCCGAACCAGAAAAACTTTATACGTGGTGGTCCTATCGCGCGGCCGACTGGCGGGCGTCGAACCGCGGCCGCCGCCTTGACCACATCTGGGTGTCGCCGGCGCTTGAAAAAGCCGCGCTGATCGCAGGGCGCGGCGGCATGCGTTTTCATGACATCTGCCGCGGCTGGGAGCGCCCGTCCGACCACGCGCCGGTGTCGCTCGTCCTCGATCTGTGACCGGCGGAACCGCTCGTCGCGCGTCTCGAAGGATGCGGCCGCTTGCGTCAGAGAAACGTCGAGAGCGCGGAAGTCAGCCGCTCGACGTCTTTATCATCCGTATAAAGATGAACTGAAAAACGCAAGGCGCCCTGGCGTCGGTCGTGGATGACGCCCGCGTCACGGAGGGCGGCGACCGCTTCTTCCAGCCGGCGCGGGCGGACGATGAACGAACAGCCGCGTTCGCCTTCTTTTATGTGCGACAGGAACGCGTCCTCCGGAAGCGCCGCGATCATGCGATCGATCAGCTTCTGGTTATGCGCTGAAATCGCCGCAACGCCTTCCTTCGCAATCAGGTCGGCGCCGGCCGCCGCGACCGCGTAGGGCGCGACCGAGGGCGTGCCGCCCCAGAAGCGCTTGGCGCCCGGCGCATAGGCGAAGCGGCGAATATCGAATTCGAACGGATTTTCGTGGCTGAACCAGCCGACATCCGCCGGCGCCGTGCGCGGCGCGATTTCCGGGTTGACCCACAGGAAACAGGCGCCGGGGCCCCCGCAGAGATATTTGACCGACGTCCCCGTCACAAAGTCCGCGCCCCAATCAACGGCCGCGACGTCAACCGCGCCGGCTGACTGCGCGACATCGACCACGGTGATAACGCCCTTGGCCTTCGCGCGCGCGACGATGTCGGCGACCGGCGCCTTGAGGCCGAGGTTTGAAAAGACATGCGTCACGTGAAGGAGATGAACGTCGTCGGCGAAGCCTGGCGCCCAGGCGTCAGGATCGGCGAGGCGCGCGCCGCCTTTCAGGAAAACCGGCTCAAGGCCGAGCCGTTCGGCTTGGGCGGCGACGAATCCGACGGTCGGGAAATCATCCTCCGTGAGCACAATTTTCGTGCGTCCATCGACGACAGGAAGCGAAAACAGCACTTTGGTGAGGGCGCTTGAAATGTTGGTCTGCGGACAGATGTCTTCGGCCCTCGCGCCAATTACCGGCGCCAGCGCGCGTTGAAATCCGTCGATCGCGGCGAGCCAGAAATCCCAGATCTCGCCGTCGCCCGCCGCCCACGGCGCAACGAACGATTGCTCAAGCCGTGCGCGCGCCGAAAGCGGCAGCAGGCCGACCGAATGCGACAGGAAATAGGGGCCCTGAGGCTTGTTGAATTCGGCCGAAAGCATAAGAGAGAATGCGTTTTGGCGTTTCCCAAAGTCAATCTCGGGCGAAGATGCGCGGCTATTTCGGAATCGGATCGGAACGGATTTCCAAACCGATGAATTTCGGCGCCGTCATGCGCACCGCGCACGCTTTCGGCGCGAGCTTCATCTTCACCGTCGGCTCGCGGCTAAAGCCGGAGGCGGCGCCGTCCGACACGTCAAAGAGCGCCGGCCATGTGCCGCTCTATCAATGGGAGAATGCCGCGGCGATCGTGCTGCCAGAGCGCTGCGCGCTGGTCGGCGTGGAACTCGACGACCGCGCCGCGGATCTGCCGACCTTCCCGCATCCGCTGAACGCCGCCTATCTTCTCGGCCCGGAACGGGGCGATCTTTCGGACGAGGCGAAAGCGCGCTGCGCCTATCTTGTCAAAATTCCGACCCGCTTTTGCGTCAACCTCTCGGTCGCGGCGGCGATTGTCCTTTATGACCGGATGCTGGCGCTCGGGCCTTTTGAACGGCGGCTGTCGCTGGCGGGGCTGAAACGCTCCGACGAATGAACGGCCGCCCGCGCGGCGTCTCGAAGGATCGCGGCGCGCGTCGCCGTCGCCGTCAAATCGCCCGGCGCTTTAGCGGCGGCCGCGCCGCGCTTTTTTCTTCTTCGCCGGCGCTTTTCTCTTCGCCGCCTTTTTCTTGGCGGTCTTTTTCGCCGGCGCGCCAGCGTCCTCAAGCTTGTCGAGCGCTTCGGCGTAGGCCGAGAGCGCCTTCATGAAACCGCTTTGCTGAGCTTTAGGCAGGACGTTGAGGGTGGCGGTTTCCGCCCGCCCGACGCCCGACATCGCCGAATTCAGAACCCGGCGGCCCGACGCCGTGATCGACACCGCGTTCGCGCGCGCGTCCTCCTTCGTCCGCGAGCGGGACAACAGGCCCCTGCCCAGCATCCGCGCGATCATGTCGGCGAGCGTTGAACGGTCGATCCCGGTCGCGCGCACGAGGTCGGTCTGGCTGAGGCCTTCGTTTTTCGACACCACATGCAGGACTTCAAACTGGCGCGCGGTCGGGCCGTCGGCGCCGACGCCGCTGGCGTAAAGGTCTTGAGCGTATTGCTGGGCGCGACGGAGCAGGTGGCCCGGCGATTTTCTGAGATCGTATGCCATAAAGGGGGTCTTTCGCTGATTTCGACGATGCGGATGGTTTTCACTGGATCATGCGGCGGGTCAAGGAATATCGTCCGTAAATCGACGATTTTTCAGGAACGGTCCGGATCACTATTTTGAAAATGCGCCTTGCGCGGATGATCAGCGGACGGGATTGTTTTGAAGAGAATGGGAGGGACG
This sequence comes from Parvularculaceae bacterium, assembly GCA_041744115.1. Lineage (GTDB taxonomy): Bacteria > Pseudomonadota > Alphaproteobacteria > Caulobacterales > Parvularculaceae > Amphiplicatus. The sequence goes on along the minus strand of JBGTLL010000238.1, from coordinate 8,014 downwards.
CGGATTATGGCCGAAAACGCCCCGATTGAACCCCGGTTCCTGAAAGCCGTTCCGGCGGGCGATGACCGCGAAAGGGATGTCTGCGGCCATTGCGGGTTCGTCGATTACCGCAACCCGAAAATCGTCGTCGGGTCGGTCGCGAGCTTTGAAGGAAGGATCCTGCTGTGCCGGCGCGCGATCGAGCCTCGGCGGGGGTTCTGGACGCTCCCCGCGGGGTATCTCGAACTCGGCGAGACGGTCGAGGACGGGGCCCGGCGCGAGGCCTATGAAGAGGCGCGCGTTGCGCCCGTCATCGACCAGACGCTCGCGGTCTACAGCGTGCCGCGGATCTCGCAGGTGCAGATCATGTTCCGCGCAAGGCTCGAGACCGCGACTTGCGCGCCCGGCCCTGAAAGCCTAGAGGTCGGGCTTTTCGCATGGGCGGAGATCCCATGGCCCGATCTCGCCTTTCCGACCGTCTCATGGGCGCTGCGGCACTGGAAGGAAGTCGAGGGGCGAGCGGCCTTCCCGCCGTTCTCAAATCCTGTCGATGGGTTGTAGAGCAAAGAGCAATATCTCAGAATCGAGGACGACGTCACCCTGACGCAAGTCAGGGTCCAGAATGGCGAGCAAGTCCCTCGCGGCTCTGGATGCTGACTTTTGTCAGCATGACGGAACGAGGTTCGTCTCCAATGCGGATTAATTGCGCCCCGCTCTAGCGTCAGCCGGCCTTCTTTGTCTCTTCCATGTGCCGCGTCAGGAACGGCGCCTGCGACAGCGCGAACAGGATGTTGACGGCGGTAAAGCCCCAGAGTTTCAGATTGACCCACTGGCCTTCGCCCGGACAGACCGCGCCGCCGCCAAGATCGCAGTCGCGGGTGAGCCATCGCCAGGCGGCCTCGTTGGCGACAGCGAGGATAACGAAAAAGACGACATAGCGCCGGGTCAGCGTTCGCCACGCGTCATCGGGAAGATGCAGCGCGCCGTCAAACAGCGAGCGCAGGAAATTCCGCCCCGTCGCAAGGCCGCCCGCGAGCGTCATCGCGAACATGGCGTAGACGATGGTCGGCTTCATGTAGAAAAATGTCTTGTTGTGGAGGATGAGGGTCAACGAGCCGAGAACGCCGATCGCAACGCCGCTGACGAGCAGCATCGGCGCGACCCGCCGCTCTTTCCAGACGCTGTAAAGGAACGCCGCCGCATAGGCCGGCATGAAACAGGCGACCGCGAGGAAAAGCTCGCCGCCGGGTTCGACGCTGAACTCCCGGCCGAAGGCGACGCCGATCATCGGCGCGAGCCGGCGCCCGAAAAAATAGGCGACGAAGAAGACCAGCAGCGGGCCGAAATCGACGAGAAATTTCGCGCGGCCGCTGAGGCGCCGGGGGGTGTTTTCCATGTCTTCGCCCTTCATCCTGAAAGTCTGACCGAAACCTAATGAACCAAATTTCAGCGTCGTCATTCCGGGGCCGCCTCTTGGCGGAACCCGGAATCCACCGCGCAACGCGGGATTCGTTGAGAAATGGACCCCGGGTTCCGCGTGAAGACACGCGGCCCCGGGGTGACGGCGGTTTATTTGGCCCGTGGTTCGAGAATACTTTTCGGCCGGAGCCCCTAGCGCGAGCCGCCGGGAGAAGAAAGACCGGCGAGCGCGCGGGCAAAGCTCTTGGCCTCGAACGGCTGCAGGTCGTCGACGCCTTCGCCGACGCCGATGAAATGGATGGGGAGCGGATGGCGGTCGGCGAGCGCGACAAGGACCCCGCCGCGCGCGGTGCCGTCGAGCTTGGTCATGACAAGGCCGGTGACGCCCGCGATCTCGCGGAACGCATCCGCCTGCGACAGCGCGTTCTGGCCGACCGTTGCATCGAGCACGAGCAGCGTGTCATGGGGCGCGGCCGGATCGAGCTTTTTGACGACGCGGACGATCTTGGCGAGTTCGTCCATCAGCTCGCGCCGGTTCTGAAGGCGGCCCGCGGTGTCGATGAGGAGCACGTCGACGCCTATTGTTTTCGCGCGTTCAAGCGCTTCAAAGGCAAGGCCCGCGGCGTCGGCGCCGGCGTCCCTGGCGATGACTTCAGCGCCCGTCCGTTCGCCCCAGATCTTCAGCTGTTCGACCGCCGCGGCGCGAAAAGTGTCGCCGGCGGCGAGCATCACCGACAGCCCTTCGCCCCGGTATTTCGCCGCGAGCTTGCCGATCGTCGTCGTCTTGCCGGACCCGTTGACGCCGACCGTCAGGATGACATGCGGCTTTCGCGCCGCGTCGATCGGCATCGGTCGTTCGCTGGCGGCAAGGCTCGCCGCAACGACATCGGCGAGCGCGGCTTTCACGTCCTCGCCGGAGATTTCCCTGTTGAAGCGGTCGCGGGCGAGCGCGTCGCGGACGCGCGCGGCGGCTTTGACCCCGAGATCGGCGCCGATCAGGACCTCCTCGAGTTGGCCCAGCGTCTCGTCGTCCAGTTTCCTTTTCGCCACGATCGCCGTGACGCTATCCGTCAGGCGCTGCGACGTACGCGTGAGGCCGCTCGCCAGACGAGCGAAAAAGCCTTGTTTTACAGGCGTTTCTTCAATCGTCGCGCGCGGTTGGCCGGCGGGACCATCCGTAGGCGGGGGAATTTCTGCCGCCGTTTCGGGCGCCGGCGCGCTGTCTTCCGCGGGCTTGCGCCCGAACAGTCCGCCTAAAAAGTTTTTCGGCTTTGTCATTTTTTTCTTGCCAGAATGCGCGGCGCAGCAACTTGTTTCATCACGGCTGAACGATGTCAGCCTTTTTCAAGGAGAAGAGCATGGCGATGGCCAAAGCAAAAAAAGCCGCGAAACCCGCGGCGAAGCGCAAGGCGAAGAAAGCGGCGAAGAAGACCGCAAAAAAGCCGGCGAAAAGAGTAAAGCGCCGGAAGGCGAAAGCGGCCTGACGGCCAACGCCTCGACGAACAAAGCCGCGTCCGCGGAAGGCTTTCCCGGGCGCGGCTTTTTTTTGCGTGGTGTTTCCGTCACGCCGAGAGGCTCTCGGCGGTCAGCATGTCGCCGTCGCGCCCGAGAATGCGCAGCCGCGCAATGTCGCCCGCGTGGAATGCGCCGGGATCGATCCGCACCGGGGCAAAATTGCCGAGCCGCGCCCTGCCGCCGCTTTCGACGACGGCGTCGCCAATCACGCCTTTCAGACTGTCGAGAAATTTAGCTGTCGCCGCCGCCGCCGCGTTCCTCAGCCGCCGTGCGCGTCCCGCAATCAGGGCGCCGGCGAGCTGCGGCATCCGCGCGGCGGGCGTTCCGGAGCGCGCGGAATACGGGAAAACATGCGCGTAGTTGACGCCGACATCGTCAAGGAGGGCGAGGCTTTCCTCGAACATGTCATCGCTTTCGGTCGGGAAGCCGGCGATCAGATCGGCGCCGATGGCGATCTCCGGCCGGCGCGCCCGCAAAGCACTGGCAAGGGCGATCGCATCTTCGCGCGAATGCCGGCGCTTCATGCGCTTCAGGATGAGGTTCGATCCCGCCTGCAAGGACAGATGCAGATACGGCGCGACGCGCGCGTCCGTTGTCAGCCGTTCAAACAGCTCGTCGTCGATTTCCGCGCAGTCGATCGAAGAAAGCCTGAGCCGGAAGAGATCGGGAACCTCGTCGAGAATGGCGCCGACGAGACGGCCGAGCCGCGGCGCGCCGTCCAGATCCTGGCCCCATGATGTCATATCGACGCCGGTCAGAACGACCTCCGGGTGGCCCGCATCGACGAGCCGGCGAACGCTTGCCGCCGCGTCGGCGACCGTCACCGAGCGGGCGGGCCCCCGCCCGAACGGGATAATGCAGAATGTGCAGCGATGGTCGCAGCCGTTCTGCACCTGCAGGAAAGCGCGCGCGCGGTCGCCATAACCGTCGATCAGATGCGCCGCGTTCTCGCGCACCGACATGATGTCGTTGACGGCGAAGGTCCGCTCCGCGCGGGCAAGAGACGCCCAGGCGCCGGGGTCGAGCTTTTCGGCGTTGCCGAGAACGGCGTCGACTTCAGGCATCGCCGCGAACGCCGCGGGGTCGATCTGCGCGGCGCAGCCGGTGACGACGATCTTCGCCTCGGGACTGGCGCGGCGCGCACGGCGGACCTGCTGGCGGGTCTGGCGCACCGCTTCATTGGTGACGGCGCAGCTGTTGACGATGACAGCCTTGCCAAGGCCCGCCGCGTCCGCGAGACGGCGGACGGCTTCGCCCTCCGCGAGATTGAGCCGGCACCCGAGCGAGATGACGCGCGCGCCGTCCGGCGCCGGATCGACGGGCAAATTGTGGAGAGGGGCTGGCGCTGCCATCGCCCGCTTTTAGCGGCCAAGGCGGCGATGTCGAGGCGTCAGCTTTCCATGGTGAGAAGAATGGCGAAGCCGACAATCATGAACAGCGCGAAAGGAAAAAAGGCGCCGAACAGCGGCGGCACGGCGCCGAGCTTGCCAACCGCCAGCATCAAATTCTCGGCGACGAAATAAAGAAAGCCGAGCGCGGCGCCGGTCGACGCCCGGAGGAGCTGGTTGCCTTGCCGGCCGACGCCGAAGCCGGCGATCGCGCCGAGCAGCGGCATCAAAAGCGTCGCCATCGGCTTTGAAAAACGGCTCAACAGGGAGGTGGTCGCCGGGCGCGCATCCGCGCCGTCGCGCTGAAGCTGGCCGATCTGCCGGACAATGGCGAGGAGGTTTGAGCGGTCGGGATTGAGGGTCAGCGCAAACAAAAGCTCTGGGTTGAGCGAGGTCGCCCAACCACGCGCCGCGCCCGCCGCGCCAGCGGGCGTCGCTGTCCCGGCCTCGCGAACATCGAACAGGCGCCAGCCGTCGCCGTCGAAGATGGCGGACTTTGCCGCGGTGACCGACATTGCAAGGCCGCCCTCGTCAAGGTCGTAGATGACGACGTCGCTCAGCCGGGCGCCGTCGTCAGTGCGCGCCGCGCTCGCCGCGCTGACGATCTCGCCCTCGTAAGTGACGCGGATATTCGTCCGCGTCGCGGTGTCGTGTTCGAGCCCGACCGCGTAGTCGTTGGCTTCCCAATAGGCGAGCCTTTGCGTGTTGCCGACGACGACCAGTTCGTGGAAAGCAAAGTGCGCCGCCGCAATGAGGGCGCAGGTGACGCCGATCGGCAGCAGCACGCGATGAACGGACATGCCGGCCGCCCGCATGATCACGATCTCGCTGGTCAGATTCAGGCTCGACAAGGTGATGACGATCGCCAGCAGCGCGGCAAACGGCGTGAACTGGCTGGCGATCTGGGGCGCGCGCAGCAGGATGTAGCGCATGATTGAATTCGTCGTCGCCCCCTCGGCGGCCATGATCGCTTCCGAGCGGTTCAAAAGATCGAGCGCCTGCAGCACGATGACGAAAAAGATCAGCAGGCCGATATAGCGCGTCGCGAAAAGCCGGCCGACATAGCGGATGAAGACGCCGTCTACCCCCTTCATTGCGCCGCGCCCCGGCGCAGGCTGTCGGCGGATCCGTCAATCGCGCCCTCGACGCGGAAGGTGTCGTCGTCCCGCCGCGCCATCACCCGGACCGTCCGCGCGCGGTCGATCGATCCGCGGTACAGCCAGGCGCTGACGCCGATGAAGACGGCGAACAGTCCCCACATCGCAAGATAAGGCGAAAGCTGGCCGAGCGCGGCGGTGACGAGCGCCCATTCCTCGAGAAGCTCGTGATAGACGATCAGAATGGCGACGCCGAGGACGGGTTTCAGGTTCGACGCCTTGCGCCGGCCGGTGACGCCCATGGCGACCGCAAGGACCGGCAGAGCGAGGAAGGTCAGCGGATGAAGCAGCGTCCAGTGAAACTGCGCGCGGTAGGGCCGCCATAATGGCGACGAGGCGGCGCCCTCGCTATTCAGCAGGCGGACGATTTCGGTGAAGGTCGCCTCGTCGGCGTCGCCGCCGCGCGCCCTGAAGACGGCGATCGCGGGCAGGTCGATCTCGAGGTCGAAGGTGTCGAAGTCGAGCGTTCTGACGCGCGTCCCGTCATTGTCGATCAGAAGCTGGCGCCCCCTCGCCAGTTTCAGGAGGAGGCGCGTGATCTCCGGCGTCGTTGAAATGCCGCCCTTTTCGGCGGTGATGACGGTGCGGCGGCCTTTCGCCTCCCGCATTTCGAGAAAGATGTCCCTGGCTTCCTTCGCCACCGGGTCGACCGTGCCAAGGCGGATGGTGACGTTATCCGTGATATCGACAAACTCGCCTTGCGGAATCTTGATGCCGAACGCGCCGCTGGTCACGTCGAAGCGGATCTTGTCGTATTCGTAGCGCGCGTAAGGCTTGATAAAGCCGACGAGGCCGAAATCGAAGACGGCGAGCAGGATGAGGAGCGCATAGACAGGACGCAGCAGGCGGCCGATCGAGACGCCGCTTGAATTCATCGCGTCAAGCTCGCTCGACATCGACAGGTTGCGGAAGGCGAGGAGGACGCCAAGGAAGGCGCCGAGCGGCAAGGCAAGGCTCAGATAATGCGGCAGCAGGTTCGCCAGCATCCGCCAGACGACATCGACCGGCCCCTGCTCGGCGAGCACGAAGTCGAAGAGCCGCAGCATCTGCTCGATGAGAAGCAGCATCGCCGCCACGCACAGCGCGAGGCTTAACGGGGTTGCGACCGATCGCAGGATATAGCGGTCCAGCAGACCCATAGGTGAGGGGCGCCCTCCCGGGCTCGATTGCGTGTCGGAACGGCGTCGAGCGCCGTCTGTAGCGAATTCCGGGCCATCAAGAAAGCATCGCGGCGGTGGAATTGCGGCGGCGCGTGTGCGCGTCTTTTCATTTCCGGCGCCTGACAATGGCTGGCCGGATCGCCCCCAACGAGACTTCCGGCGCGGCGGCGCGCTGTTTTAAGGCAAGATGGGCAGTCGCCGCGAACAGCGCGCCATTGAATAGCTGCGACAGGCCGGCCTCAGCGACCAGCATCCCGGCGATCATCGCTTCCGGGACGCTGACGACCGCGGCGAGATGGAGCGCCGCGGTCAGAAAGACGATATCGAGATTGGGGACGAACGGGACGCGGGTCAGCACCAGCTGAAGCGCGATGAACACAAACCATCCGGAGAGGGGCGCTTCCGGAATCGCCGACCAGTAAAGCAACGCATGCAAAACGAGGATCAGCGTCATCCGCGCGCTGTTGATCGCCATCAGTTTCGGCATGACGCCTTTGGGGAGGTCCATGATCTTTCGCCGGAAGACGATGACGGCGACGGCAAGGCTCGACGCCGAAACAAAAGCCAGCGCGAAGAGGGCGGCGGATCCCGGGAGCGCATCGAGGCCGTCGCGCAAGCGGCCGCTGAAAAAAAGCGCGGTGACGAGGAGCGCTGTCGCAAGGTTCGACACCAGCGCGGAAATCAGATTGTTGTCCTTGACCCCGACCAGAATGTCGCGGTCGGAAATGTCGAGATTGCGCCGCGCCCACAGGCTGAAGAACGCTTCGCCGGAATAACCCATGACCGCGAAATTATAGACGCGCTTGCGGATAAAGGCGGAAAAGTGCCGCCACAGCGAGCGCCGCCAGACGATCTCATAGGTTGGAATTTCCGACAGCGGCAGCGCGAGATAGCGCACGGTGAAGATCAGATAAAACAGCGGCGACGTCGGCAGCGCCTCGACAACCTCGCTCCATCCGACCGCCGACAGACGCGACACCAGAAAGAGGATGACGCCGGCGAGCATCGCATATTGGACGCAAATCAGCACCCGCCTGACCGCTGGCCTGCGGGCGATGGCGCGCGCGCTTTCAAGGCGTGCGGCTACTCTGGCGCCAAGCATCATCGATCGGTCCGGCCGGCGGGCCCGGCAAGCGCCGTGATGGCGCTTTTGCGCACGCTTGTGAACCGGGCGGCGCCAGTCTCCACGAAACTGTCACATGCCGGCGCCGCTCAATCCCGAACCGGCGGCAAGGGTTTTATGTAGCGTGGTGTCTTATGCGGCGCGGCGGCGCCTCGTTCTTTTTTCGGCGAGCGACGCGTAAAACGCAAACAGCGCCGCGAAATGTTCGTCCGGCGTCTTGATTCGATTGGCGCCGGCGCGCGCGGCGCCGGAAAGCTCGTCGCGGTCGCGGTC
>JBGTLL010000237.1:0-1981 GCA_041744115.1 Parvularculaceae bacterium | reverse complement strand
GGCCGGACCGGGAAGCCGACGCCGCGGCCGAAGCGCTGGTCGCGGCGCCAATGCCGCCGGTCTCGGCGGCGGCCGAACCTTTGCGCGCGGCCGATCCTCTTTTTGACGAGGGCAAATTCCTCGAAGGCGCGCGCGCCGCTTACGAGATCATCGTTGAAGCGTTCGCGGCGGGCGATCTGAAGAGCATTCGCCGCTTTTTGAGCCCGTCCGTGTTCGACGCCTTCCGGTCGGCGGTCGCGGCGCGCGAAAGCGCCGGCCATCGTTCCGATCTCAAATTTGTCGGCATCGAGGGCGCGAAAATCGCCGCCTCAAGGATTGAAGAGGGCAATCTTGTCGCCGTCGCCGAATTCACCTCGAATCAGGTGCGGACGACATTTGACAAGGGCGGCGCGGTGATCGCTGGAGATCCCGTGCGAATCGACCTCGTCAAGGATCGCTGGACGTTCACAAGGGCGGTCACTGCCGCCGATCCGAACTGGATGCTGGTCGCCACCGGCGCCTGACGCGGATCATCGCGGGGGGCGGGGCGCCTTTTGGATCTTCTCAACGACAGAAATATCTCCCGCGCGCTGGTCGCCGCCACCCTGATCGCAATCGGTGTTGTCGTGCTGACATTTTCGGGCGTGATCGGCGATCGCCCGGCGCCGCCCGCGGACGCCGTCTACGAGCCGGCGGGTCTTGCTTTTGAACCGGCGTCCTTTAGCGACCTCGCCGGCTGGCGATCCGATAACGCGGCCGACACGCTCGCCGTTCTCGCGCTCTCTTGCGAGCGGCTGTTGAAACTGCCCGACGATGCGCCGGCCAATCCCCTGGAATCGCTTGGGCCCGGAGCACCCGCCGGATTGACCCTCGCCGGCGCGGTCGCCGACTGGCGCCTCCCCTGCGCGGAGGCCGCCCGCGTCGCGGGCCAGCGCTACTCCGACGACAACGCCCGCAATGGCGCCGCGCGCGCCTTCTACGAGTATCATTTCCGCCCGGTAAAGATTTACGAGCGGATGCGTCTGGCGGGCGGAGGCGAGACCGGGGAACAGGCGGAGAAACATTCGGCGACAGGCCGATTTACCGCCTATTTCGAGCCGTTCTACGAGGCGAGCGCCGTGCGCACGGGCGCCTTTTCCGCCGCCGTCTATGCGCGTCCCGCCGATCTTGTCATGGTCGATCTTGGCCGCTTCAGGCCGGAACTCGCGGGACAGAGGATCGCCGGAAACGTCGTCGGCGGCGCGCTTGATCCTTATCCGGACCATGCCGCAATCAATGGCGGCGCGCTCGCAGGCCGGGCGCGCGTCCTCGCATACATGCGGCCGACGGACCTCCTGTTTCTGCAGATCCAGGGGTCGGGGCGCCTCTCGATCGCGGGCCGGGAACTCCGTGTCGGCTATGACGGCACCAACGGCATGCCATACACCGCGATCGGCAGGACCCTCATCCAGCGCGGCGCGCTGTCCAAAGAGGCCGTCAGCATGCAGACGATCCGGAAATGGCTGAATGATGCCCCGTCCGCCGACGCGCGCGCGGTCAGGGAATCAAACGCATCCTTCGTTTTCTTTCGCGTGCTTGACGGGTTGCCGGATGACAGTTTGGGGCCGATCGGGTCCGAAGGCGTCCAGCTGTCTTCCGGCCGCTCGCTCGCGGTCGATCCGCGCTACACGCCGTTCGGCGCGCCGGTCTGGATCGATATTCCGGGGGCCGCGGATACGAAGACGGATCCCGTCCGGAGACTGATGATCGCGCAGGATACGGGCGGCGCGATCAAGGGACCGGTCAGGGGCGACATCTTTGTCGGCAGCGGCCCGCTCGCGGGCGAGGTTGCCGGGGCTTTCAACGAAATCGGCGAAATGTATGTGCTGTTGCCGGTCGCACTGGCCGGTCGCCTGCCGCGTGCGCCCCAATTGTGACGCGGCGCGGCCGGGACATCAGCGAGGATGAGCGCGCGCTCTGGCGCCGCGCGGTGCGCGATGTCGTTCCGTCAAAGCGGGCGCGG
>JBGTLL010000236.1:0-15965 GCA_041744115.1 Parvularculaceae bacterium | reverse complement strand
AAGCGGTCGCGGTCGCGCGCAATCACCCGGTCGCCCGAGGCGCCTAGCGCGCTGACAGCGCCGAGGATCGCCATGGTCGCTTCCGGGGCCGGCGCAAGCGCGCGGTAGAACATCCACGACCCTTCGCGGAATTTATCGACGAGGCCGGCGTCGGTCAGGATTTTGAGGTGGCGGCTGATACGCGGCTGGCTCTGGCCGAGAATCTGCGTGATCTCGCTGACGGTCAGCTCGCCCCGCAACAGGAGCGCCATGATGCGCAGGCGCGTTTCCTCGCCGATCGCACGAAATATATTGAGAATGCCGTCGAGATTCATAGACATTGCAGTTCTTTACGCCGTTAGATATAAACATATCCTTATATCGTCGGCAAGATTGAACGAGGCCCTCCGGTGGACAGAACGCCGCAATCCGGCCAATCTCCGCCGCTAGCATGATCAGGCTGGACCGGGCATTTCCGGTTGGTCAGGGGTAATAAAATGGCGTCAGTCGGCGTGACCGGAAGCCTCCTCGGCGGGATCGCCGCGGCGCTGTCGATCGGCGCGGCGGCGGCGCAAGGCGTCGTCGGCGACCAATCGGTCGCCGACGAGCCGGTGGCGCAAACCGAGATTGACGGGGCCGTCACGGAGGCGTCGGCGACGGATGTCGCCGACCCTTGGGAAGGCTTCAACCGCAAAATGTTTTCGGCGCATCTTTTTTTCGATGACGCTTTGCTCATTCCTGCGGCGAAGACTTATCGCGCGGCGACGCCGAAAGTCGGCCGCCGCGGCCTTCGCCGTTTCCTCGCCCACATTCGGGCGCCTGTTGTGTTCGTGAACGACCTTCTGCAGGGCGAAATCGGCCGCGCGGGCGAAACCCTGTCGCGCTTCGTCGTCAATTCAACGATCGGCGCCGGCGGCTTTGCCGACCCCGCGGCGCACATCGGCATTCCGGCGCATGGCGAAGATTTCGGCCAGACGCTTGCGGTGTGGGGCGTCGGGTCCGGTCCCTTTCTCTTTATGCCGCTGCTCGGGCCGTCGACCGCGCGCGACGCCTTCGGACAGTTTGCGGAACGCGGGATGGATCCGCTATTTTATGTGCGGACCCCGCCCGCGGACATTGCGGGCTATGCGCGCGCCGGCGCCGGCGGCGTTTCGGCGCGCGAGCAGTTCCTCGATCCGCTCGCCGAAATCGAAGCGAAGTCGCTCGACTATTACGCGTCCTTCCGCAGCTTCTATCTGCAGGCGCGAAAACGCGAGATCGCCAACGGCAAGGTCGATTACAGCGACCTTCCCGACATTGGCGATTACGAAGAATTCGATGAGCTTGAGTAGAGGCGTTTCAGGAGTAGGCCAAAGCATGACATTCAGTTTTTCCCGCATGCGCCGCGTTGCGGCGGGCGCCGCCGCGATTATTTGTGCTGGCATGTCGCCAGCTCTCGCCGATGACGCCGCGGAGGCCTTTGTCGCCGGCGTTCTCGTTGATGCGAACAGCGTGTTTGCCGCGCCTGACCTTGCCGCCCGCAACGCCGGCATCGAAACGCTCGTCGACAAATATGTCGATATGGACCGCGTCGCGCGCTTTGCGCTCGGCCAGTATGTGCGCCAGGCGACGGACGCGCAGCTTGCAGAATATTTGCCGCTGTTCCGGCAATATGCGACCACCGTCTATCAAACGATGCTCGACCCCTATACCGGCGAAAGTCTCGTCGTTACTGACAGCATCGACCGAAGCGAGCGCGACCTTATCGTCAATTCAAAGGTCGTCGGCGCGAAACCCGGCAGCCAGTACGCGGATCTCGTCGTCCACTGGCGCGTCTATCGCGGAACAGACGGCGCGCAGTCGATCGTCGACGCCGGCGCGTCCGGCGTCTGGCTCGCCATCGAACAGCAGTCGACATTCAAATCGGTGATCGCCAACAATGGCGGCGGCGCCGCGGGCATCGACGCGCTGATTTCGGATTTGAAGAAGAAGGTCGCGGAGTAGCGAGCGGCATCGGCGTTTGCCGCCCATCCTTCGAGACGCGCCAAGAGGCGCTCCTCAGGAGGTCTCTGTCTCAGCCAATAAAACTCCTCATCCTGAGGAGCCGCGTTCTTCACGCGGCGTCTCGAAGGATGGGCCGCGTAGCACGAACCCGAGCCGCAACAAAAAGCCGCCCGATCGCGCGGCGCTTCACCGTGAAATTGGCCCGCCATATCGATCTTGCCGCGGCGAAGCTTGAGGCGCCAACGGGTTTAAGCGTAAAGTGAAGTCTCGCAAGTCGGCTTAAAACCCCAGGGGGCGCCTGCTTATGCTTAAATCGATCGGCGCCATAATTCTCGCGGCAAGCATCGCGTTTTTCGTCCAGTTGTCCCCGGCGCGGAGCGAATGCCCGGAGTGCCGGGACTGGTGCGGCTTCGGGCCGCAAGGGGACGCGTGCATGGGAACGTGCCAGTGCGACTTTGACGGTCCACAGGCGGAAGCTGCGATCTCGTTCGGCGCGATCGCGCATTCCTTCGGCGACGGCCATACATCTAAATCAATGGGCGCCGCCACCAGCAAAGAAGCAAGCGATCTGGTCCTGGGTCATTGCCGCTCCAATTCCGGCGTTCCCGACCGATGCAAGGTTGTGACGTGGTACGTCAATTCCTGCGGCGCGTTGGCGATTGGCGACACGGCTTTTGCCGCGTTGGGCGGGGGCAACGACGCTATCGACCTTACGCGAGGCGAGGCCGAAGCAGCCGCTCTTGACGCTTGCCGGAAATTGCCCGGAAACGGCGGCTGCAAGGTCGAATATTCGGGGTGTTCGGACGATCTCACCCCGGAGGAGGCCGCGGAAAACGAGCAGAAAAAGGCCGCGGTCGTCGATATGATGGCCGCCGGGCTGTGCGCGCTGTTTAATGCTCCCGGTTGCGCGGCGCAAATCCCCGCTGCCCCCGGCCCGACGCCGTCATCGCTCGCGGCCCAGGTGATCCAGATTTGCACCCCGACGGTGCAGGATCGTCAAGGAAACTTCTGGCCCTCCGCGCTGAAGGCGATCGAAAACGGCGCAATGAAGCAGCATTTTTCTCAGATCAACGACATCGTCAATTCAATGAAAAACGACGCGGGGAGCCAGCTCAATAAACTTTTGTCCGACAACGTCAGCCATGTGCAATTGACGGTTTCCTTGTTCGACAATCCAAAAAAACATGTATCGGTCAACTCGGTGACGGCGACCGATTTGCGATGCGGACCGGACTTCAGAACCGCGACCTACGATGCGCAAAAGTGGATGGAGCTGCCCGACCTCAGCCCGAACGGCCTTTCTTCGCAATAATATCAACGGTCGCAAGCAGTGACTTGCGCCCGCTCGAAGGATGACGGGTTGCGGTCCTTAACGAAGAAGGTCCGAGTCGCACTGGGCCTCGACGAGGTCAACACAGGTTTTGCAGGGCCTTTGGTATCACTCAAGACGAATAAAACTCGACGACGAGGTTCGGCTCCATCTTCGCGGCGTAGGGAACCTCGGCGAGTTCGGGGACGCGGATATAAGTCGCCGTCATCTTTTTCGGATCGACTTCCACATAGTCCGGGATGTCGCGCTCGGCGCTCTGCAGCGCTTCAAGGACGAGCGCCATGTTTTTTGATTTGTCCTGGACTTCGACGATGTCGCCCGGCTTGCAGCGGAAGGACGGGATATTGGTGCGCCGGCCGTTCACCTTGACGTGGCCGTGATTGATGAACTGGCGCGAGGCGAACACGGTCGGCACAAACTTCGCGCGATAGACGACAGCGTCGAGCCGGCTTTCGAGAAGGCCTATCAGATGCTCGGCGGTGTTGCCGCGGCGGCGGATCGCTTCGACATAGATTTTCTCGAACTGGCGTTCGGAGATATTGCCGTAATAGCCTTTGAGCTTCTGCTTGGCGCGCAGTTGAAGCCCGTAATCCGAGGTTTTCGTCTTGCGCTGCGCTCCGTGCATGCCGGGCGGCGTCTCGCGCCGATTGAACGGCGATTTCGGACGGCCCCAGATATTTTCCTGCACCCGGCGGTCGATCTTGTATTTTGCGCTCAGTCGTTTGGTCACGGATCCTCGCTATTGGCGCGCTCCGGCCTTGAGGGCTGATCCCATAAGGCGATTGCAACGGCGGCTGCGCGCCTCCCGTCATCAGAAGGGCGGCCTAATACCGGCGGGCTGTTGTTCTGTCAAATTCGCCAGAATCGAAAGAAAAAAGCCCGCCTGAGCGGGCTTTTCCTGATCGGATCAATAATCTCAAGCCGCTTTTTTGCGGCGTTTGGCAAAGCCGAGGCCGGCAAGCGCCGATCCCATCAGCCAGAGCGCGCCTGGAACCGGGATCGGCGGGGTTTCGCCGAATTCCGTGTAGTGGCTGAGCCCGCCGCCGCGAAGGTTGTTTTTCAGATAGCTGATCTGCAGCGACGGACCCGGATTGAACACGAAGAAGGTGCCAACGCCAAGCTTCAGCGCGATCCATTGCGCCGTCGTCGAAAACGACACCGAGCCAAGTCCGCCGGTATCCGTCTGCGTCCCCGCGCCAAAACTCGTGCCGGCAAGAACGTTGAGGGCCAAAGACTCTTCCGTCGGGTTCGACGGGCTGAAGCTGTAGAGATCGCCGAGCGATGCGGAGAGCGACCCCGGCGTTCCGGAGAGGCCCGGTCCTACAACATCGACGATGCTGCCGCCGACAATCGTGGAGCAGGACGGCGTGCAGGTGATGGTCGCCGAACCGCCGATGGTGATGACGTTCGCCGTCGCCGACGAGGAAAGCGCGACGATCGATAACGCCGCCGCGGCCGTAATCGATTTCAAGAACAACATAAGTATCCCCATACAAAATGCGGGCGACGGTGCTCGCACCGGAGAGAGCTACACCATTTCCAATGCGCCGCAAGATGGTCATGATTAATTAACCACGAAAAATTTTCGCTGGCGCACGGACCGGATGAAACAGTTGTCTCAGGTTCCGCTTTTTGGGGAATTTCGGGGCGAACCCGCCTCGTGGAGGCCGTCAGGAGGCGCCGGACGGAGGTCTCGGCGAAGGCTGGTTCCCTACCGGAAAATCCGCTTTGTACGGATTAAATTCTCGCTCATCGACGCCGGTCCCGCTCCTGTCTCGCCCTATTACTGACATTTAGGAGATGGCGCTTCGCATGCAAGTGTCGGCCGCTCTCGTCCGTCCCGAAAACACGATCCCCCGCGCCCTGAACCATTGGGCGCGGGGTCTCGTTTTCGCGGGGAGGATTAATCCCCCGAAGGTTGGAGAGAGGCCGCGCGGGACAAGTCCCTATGGTTTGTACGTCGAGACTTTCGGTTCAGTCCCGCGCAATCCCCGGAAGAGCGAGCTTGCCGTCCTGCTAGAAACGGCCGCGCTTCCAGGTTGGAAGGCGCTTTTTTCGGGATCGTCTCCCGCGCGGCCCTTGTTGCGCTTATCGCGAACAGGTGCGGCCCGGGCCTGACTACCGGCCCGGCGTATCGCTTCCGTAAGCAGCGACAGAGACCGGGCGCGCCATGCCGAAGCCGCTGAGGAACGGTCGAGCTCAACGTCTCTCCAGCTCCGGCGAGGAGCATCTTACGACGCGAAAAAAGGAGGGGGATAACTTTGCCCGACTCGGCGAAGATTCGATGAAGAAGCAAGGTTGATCATTCGCGCGGCCGCGCCGCGCGATGATCGTTTCGGCGTTCGGCGTCAACGGATTCGAACGGATTGCCGGTCCCGCGCAAACGAATTGTCAACCGGGTTCGGGGCTTCGACGGCATCCGCGCTCGCGGCTCATCCTTCGAGACGCGGCCCCCTGCGAGACGCCGCCTTCGGCGGCTCCTCAGGGTGAGGGAGGGCCGCTCCTCGGGATGAGGAAGTTCCTGTTGAAACACCCACGGTCCCCGTCCCGAGGAGCCGCGTTCTTCACGCGGCGTCTCGAAGGACGGGCCCCGAAGCGCGGGAATGAGTGACGGGAAATCATCCATTTAATGCGTATACGGATCGTATGGCGGGATTTCATCCCTCCCTACTTCTTGTCCTCCGACGCGATCCATGTCTCGACATGCTGGCGAAGCGCGGCGAGCGGCACGGCGCCGTTTTCAAGAACGCGCTCGTGAAACGACTGGATGTCGAACCGCGAGCCGAGCCGCGTCATCGCGTCATTTCTCAAGGCGATGATTTCGAGGCCGCCTGTATCGTAGGCGGTAAGCTGTCCGGGGATGACGGCGATGCGATCGAGCGCGATTTCGGAAGTCTTTTCATCGAAGCGGCCCGATTCGATGAGGAAGGCTTTCGCCTGTTCGTTCGTCCAGCCGTAAACATGGAGCCCGGGATCGACAACCATGCCGCGCGCCGGCCAGGCGCGCCGCGAGATCGCGCCGTAGCCGCTTTCATAAAGACCCGCTTCCTCGGCGAGCCGCTCGGCGTAACGCGCCCAGCCCTCGATATAGGCGGTCGAGCCGAGGAGTCTGGTCAGCGGATGCAGCCCTTCGATCGCATAGGCGGTCGCGATCTGGAGGTGGTGGCCGGGCCAGCCTTCATGGACAACGACGATTTCCGCTTCGCCGCGCGTCTGAGTCGCCCAGTCATCGGTGTTGATGCGATAGGTCGCGGCCCCGTCCGCGGCCGGTTTCGGTTCGTACCGGGAGGATTGCCCCGTGCCTTTCAGAAAGTCCGGAAACGGCTCGACGACAAGCTCCTGCGCCGGCAGAGATGCGAAGAAGGGCGCAACCTTCCGGCGCGTCACCGGAACCTGCGCGCGCGTCGCGGCAATGAGGTCGCTTTCGCTGCTGAAGCGGTTGGCGGCCTCGTTCTTGACGCGCGCGAGGATCGCCGCGAAATCGCTTTCAGCGAACATCGCCTCGCCCCGTTCGATGACAGCGGCTTTATTCGCGGCGACAGCCGCCTCACCGCGCTCGTAAGTCGCCTTCGCGCCGATCGTCGCGGTGTGATACTGGCGCAGCTGCGCCTCGTAGCATTCGGCGCCGTTTGGCACATGGGTGATTGAAAGCGCGTCTCGCGCCTTCGGCATATAGGCGTCGCGCAGATAGTCGCGAAAAACCATGACCGCCGGGGCAATCTCCTCGACAGCGAGTTTCGCAATCGCCGCCGTAAACGCTTCATCGTTTTCAACGCCGGCGGCGAAGGCGAGAAACGGCGTCTGTTCCGGCGGCGCGGCGAGGATCGCGTCAAGCTGCGCGACGACGCGCGCGACAACACGCTTTGGCGCCGAGTAACCCGCCGCCAGGCCTGCGTCGAGATTTGCCTGTTCCCGCTGAAGATATGCTGGCAGCTGGCGCCAGCGCGCCAGCGCTTCGGCGCGCATCACCGGCGTCGATACGGGTTGCGCGGCGGCGACCAGCGGAAAGGCGTTCTGCCAGCCGAACATGTGGTTGACTCCCCACAGATGCAGTTTGCAGATGCGCTGGCCCTTCGCCGCCTCCAGCGATTCTTTCAGCGTTTCGTAAAGCACCCAGTCGGCGCGGCGGGCGAGGCCCGCGGCGTCGATCCTCGCAAGACGGACCGACAACCGGTCTTCCACGCCCTGCAATCGCGCCAGCGCTTCTGGCGAATTCTTCTCCATCGCCGCATGATCTTCATCGACAACATCGCCGAGGCCGGCATAGACAACAGCGAACGGCGTCAATTCGAGCGCCGCCGCAAGATATTCGTCGGCGATTGCGTTGATTTCAGCCGACGGATCGGGACCGGCAATCGTCGGCTCATTCGTTTGTCCGCAGCCGGCGATCGCAAACGCCGCCGCGCGGGCCGCCAGTGAAACTCGTTTCATGGTCCGCTCCCGATCAGGATTTCACCGAAAACGGCGTGAAGTCCGTTCCCGCATCATAAACATCGACGCCTTCGGCGCGCTTCAGGAACCCGACGACGCGATAGGTGACCGGCGTCAGCAGCGCTTCCCACAGGACTTTCAGAAAATAGTTTGTCGTCATCACCGTCAGCAGCAAGTCGCCGGACCAGACGCCCGCGAAGGCGAGCGGATAAAAGATGAGCGTATCGACGCCCTGCCCGACCGCTGTCGAGCCGATCGTGCGCCGCCACAAATTCCTGCCGCCGGACGCCATTTTCATCTTGGCGAGCACGAAGGCGTTGACGAGTTCGCCCGCCCAGATGGCGAAACACGAGGCGGCGACGATGCGCGGCGCCTGGCCGAAATTCAAGGCGAACGCGTCCTGCTTGGAAAGGCCGCCGACATCGACGTTCCATGCGGGCGCCGGTGGAATGGCGGTGATGAACGCCGCCATCAGCGCGGCGAACGCCGCGGCGGCAAAGCCCGCCCAGATCACGCGCCGCGCTCTTGCGTACCCGTAAACCTCGGTCAGCACGTCGCCGGCGACATAGGACAGCGGAAAGAACAGGATGCCCGCTCCGAACGAGAACGGGCCAACCGCCGCCACTTTGCCGGCGCCGATGATGTTCGAGCAGACGATGATGACGCAGGTTCCCGCCATCAGGAAATCGTAATAGCGGAAGCGATGTCCCGACAGCGCCGCGGCGCGATCGATCTTTTCAATCGTCCGCATTGGGTCTATTGCGCCTCGTCCCAGCCGGTCCAGCCGGGGCCCCTGACGACACGGCCCGCAGTCGCGCCAGTGTGTTCTTCGTTTTCAAGCGTCAGAACGCCGTTGACGAAGACATGTTTGACGCCGGTTGCAAGCTGGTGCGGCTCCTTGAACGTCGCATGGTCCTGAATGGTCTCCGGATCGAATACGACGACATCGGCATAGGACCCCTCGCCGAGCCGGCCGCGATCCTTCAGTTTCAGATTGAGCGCCGGCGCGAGGGTCAATTTCCGGACCGCCTCCTCGACTGTCAGCAGTTTCTCCTCGCGGCCGTATTTCGCAAAAACGCGCGCGAAATTCCCGTAGGCGCGCGGATGCGTGCTCTTTTCGAGGAATTCGCCTTCGGGGGCCATCGATCCGCCGTCGGAGCCGAATGAGACCCATGGCTGCACGATCTGTTTTCTGATGTTGTTTTCCGACATCGTGAAATAGACGACATCGACGCGGCTGTCGTCCTCGATGACGAGATCAATCGCTGTATCCTCCGGCGAAGTCCCGCGCTCGGTCGCGACCTCGGCGAGCGTGCGCCCCGTGTATTTGCGCAAGGCCGGGTTCTTGAATCCGATCAGCAGGACGCCCTCGGCGCCACTGGCGTTGCGAAAGCCCGCTTCGCCGCCTTTGGGATCGCGGATTTCCGCCGCGACGCGCGCGCGGAGGGCGGGATCCTTCAGGCGCGCGACCCAGGCGTCATGTCCGCCCTCCTGCACCCAGAGCGGCATCGCGGCGTCGAGGCCGGTCGAACTCGCCGGGTAATTGTACATGTCGGCGGTGATGGCGAGGCCTTCCCGTCTTGCCGCTTCGACCTTCGCAATGACTGCATCCATCTTGTCCCAGTTGTCGCTTCCGCTTGCCTTCAGATGATAGATTTCGGCGGGCGCGCCAGCCTCGCGCGCGATCGCGATCAGTTCATCGACCGCGTCGAGCAGCTGCCCGGATTCATTCCGGATATGCGAGATGTACATGCCGTCAAATTCGGCGGCGGCCTTGACCAGCGCTGTCAGTTCCCCGGTCGAGGCGAAATTCGCCGGCGCGTAGATCAGCGACGACGCGACTCCGAGCGCGCCCTCGCGCATCGCGGCGCGCACGAGCTCCTGCATGCGCTTCAGTTCTTCCGGTGTCGCCGCGCGATTGTCGTATCCGACTTCGTGGATGCGCACCGATGTCGCTCCGACAAAAGACGCGACATTGGTCGAAATCCCCTTCTTCTCGAGAAAGTCGAGATACTCGCCGAGCGTCGTCCACTCGATGTCGTAGGTGATATTGCTTTGACGCTCCTTGAATTCAGCCTTCATGGCGTCGTTCAGCGGCCCCCAGGATACGCCCTCGCCAAAGACTTCGAGCGTCACGCCCTGTCTGATATCGCCGAGACTTCTGCCGTCATGAATGAGATCATCGACCGCCCAGCTCAGCATATTGATGAAGCCGGGCGCGACAGCCATCCCCGTCGCGTCAATCACCTTGTCTGCGCGCGCATTCTTCAGATCGCCGATAGCGACGATTCGGTCGTCCTTGATGGCGACATCGCCGATGACACCCGGCGCGCCAGTTCCGTCATAGATGGTTCCGCCTTTGATGATCGCGTCGTATTGTTCGCCGCCGCCGCACGCCACGAGCATCGCGACCGCCAGCGCGGCCGCTGCCGCCATCGACTTCAATCTCGATTGCATCCATCTTCTCCCTCGGCGCAGCTTCCTGATTGTAGACCGTTTTCCTCGCGCGGGTCAGTCTTTCGGGCGCCGGCCTGTCAGCGCCTTGATAACGCCTCGAAATGTCCGCACCTCGCCTTCGGTGAGACCGGCGCGCGCGAACGGCGTCCTGATCTTGCGTTCGAGGGCCGCGCGCTTTTCCGGCGGGTAGAAAAACCGCGCGGCGTCCAGCGTTTCGAACAGGTGCGCTATAAATCCTTCGAACTGCTCCCTCGTCGCCGGCGGCGCGGCGTCAAGATCCGCTGGCGCCGGCGCGCGGCCGTCGGCGATCGCCCATTCATAGGCGATAACGACGGCTGCCTGCGCGAGATTGAGGGACGCGAACGCCGGATTGACCGGGATCGCGATGACGCCGTCGGCGCGAGCGATGTCGTCATTGGAAAGGCCCGCGCGCTCCGGCCCCAGCATGATCGCACACCGCTCGCCGCGATCGGTGCGCTCTTTCAGCGCCTCAGCCGCTTGCCGCGGAGAGAACACCGGCAACAGCAACTCGCGCGGGCGCGCCGTCATCGCCAGCGCATGGTTGTAATCGGCGAGCGCTTCCGCGCGGTTCGCGGCAATGCGCGCGCGCTCGAGCACGGCGCCGGCGCCCGACGCCATCGCGATCGCTTTCTCGTTCGGCCAGCCGTCGCGTGGATTGACGATCACCAGTTCCGACATGCCGAAATTCAGCATCGCCCGCGCAACGGCGCCTATATTCTCGCCAAGTTGAGGTTCGACCAGCACAACTGCCGGCGCCGCGGACAGCGCTCCCTTGCCCCGCGCGATTCTTACCTTTGCATTTGGAGTGGGCGATTTCATTCCGGCTTTCTTGCCGTCGCCGCCGCCACCGGCGCAAGGCCTGGCGCGCCTTTGCGCCAGAGGCCCTCAATGCTATAGGCTCGCCGCAGCATTCCCTCGCGCCCGTCGCGCCCGTCACAGGTCAAGAATTCATGAAGAAAATCAAGGTCGCAAACCCCGTCGTCGAAATGGACGGGGACGAGATGACACGGATCATCTGGAAGATGATCAAGGACAGGTTCATCCACCCATGGCTCGACATCGATCTCAAATATTTCGACCTCGGGATCGAGAACCGCGACCGCACCAATGACGAGGTGACGGCGCTGTCGGCCGAAGCAACGAAAAAATACGGCGTCGCCGTCAAATGCGCGACGATCACGCCCGACGAAGCGCGGGTGAAGGAATTCGGCCTCAAGGAAATGTGGAAGTCGCCGAACGGCACCATCCGCAACATTCTCGGCGGCGTCGTTTTCCGCGAGCCGATCATCATGCAGAATGTGCCGCGCCTTGTCCCCGGCTGGACGCAGCCGATCATCATCGGCCGCCACGCGTTCGGCGACCAGTACCGCGCGACCGACATGCTGTTCCCCGGCAAAGGCCGCCTCTCCATGAAATGGGAGGGCGCGAATGGAGAGGTGATCGAGAAGGACGTCTTCAACGCGCCGTCGGCGGGCGTTTATATGGCGATGTACAATCTCGACGAGTCGATCAGCGATTTCGCCAGAGCCTGTTTCAATTTCGCGCTGAACCGCAAATATCCGATTTATCTCTCGACCAAGAACACGATCCTCAAGAAATATGACGGCCGCTTCAAGGACATTTTCGACCAAATGTGGGAAGCGGAGTTCAAGGATAAATTCGCGGCCTTCAAGGGAACCTATGAGCACCGCCTGATCGACGACATGGTCGCCGCCTCGATGAAATGGTCGGGCGGCTATGTCTGGGCGTGCAAGAACTATGACGGCGACGTGCAGTCGGACACGGTCGCGCAAGGATTCGGCTCCTTGGGGCTGATGACGTCGGTGCTGATGACGCCCGACGGCAAAACCGTCGAAGCCGAAGCCGCGCACGGCACGGTGACGCGCCATTTCCGCCAGCATCAGAAGGGCGAAGAGACATCGACCAATCCGATCGCATCGATCTATGCGTGGACAAGGGGCCTTGCCCATCGCGGCAAGCTCGACGGCAACGACGAGCTGATCCGTTTTGCTGACACGCTCGAAAAGACCGTCATCAAGACCGTCGAATCCGGTTCGATGACCAAGGACCTCGCCATCCTCATCGGCGCCGAACAGAAATGGCTGACGACGGAGAGGTTTTTGGACAAGATCGACGAGAATTTTCGGAAGGCGATGGGGTTGACTACGTAGGATGCAATAAGCCGAAGGCGCAATGCACCCTACGGCGCCGGAGCGGTGCGTGGCTTAATGCACCGTACCTTCTTGCTTGACGCCCAGAAACTGGAGCGGCGGAATGAGTTTTTCTAACTCAATTGAAAACCAAGTTCCGAACATTTGGCTTCGTGCGTTTTATGGATTCGACCCATCGGTCCAGGGCTATATTGGTTGGACCAAGGAGACGGAACGCAACTGGTTCTCTGAAAACGCTGCGGCTGGCGACCTTTTCCTGATTTATGGCGCCGAAAGCCAAGAAACAGACGCGTTGAACCGGCGTCAACTTCTCGGCTTTCTCCAAGTCGATTTAGACCGCATTCGCGATATCGACAAATGCGCCAAGGAAGGTCACCAGCGAAAATACGATAAAGGTTGGGGCGAGAAATGGACGCACGCGCTTCCTGTTCGACGCGCTTGGCGAATTGATCGACGTATCGAAGTCGATCACCTGATCACGGACACTTACGTCCCGAAACAAGCGCGTTTCATGGGGCGTGAAAGGGCGAAGCTGACGCGAGTCGAAGTTGAAACCGTACTCCAGCTGCCTGTTACTGAGGTCAATGTGTGGGGGGAGCCGCCGGTCAATACTGGCAACCAAGGGTCGATCCGATTCGAAGCGGTATTTCGGCCGTCACGAGGGATGACACCAAGTTTTGGCGCTCGAGAAAGCGTCTATGCCGACGGTGATCATTGGCTTTATATGATGCGTTACGACGGTGAAGCCGCCGCGTTGCTGGGGTGCGACAAGCACATTGTCATCCGCAAAGTGGTCGTGAAGATCGGGTTCTCTAACGACGTTAAGCGTCGCCTTATTGAGGTCAACAAGGGTATTCCGCCAAAGGCCAAGCATCGCTGGGAACTCTCTGTGATGTCAGCCGCCTACCCGGATGGCGACGCCGCCAAAAATGCCGAGGACGCCCTTAAGCAGCGGTTTAGCGAACGGTTTGAAAGCCTCGGCGAGGAATTCTTCTGCGGCGAGGAGATGAAACTGAAGTCGCAATTTGCGTCGGCGCCGTCGGCGGCCCAGTTTACAATCAAGGCGGCGAAGAAGAGTTCGCCCGCAAAGTAGCTGGGTAGGGTGCACAGTGCGATGCACCGTGCGGCGCCGAGTCGGTGCATTGCGCTTCGCCTTAATGCACCCTACGGTTTAACGAACGCCACATTTCGTGTATCCTCCTCACCATGCCGAATTATCGCCGCATGTTCGTTCCGGGCGAATATCGCGGCGCCGGGCGCGCGCTTGCGGCTTTTTTGGCTCCTATGGATTTCGGTCGATGCAACGGGCACGGACCTTCACCTCTCCCTTGGGAGAGGTCGAAACCGCTTAGGGGCCGGCCCTTCGCCGGCCCCGGGACGGTTTCGGGTGAGGGGTCCGCGCTTTCTATGAGAGCGCCGACCCCTCACCCGCTCGCTGCGCTCGCTGGCCTCTCCCAAGGGAGAGGCGGGCGCTGGTATGCGCATTGCGCCTTCGGCTTGACGCACCCTACAAGCGGGTCATGCCCTCCCCCGCCGCCGCCCTCAAATCGATTTTCGGCTTCGACCGCTTTCGCGCCGGGCAAGAAGAGATCGTCGAGGCGCTGATCGCGGGCAAGGATGCGCTGGCGATCATGCCGACTGGCGCCGGGAAGAGCCTTTGCTATCAATTGCCGGCGCTGATCGGCGACGGGCTGACCGTCGTGGTCTCGCCGCTGATTGCGCTGATGGACAACCAGATCGCGCAACTTCGCGCGCTTGGCGCCGGTGTCGGCGTCATTCATTCGGGGCGCGACCGCGAGGACAGCGTCGCCGACTGGCGCGCGGCCGCTTCGGGCGAGGCAAAGCTTCTCTATATGGCGCCCGAGCGGCTGATGACGCCGCGCATGCTGGACGCGCTGGCGCGCCTTAACGTCGCGCGCTTTGTTGTCGACGAGGCGCATTGCGTCAGCCAGTGGGGTCACGATTTCCGGCCTGACTACCTCCTCCTCGCCGCGCTGAAAGAGAAATTTCCGCAGGCCGCGATCGCGGCCTTCACCGCGACCGCAGATGCGCGCACGAAAAAGGAGATCGTCGAAAAGCTGCTGCGTCCCGGCGCCTTGGTGGTCACGCACAATCTCGACCGGCCGAACATCGACATCGCGATCGAAAGGAAGCGCCGCGCCGCCGATCGCATCCTTGAACTCGTCCGCGAACACGTCGGCGAACAGGGCATCGTCTATTGCCTGTCGAGGAAGCAGACCGAGGAAATCGCTGGTCACCTCAGCGTCAACGGACGGCGCGCCGTCGCCTATCACGCGGGACTTGATGCGAGTGTGCGAGCAAAGCGATTGAACGCCTTCCTCGCCGAATCGGACCTCATCGTCGTCGCGACCATCGCCTTCGGGATGGGGATCGACAAGCCCGACATCCGCTTCGTCATCCATTCAGACATGCCGTCCTCGATCGAGGCCTACTACCAAGAGATCGGCCGCGCGGGCCGCGACGGGCTTCCGGCGCGCGCTATCCTCCTCTATGGACCGGGCGACGTGATGCGGCGTATAAGGATGATTGACGGAGAAGCGAGCGAAGCGGCGCGCAGCGCCCAGAAGCGGCGCATCGAGGAACTCGGCGCCTTGTGCGAAATGACCGATTGCCGGCGGCAGGCGCTGCTCGCGCATTTCGGGCAGGCGGCGACGTCCTGCGGCAATTGCGACAATTGCCGGGCGCCGCCCGACCTCCTCGACGCGACGAAGGATGCGCGTCTGCTGCTCGAGGCCGTGCGCGCGACCGGCGAAATTTTCGGCGGCGGGCACATCATCGACATTCTGAGGGGCGCTGACACCGCGAAGATCCGCGAGCGGGGGCACGACAAGCTCTCCGCCTACGGCGCCGGCGCCAAATGGAAGCAGAACGACTGGCGCGCGGTCATTCGCCAGATGAACGCCGCGGCGCTGCTGCGCATCGATCCGGCGTTCGGCGGAATTTCGCTCGGCCCTTGCGCGCCGGGTTTGTTGCGCGGCGAAACGCGGTTCCAGATGCGCCCCGCGCCGCGCCAGGCGAGCCGCGAACGGGTCGCCGCGACGGTCGGCGCCGGTCCCGCGAACGCGGCGCTCTTTGCCGCGCTCAAGGCAAAGCGTAGCGAACTCGCCAATGCGCGCGCCGTGCCGGCGTTCGTCATTTTTTCGGACAGGACGCTCGCCGACATGGCGGCGAAAAAGCCGGCGACGCTTGCCGAATTCGGCGAGGTGTTCGGCGTCGGCCGCGCCAAGATCGAAGCCTTCGGCGCCGTCTTTCTGGAAGTAGTTCGCGATTTTGCTGCGCCGCCTGTCGCCAGACCGCTAATCAGGCGGCACGCCCTACGTCCGCTCTAACCCATCCCGACCTGTTCGCGCGCGGCTTCGTTCAGATGTTCTTCCAGATTGGTGTAGCCGTCGCCGTCCGCGTCGCCATTGCGGTCGGCGGCGTCGTTCGGGTTGAGCCCGACGCTGGTTTCAAAGGCGTCGGGCATTCCGTCACTGTCGGCGTCCGCGGGCGCGGCGCCGGTCGCCAAAACGGGCCAACCGCCGACCTCCGCGGGATCGTCAATGATGTCTCCATTGCGCGCCGCGACGTCG
>JBGTLL010000235.1:0-4809 GCA_041744115.1 Parvularculaceae bacterium | reverse complement strand
GCCGCCCCGCGATCGCACGCCGCGCCCCAGACCGGGCCCCAGACCGGGCATGCGCCGCGCGCGCATGCCCGCAATCCGTTCCGCGAGGCGGCCGAAGAGCTGCAACGGACCTCGATCGCCGCGCTCGATCTTCTGAAGTCCCTGAACCCCAAAGCGGAAGAACCAACGATCCGGGTCGAGGACCAGCCGGTGCGGCCGGCCCGCACGGCGCATGGCGATCTCTTCGACGATGAGGATGACGGCGAACTCGAAATTCCGTCGTTTCTCCGCAAAAAGAAGATAAGCTGACGCAGGCAATAAGCTGCAACAATGCGTTATTTGTACGTCCCTCTCGCCTGTCGCATGGTCGCGGCGGGGCTGTCAGAAAAACGGCGAAAAGCCAAGGCGAGCGATGCGCGCGATCCAGCAGACGACGCTGGCGAGACCAGTCACGCTTTCGGGCGAGGGCCTGCATTCCGGCGCGCCTTGCCGGGCGACGCTTCGGCCCGCGCCCGCCAATGCCGGGGTCCGCTTTCGCGTTCCTGATTCCGAAAGCGGCGTGTCCGGTCTCATTGAAGCGATTGTCTCCTCGATCGCCGGCGCGCGGCTTTGCACCACGCTTGCCGGCGGCCCTGGCCGTTCGATCGCCACCGTCGAGCATCTGATGGCCGCGCTATCGATCGCCGGCGTCGACAATCTCGTGGTCGAGGTCGATGGCGCCGAAATGCCGATCCTCGACGGCAGCGCGGCGCCGTTCATCGCGGCGATCGAGCGCGTCGGCGTGAAACGGCTTGCCGCCGCGCGCGAGGCGATCAGGATCATGGCGCCGGTCGAAGTTTCCGACGGCGACCGATTGATCCGCGCCGAACCCTATGAAGGGCGGATACTCGATGTCGCCATCGCCTTCGACGATGAAGCGATTGGCGCCCAGTCGCTCTCGATTGATCTCGATGACCGGACGGCGATGCGCCGTCTTTCCCAGGCGCGGACATTTTGCCGGCTGGCCGATGTGACGGCGATGCGCGAAGCCGGGTTCAGCCGCGGCGGGTCGCTTGACAACGCAATCGTTGTCGATGGCGACCGCATCCTCAACCCGGCGGGCCTTCGCGATCCCGAAGAATTCGCGCTTCACAAGGCGCTCGACCTCGTCGGCGATCTGAGACTTGCGGGCGCGCCGATCATCGGCCGGATCGTCGCGCGCCGGCCGGGCCACGATCTCAACGCGCGGTTTCTCCGTCGCCTGATCGGCGACCGCGCCGCCTATGAGCGGGTCGTCATGACCGTCCCGGCGGCGCGGGCGATCGCCTGATCGATGAATGCCGCCGAAACTTTGCGGGAGCGGCTTTCCCCCAGGCTGATGTCACACTAGGCTGAGCGCCGCTTTCGGATCGCCGATGCTGAGGAAACCCTTGATTTTATGATGTTCCATGTACGCGTTATCGTTCTTGCCGCCTGCGCCGCGATTGCGCTCGGCGCCTGTGGCTCCTCCTCGAAGAAGAAGGAGAAGTTTGCCTATGTCGAGCGGCCGGTTGAAATCCTCTACCAGGAAGCATCGACCGCGATGGAGCGCAAACGCTACGACGACGCCGTCGAGCTGTTCGCTGAAGTTGAACGCCAGCACCCCTATTCGGCCTGGGCGCGGCGCGCCCTCTTGATGAAGGCGTTCGCCCAGTATCAGCAGAATGACTATGACGACGCGGTGACGACGCTCGACCAGTTCATTGCATTGCATCCCGGCAACCGCGACGCTCCTTACGCCTATTATCTCCGCGCCATGTGCTTTTACGAGCGGATCCGCGATGTCGGCCGCGATCAGGATTATACGAACAACGCCGTGCAGGCTTTGAACGATGTGGTCCGCCGCTACCCGGAGACCGAATACGCGCGCGATGCAAGGCTGAAGCTTGACCTCACCTTCGACCACCTCGCCGGCAAGGAAATGTATGTCGGCCTGTATTATCTGAAATACGGCAAGCACATCGCCGCGATCAACCGCTTCAAGATGGTGGTCGACAATTATGATACGACAAACCACACGGCTGAAGCGCTCTATCGCCTGGTTGAATCCTATCTGCAGATCGGCGTCGTCGAAGAAGCGCGATCGGCGGCGGCGGTCCTTGGCGCCAACTATCCAGGCTCCGTCTGGTACGAGGACGGCTACGCGCTGATGCGCAAGAACGGCATTCTGGAACCGGGATCGAAGCCGAGGCGCTCCGAAAAGGAGATTCGCAAGATCGAGGAGCGGCAACGCGAAAGCGAAGAAAAGACGCTGAAGGATGCAGGACGGCCCGTGATCGAACCGCCGTCCGATGACCCGTTCGAAGAATCGATTGAAAGTCCCGTTGAACCGGATCCGGACGCCGAGCTCTAGAAAAAGGAAAAGCGCGGAGACGTCATGCTGACCGCGCTGCATATTCAGGACTTTGTGCTGATCGAT
Organism: Parvularculaceae bacterium; assembly: GCA_041744115.1. Lineage (GTDB taxonomy): Bacteria > Pseudomonadota > Alphaproteobacteria > Caulobacterales > Parvularculaceae > Amphiplicatus. The sequence continues at coordinate 2,393 of JBGTLL010000235.1, read as the reverse complement.
CAGCTTTCGCTGCCGCTCGGCGAAGGACTGACGGCCCTCACGGGCGAAACCGGCGCCGGTAAATCGATCCTTCTTGAAGCCCTTGGCCTTGCCGCCGGCGGGCGGTCAGGCCGCGGCGCCATCCGCCGGGGAGCCGGGCGCGGCGTTGTCGCCGCCGCCTTCGAACCGGGCGCCGATCACCCCGTCTGGCGCGCGCTGGAAGAAAACGGCGTCGCCTCCTGCGAAGATCAGGTGATCCTTCGTCGCGTCCAGGGCGCCGACGGCAAGAGCCGCGCCTTCATCAACGATCAGCCGGTTTCGATTGCCCTTCTGAGAACGATCGGGGAATTGCTGATCGAAATCCATGGCCAGCATGAAGGCGTCAGTTTCCTTTCCGCCGCGACGCACCGGATCCTCGTCGATGAGTTCGGCGGCCAGTTGAAACAGGCGGCGGAGGTCGATTGTTTGTGGCGGGAATGGCGAAGCGCCGAAGCAGCGCTCGATGAGCGCCGGCGCACCCGCGACCAGGCGCTGAAGGAGGCCGATTATCTGCGCCATGTCGTTTCCGAGCTGACCGATCTCGATCCGCGGGCGGATGAAGAAGCGACATTGGCGGCGCGGCGCGCCGATATGATGGCGGCGCAAAAGGTGACCGAGGACCTCGCCGCCGCGGAGGCCGCTTTGTCCGAAGACGGTCTCGAGGGCAAACTCTCCGCCGCGGCCCATCGTCTGACCCGCGCCTCCGCCCAGTTCGCCAGCGATCCCAATCCTTTGAGCAAGGCGATCGAACGCCTCGATCGCGCGCTCTCGGAGATTATCGAAGCGCGGAGCGCCGTCGAAGAAGCGGCCGAAAGGCTTGGTCTTGACGAACGCGCGCTGGAAGAAACCGAGGAGCGGCTCTTCGCCATCCGCGCCGCGGCGAGGAAGCATGGCGTCGCGGCCGACCAATTGCCGAACGTTTTCAGGAAAGCCGCCGACACGTTGGCGATGCTCGACGAAAGCGCGGCTGAATTCGGCGTGCTGGAGACGGCGCTGACGGCGGCGCGCGACGGATATTTCGCCGCTGCGCGCCAATTGTCCGACGCGCGCCGCACGGCCGCAATGGTTCTCGACGCAGCAGTTGCGAGGGAATTGGGACCGTTGAAACTCGGCAAGGCGCTGTTTTCAACCTCGATCGACACCGATGACCAGAAAGCCGGGCCCGCGGGCGTCGATGCTGTCGAGTTCATGATCGCGACCAATCCCGGCGCGCCGCTGGGTCCGTTGAAAACCATTGCGTCCGGCGGCGAGCTGTCGCGTTTCGTGCTGGCGATGAAAGCGGCGCTGGCGGCGAAGGAAAACCGCACCGTCATCATTTTCGACGAAGTCGACGCCGGCGTCGGCGGCGCGGTTGCGGACGCCGTCGGTGAACGCCTCGCCCGGCTGGCGATAGGCACGCAGGTTCTGGTCGTCACCCACAGCCCGCAGGTCGCGGCGCGCGCAACGACTCACTGGCGCGTTGAAAAAGCACATTCGAAAACCGAAACGACGACGCAAGTCGTTGTCCTTGACGCCGCTGCACGGACAGAAGAGATCGCACGAATGCTGTCGGGCGCGGTTATCACCGACGAAGCGCGGGCGGCGGCGCGCCGCCTCCTCGGCGCGGCCATTGCGCACAAGCCGGCAAAGCGAAAGCGGGCATGACAGCCGTTCTTCAACGCGCGATCGGCTTTGCGGACTCATTGGGACTGTCTGTCCCAATTCTCCTCGCGCCGATGGCGGGATCGTGCCCGCCATTGCTGTCGATCGCTGTCGCCAGCGCGGGCGGGATGGGCGCGTGCGGCGCGCTGTTGATGTCGCCGCGCGAGATCGGCGACTGGAGCGCTGAATTTCGCGCAGGCGGCGATCGGCCGTTCCAGATCAATGTGTGGACGCCGGACCCGCCGCCAAAGCGGGACGTCGACCGAGAGATGCGCGTCCGCGATTTTCTCGCCCGGTGGGGGCCGCCGGTCACAGCGGAGGCGGGCGACGCAGCCCCGCCCGATTTCAATGCGCAGTGCGAAGCGATGCTCACAGCGCGGCCGACCGCGATCTCGTCGATCATGGGTCTGTTCCCGCCGGATTATGCGCGCCGGATCAAGGAAGCAGGGATCAAATGGTTTGCGACAGTGACGACCGTCGGCGAAGCAAAGAAAGCCGTCGCCGCCGGCGCCGACGCCATCATCGCGCAGGGGTTTGAGGCAGGCGGTCATCGCGGCGCATTCGATCCGTCATATGCGGAGAAATTGGCGATTGGCCTCATTGCGCTGCTGCCGGCGATTGTCGATGCCGTCGATCGGCCTGTCATCGGCGCTGGCGGCATCGCGGACGGGCGCGGCGTTGCGGCCGTGCTTGCGCTCGGCGCGTCGGCGGCGATGATCGGCACCGGCTTTCTG
>JBGTLL010000234.1:0-3296 GCA_041744115.1 Parvularculaceae bacterium | reverse complement strand
CGCCATCGCCGCATCGCAGTTCGAAACCTTGACCGAGGCGGTCGGACGCGCGACGCCGATGCTTGCTGAAATCTCGCTGGGGAATGGGGCGTTTGATGTCGGCGCCGGGCTGACGCCGGCTTTGCTGACGGCGCTCGTCTTCGCGCTGGTTGGCGGCGCGACCGCCATCATCGTTCCGGGCGCTCGCTGACTGGATTGCGGGTGATTCAGGCAGCCTTGACCGCGACGACGCCGATGATCGGCGCTTTCACCTTCAGCGCCTCGCCGCAGTCGCCAAGCTCATCTGTAAGCAGACTTATATAGGCGCCGACGCCGCCAAAGGTCGCGTGCGCATAGGCGCTGCCATAAGATGTCGTGCCAAAAAGACCGGCCGCGTCTCCCGCCGAAAGGCAAGATCCGATTTCGTCGCGGAAGATTTCAACGCGGGAGAACAAGCCGGCCGCAACAATCGGCTTCATATATTCGATGTTTGCGGAAAGCCGCCTGTCCTTGAACGGCTCCCACAATCTGGCGTGGCGTTCATAGACCGGTTTCGCCGGCCCTTCGACCTCGAAGGCGCTGTAGCGAAACGGAAAAAACACGCCGCCTGGCCGCAGCCAGCGGTAAACATTTGCGATAACGCGCTTCTGGTCCATCCAGTGAAACGACGTCGCTGCGATGACCGCATCGATCGACCCGTCGGCGAATTCGGACGCCTCGGCTGACGCCTTGATAATTTGAACATTTGCGATCGGCGGAAGCTCACCCGCCATGCGCGCGTCAGGCTCGACCGCGGTGACGCGCTGAAAGCGCTTCGCGATCTCGCTCGTGGCTTGCCCTGACCCGGCGCCAAGATCGACGGCGTGATCGCGCGGACCGGCGAGCGCGGCGTCAAGCGCTGTATAGATCGAGGGCGGATAACCCGGCCGACGCCGCGCATAGAGCGCCGCATGTCCGCCGAATGCCGTCGAACGGTCAGCCGCCGACGAGGTCACGCCATTCCTCTTCGGTCAGCACCTTGACGCCGAGCGCTGTCGCTTCCTTGAGTTTCGAGCCGGCGCCCGGTCCCGCGACGACATAATCCGTTTTCGCCGACACCGAGCCTGAAACTTTTGCGCCGAGCGCAAGCGCCTGCGTTTTTGCCTCATCGCGGGTCACGGTCTCAAGCGTTCCCGTGAAAACGACCGTCTTTCCCGCCACCGGCGAGGACGAGAGCGCGCGTTTCATGTCACAAGGCGTCACCTCCGCAAGGAGCCGCTTTACCGCGTCGCGATTATGCTCTTCCCTGAAAAATTCGATGACGCCGCCGGCGACAAGCGCGCCGACGCCTTCAATCGTCAGCATGTCGTCATAGGCAGGGCCGGATTCGCCGGCGCCGATTGCAGCCTCGCGAAACGCCGCGAATGTTCCGTAGTGCATGGCAAACAGGCGCGCGTTCGTCTCGCCGATATGGCGCATGCCCAGCGCATTGATGAATCGTTCAAGCGCGGGCGAGCGTCGCTCATTGATTGCTGAAAACAAGTTCTCGATCGATTTCGTATTGGTCGGCGTTTTCGATCCGTCTTTTTTCTCCTTGTAGGCGTAAAGGTCGATTTCACCCTTCTTCTGACGCGCTTCGAGCGTGAAGATATCGGCCGGCTGAGCGATGGTCCTGTCGGCGAAGAGCGTCTCGATCTGCTTCTCGCCGAGTCCTTCGATGTCCATGGCATTGCGCGACACGAAATGGCGCAGCCGTTCGACGGCCTGAGCCGGGCAGATGAGGCCGCCGGTGCAGCGGCGGACCGCTTCGCCCTCTTCGCGAACCGCGTGGCTCCCGCAGACCGGGCATTTTTCAGGAAATATGTAAGCGCGCGCGGTCTTCGACCGCTTTCCCTTGATCACTTCGACGATCTGCGGAATGACGTCGCCGGCGCGCTGCACGACAACGGTGTCGCCGACGCGGATATCCTTGCGCTCTATTTCATCCTGATTGTGCAAGGTCGCATTGGCGACGACAACGCCGCCGACAGTGACCGGCCGAAGACGCGCGACCGGCGTCATCGCGCCGGTGCGGCCAACCTGAATGTCGATCGCCTCGAGGACAGTCGTCGCCCTTTCCGCCGGAAACTTGTGCGCAATCGCCCAGCGCGGCGAGCGCGACACGAAACCGAGGCGTTCCTGATAATCGAGGCGATCGACCTTGTAGACGACGCCGTCAATGTCGTAACCGAGGCTGGCGCGCGTCGCCTCGATTGCACGATAGCGTTCAAGCATCTCGTCAAGACCGCCGCAGCGGCGGGCAAGCGGATTGGTCGGGAATCCCAGCTGCTTTAGATGGCTGAGGCCGGAAAATTGCGTCGCGCCAAGCGCCGTCACGGTCTTCCCCCAGCCATAAGCGAAAAAGCGCAAGGACCGTCCGGCGGTGACAGCCGGATCGATCTGCCGCAACGAGCCCGCGGCGGCGTTCCTCGGGTTTGCCGCGACTTTTTCGCCAGCGGCCGCGAGCGAGGCGTTCAGCGCCGCGAAATCCCCGTGCGTCATGAAGATCTCGCCGCGCACTTCGAGAAATTCGGGCGCGTTTTTCAGTCGTTTTGGAATGGCGTCGATCGAGAGCACATTGGCGGTGACGTTTTCGCCTTCAACGCCATCGCCGCGTGTCGCCGCGACAGCAAGGACGCCGCTTTCGTAGCGGAGATTGATCGAGGCGCCGTCGATCTTCGGCTCGGCCGTGACCGCCAGGCCACCGACTGGCGGAAGTTTCAGAAACCGCGCAACGCGGGCGACGAACTCGGCGACCTCGCTTTCATCAAACGCGTTGTCAAGCGAGAGCATCGATGCGGCGTGCCGCACCTTTGCAAACTTCGTTGACGGCGCGGCGCCCACGCGCAGCGCCGGCGAATCATCGCGTGTCAATTTTGGAAATTGCCGTTCGATGAGCGTGTTGCGTCGGAACAGCGCGTCATATTCCGCGTCGGTCATGACCGGAGAATCATTATCGTAATAGGCTTTGTCCGCGGCCGCGATCGCGATTGCGAGACGTTCGAGTTCGGCGGCGGCGTCTTCCGCCGTGAGGTCCTTGACCGGCGTTTTCGCCGGATCGGTCTTGCTCATTGCCGCGCGCGTTACCACTGTCGCCTAACCAATCAACGCCCGCGCGTCCCGCCACAGGCTCTCGACAAGTTCGGCGGCCGGCCGCGTTGGCGCAAGACGAGCCGCCTGTCCGGCCCAGGCTTGCATCCGGGAGACCTCATTGCGCATTGTGGCGTCGCTTCTCATCGCAGCGGTGAGGCCCCGCTGCACGGGATAGGGCGCGGGCGCCGGCGCGTCGGCAGCGCTCG
>JBGTLL010000233.1:0-3253 GCA_041744115.1 Parvularculaceae bacterium | reverse complement strand
GTTCGCGCCGCGCTGACGGCGATGCCCGACATGGCGCGCGCTTTGTCGCGGCTGGCGCTCGCCCGCGGCGGCCCGCGCGATCTTCAGGCCGTTCGCGATGGCCTCGTTTCATCGCGGTCGATAGCCGTCCTGCTCGCCAATATCGATCCGCCCGCGGAAGTACGAGAAGCGACGATCGCGCTCGAGGCAAGGGAAGGCGCCGGATTTTCGGCGCTGATCCGGCTTCTCAAAGAGGCGCTCAATGACCATCCGCCACTGCTCGCCCGCGACGGCGGGTTCATTGCGCGGGGGTTTGACGCCGGCCTCGACGCCGCCGCCGTCCTGCGCGATGAATCGCGGCGCGTCATCGCCGGCCTTGAAGGCCGATACCGCGAGGCGACCGGCGTCAAGAGCCTGAAGATCCGGCACAACAATGTGCTTGGCTATTTTGTCGAGACGCCGCCTTCGCATGGCGACGTCCTCCTGTCCGGCCCTCAACCGGCGCACTTCATCCACCGCCAGACGCTCGCCAGCGCGGTCCGCTTCACCACGGCCGAGCTTGCCGACCTCGATGCGCGCATCGCCCGCGCGCGTGACGAAGCGCTGGCGCGCGAACTCGAGATTTTCGCCGACCTCTCGGCGCGCATTGTCGAGCGCGGCGAGGAAATCGCCGCCGCCGCCGACGCGGCCTCGGCGCTCGATGTCGCGCTCTCTTTTTCGATGCTTGCAGCCGGAGAAAATTACGTCCGCCCGCGGATCGACGACAGCGTCGCCTTCGACATCAGGGGCGGGCGCCATCCGGTTGTCGACGCCGCGGGCCGGCGCGCGGGGGCGGCGTCCTTCGTCGCCAATGACTGCCGCCTCGGCGATGAAACGGACGCGCTTTTGTGGCTGGTGACGGGGCCGAACATGGCGGGGAAGTCGACATTCCTGCGCCAGAATGCGCTGATCGCAATCCTTGCCCAGGCCGGCGGCTTCGTTCCGGCGGCGGCGGCGCATATCGGCGTCGCGGACCGCGTCTTTTCGCGTGTCGGCGCGGCCGACGACATTGCGCGCGGGCGATCGACTTTCATGGTCGAAATGATCGAAACGGCGGCGATCCTCAACCAGGCGGGTCGGCGCTCGCTGGTCGTCCTCGATGAGATCGGACGCGGCACATCGACTTTCGACGGCCTCTCGATTGCGTGGGCGGCGGTCGAACATCTGCACGGGAAGAACCGCTGCCGCGGTCTCTTCGCCACGCATTATCACGAGCTGACGGCGCTGTCGGAAACGCTGCCGCGACTTCAAAACGTGTCGATGCGCGTCAAGGAATTCAAAGGCGACGTCGTGTTCTTGCACGAAGTCGCCGCGGGTCCGGCGGACCGGTCCTACGGCGTCGCGGTGGCGCGTCTCGCGGGGCTGCCGCGCGAGGTTATCGCCCGCGCCAATGAGCTGCTGAAGCGCCTTGAACGCGACCGCAAGCGCTCGGGGCTGATTGAAGAACTCCCGCTCTTCGCGGCCCCGGCCGAGGACCCGCCGGACGCGTTACGCCGCGCGCTCGAAGCGCTCGATCCCGACGCCCTGTCGCCGAAAGAGGCGCTGGCCGCGATCTACCATCTGAAAACGCTGGCCCGGCCTTGAGCGAGGGCGGGGGCATTTTGAAGGCGGGCGCCGTTCGCGCGCGACTTCTTCCCGCGATCGAGGCGGAGCGCGCGGGTCAGCGCTTCGGCGCCGTCGGGGCGGCGCTGAAAGCGGCCCTCGCCGAAGCCCGGCCGGCGCTGCTCGAACATTATTCGCGCGGCGATGCGATTGTCGCAAAGCGCGCCCAGATCATCGACGAAGTCATTGCAACGTTGTGCGATCGGGCTTTTGCCGGGCTGCCGCCGAAGGCGAAAATCGCAATTGCGGCGACCGGCGGCTACGGGCGCGGGCAGCTCGCGCCGCTTTCCGACATCGATCTTCTTGTCCTTCACGCGGGCGTCGCCGAAGACGCGTTGAAGCCGGTCGTCAGCGCCATCCTCTATCCGTTATGGGACGCCGGCCTCGTCGTCGGCCAGGGGGTTCATACGTCCGCTTCCGCCGTCAGGCTCGCCGGCGCCGAAATGACGGCGATGACCGCTTTTCTCGATGCGCGGCTTCTCGCCGGCGATCCAAAGCTGTTCAGGGAATTCGCCTCGAAATTCGATCTCCTCCGCTGGCGGACGAAATCGAATTTCGTCAGGATGAAGCGCGCCGAGCAGGAGGCGCGGCACGACAATTCCAATCAGTCGCGCTATCTTTCCGAACCCGATCTCAAGGAAGGCAAGGGCGGCCTTCGCGATATTCACGTCATCGGATGGATCTATCGCGCGCTTTACGGAAGATCGCTCACGGACGCCCCGAGGCGCGGCGCCATCTTCAGACCGGAAGACGCCGCGCAGCTGAAAAAGGCCGAACGATTCCTGCTGTCCTTGCGCGTCCACCTCCACGATCTGCGCGGGCGCGCCGATGAGCGGCTGACTTTCGACATCCAGCCGGCCCTCGCCGAGCGGCTTGGCTACGCCGACCGCGCCGGCATGTCGGCCGCCGAGCGCATGATGAAACACTATTTCGTGACGGCGGTCGAAATCGGCCGCCTGACGCGCATCTTCTGGGCGCGCCTTGAAGAAGAAAACGCCAAGCTCATCGATCGCGCGCCGACGCCGCTCCCGAAGGCGCTGGCGAACGACGAAGCCGGTCCGAAAGTCAATCTGAGGATCAAGAACGGCCGGCTCGATTTCGCGAGTTCCGGCGCCGCCGCGAAAAATCCGGTCGATCTCTTCCGGTATTTCCGCGCCTTCGCCAAAAAGCCGGACATCGACTTCCACCCCGACGCGCTCGAACTGATTTCAAGGCGCGCGATCATGGTGACGAGCGAAGCGCGCCGGGATCCTGTCATCGCCAGGCTCTTCGTCGCCGCCGTCGCGACGGCGAAAGATCCGGTGAAACTGTTGCGCGTGATGTCGGAGACCGGCCTCCTCGGCAAATATATCCCCTCATTCGGCCAGATCACGGGGCGGATCGAATACGGGTTATACCGGCGCTTCTCGCTCGATGAACACGTGTTTCAAGCGATCGGCGTTCTGACACGAATAAGAACCGGCGCGCTGGCGGAGCAGCATCCGATCGCGATGGGCATTCTGGAACGGCGACCGAACCACGATCTTTTTTATCTCGCCCTGCTGCTTCATCAGGCGGCATGGTCGCTGAAGGAACCGACTGCCGAGAACACCGAGGCGCTGGTCGGCCGCGTCGCGCGGCGGCTTGGCGCGGG
>JBGTLL010000232.1:0-16201 GCA_041744115.1 Parvularculaceae bacterium | reverse complement strand
GCGCCCCCGGGTCCGGCGGTATGCCGGCCCGAGGATAAACGCCGCGCCGGATGAGGGTCCCGTCGGTGCGTTAAGCCGCGCCGTCCGGGACCCTCACCCGGATTTGCTTCGCAAATCCGACCTCTCCCAACGGGAGAGGTGTGACCGCCCCCCCTGCGCCGAGTGCGTTGCAACCAATGCACGCCGATATTACTCCGAATACAGACGGACGCCCCGAGGGTAAACTCCGGCCGGATGAGGGGCGGCGCGGCATCCCCAAACATCACGACCGGCGCGCCACCCCCCAAGAAGGGGAGCGGGAGAAGTGCTCCGTTCACGAAAAACGCTAGAGCGCCCGGTTCGCCCGCTTCACTTCATCCGCCTCAAGATAAAGCTCGTTTCCCATCTCCCGGTATTTCCCGCTCATCGCCGCCATGCCTTCGTTTGACAGGCGTTCAAGATCCTTCTTCTCATTGTCCGAGAGGCCGTCCGCGTAGTCCCTGACGTCCTGCGTGATTTTCATCGAGCAGAATTTCGGACCGCACATCGAGCAGAAATGCGCGAGCTTGTGCGCGTCTTTCGGCAAGGTCTGGTCATGAAAGAGTCGTGCGGTTTCGGGATCGAGCGAGAGATTGAACTGGTCCTCCCAGCGGAATTCAAAACGCGCCCTCGAAAGCGCGTCGTCGCGTGCTTGCGCCGCCGGATGACCCTTGGCGAGATCGGCGGCGTGCGCGGCGAGCTTGTAGGTGATGACGCCGACTTTCACGTCGTCGCGATCGGGAAGCCCCAGATGTTCCTTGGGCGTCACATAGCAGAGCATAGCCGTGCCGAACCAGCCGATCAGCGCGGCGCCGATCCCCGACGTGATGTGGTCGTAGCCGGGCGCGATGTCGGTCGTCAGGGGACCCAGCGTGTAGAATGGCGCCTCGCCGCATTCCTTCAGCTGCTTGTCCATGTTGATCTTGATCTTGTGCATCGGAACGTGGCCCGGGCCTTCGATCATCACCTGCACGCCCTTGGCCCACGCAATTTTCGTCAGCTCACCGAGGGTTTCAAGCTCGGCGAACTGGGCGCGGTCGTTGGCGTCGGCGATCGACCCCGGGCGCAATCCGTCGCCGAGCGAAAACGACACGTCATAGCGCCGCATCAGGTCGCAAATCTCTTCGAAATGCGTGTAGAGGAAGCTTTCCCTGTGTTGGGCGAGGCACCACTTCGCCATGATCGAGCCGCCGCGCGATACGATGCCGGTGACACGGTCCGCGGTGAGGTGGATGTAGGGGAGGCGGACGCCGGCGTGGACGGTGAAATAATCGACGCCCTGCTCCGCCTGTTCGATCAGCGTGTCGCGATAGACCTCCCATGAGAGGTCCTCGGCGACGCCGCCGACTTTTTCGAGCGCCTGATAGATCGGCACCGTGCCGATCGGGACCGGCGCGTTGCGGATGATCCACTCGCGCGTGGTGTGAATGTTGCGGCCCGTCGAGAGGTCCATGACCGTGTCGGCCCCCCAGCGGATCGCCCACACCATCTTGTCGACCTCCTCCGCGATCGACGAGGCGACGGCGCTGTTGCCGATGTTGGCGTTGATCTTGACGAGGAAATTGCGGCCGATGATCATCGGCTCGAGCTCCGCGTGGTTGATGTTCGCCGGGATGATGGCGCGCCCCCTCGCGATTTCGTCCCTCACGAATTCTGGCGTTATGAAGGGCGGAATCTCCGCGCCGAAGGACTGTCCTTGCGCGACGGTCTCTTCCGCGCCCTCAAGCATTTTCTTGCGCCCGAGATTTTCGCGGATCGCGACATATTCCATTTCCCTGGTGATGACGCCCGCGCGAGCGAACTCAAGCTGGGTCATCGGCGCGCCCTTCAGCGCGCGCAGCGGGCGATGCTTCACCGGAAATTGGCGCGCGAGGTGCTTGCCGGAGGCGCCGCCATTGTCTTCGCGCGTCACGTCTCGGCCCTCATAATCCTCAACGCCGTCCCGCGCTTTCACCCACGCCGTGCGCGGGCGAGCAAGGCCCCTCTCGACGTCGATCGCAACAGCGGGATCGGTGTAGGGCCCGGTCGGATCGTAAACGGGTAGCGCCGGCTCGTTCGCAGACGGATGAAGTGCAATCTCCCTGACCGACACGCGAATATCAGGGTGAAGGTCGCCCGCGACATAGACCTTGCGCGAAGCGGGCAAGGGGCCCGTCGTCACTTCCGGCGTTTTGAACTCAGATTGCGGGATGTGCTTGTTCATCGACGATCACTCCTTGCCGGCAGGCGAGATTTTGGCGCCGAGATGAGGAGTTCAGCTTTTCTCCGTCCCTACGCCGGTGTTAACCGAACAGGTTCAAAGGGTGCCTGCGTGATGCAACGCAGTCTCAGCGGGTGACGCCCGCGCCCCTCGGAAGGTGAGACTTTGATAGCAACCCGGGGGCGCGACCGCAAGAAACGGCAGGTCCGAGCCGGAAGCCGCAAGGCCGGCCCCGGTCAGGCCGCGACGTAGCCGCCATCGACGAGGTAGTAGCCGCCCGTGCAATAGCTCGCCTCGTCGCTGCCCAGAAAAAGTGCGAGACTGGCGACTTCCTCGTTTGTGCCATAGCGCTTGAGCGCGGTTGACTGCTCGACCTGCGTTCTGAAGGCCGCCGCGACGCCGGACGCGAGCTGAGCGCCGAGCGAGCTCATCATGCGGTTGTCGATCGGACCCGGCGCGATGGCGTTGACGCGGATATTCGCCGGCCCATATTCGAGCGCCGCCGTCTTCACCAAACCGCACACAGCATGTTTGCTGGCGATATAGGGCGACATGTTCGGAAAGCCGATGGCGCCGGCGATCGACGAAGTGGCGATGATCGAGCCCTTCCCGCTTGCCTTCAGCGGGGCCTCGCACTGTTTCATGGAGAGCCAGACGCCGATGACATTCGTCGTCAACACGGCCTGAAACTCCCCGACGGAGAGGTCCGCGATCGGTTTCAGGTCACCCTCGGTGCCGGCGTTCGCAAAAAGAATATCGAGCCCATCAAACTGCTTGAGCGTTGCGGCGACCGCGGCCTTGATCGCCCCTTCATCCGCGGCGTCAGCGACCGCCATGGCGAGCACATCGCCGCCGCCGAGGCGGTCGCGCGTTTCGCGCAATTTCATTTCCGACCGCCCGACCAGCATCACCCGCGCGCCCTCGGCGAGAAAGAGTTTCGCCGTCGCTTCGCCGATGCCGCCGGTTGCGCCGGTTATCAGCGCGACCTTGTTTTTCAGTCTTTCCATCGAACTCTCCCGAATGATCGGACGATCTTATGCAAGCGGGTCCTCGCTAACAAGGCGGGCCGGATTGGCCGGCGCCAGTCGATCAGTCCGCGTTCCTCACGACTCCGACGATCGGCCCCACGGCGAGGCCGGGATCGTTGCGGCCCAATTCCGGCGCGTAGAGTCGCGAGATCGTCCCGTCGAGATAGAGCGCGTCCGGCGTTTTTGCGTCGTCGCGGAAGAAGGTCGCGAATTCGTGGAAGGTGACCGGCGTGTCGGCCAGCGCGAAAACGACGCGGTCGCCGTCAACGCCGACGCCGTTGCGGCGCTTCCTTGATGTGGCGTCGGCCAGGAATCGCGGATGGATGTCGCCCTTGATGACGAGCATCGGGCCGGACTGCGTCGCATCGCGGATGAAATGCGCGCTGTCCAGATATTCATCGGTCGCCGAAACATGCGCTTCGATGAGGCCCTCCCGGTTGTCGGATATCCAGAAGACGCCGTTCGGTTTCAGGTGAAAATTGCCGGGGCCGTCTTTGGTTGAAACAGCCTTCAGTTCGGCGCGGTTTTCTACATAAAGGCCGACCGGCGAGCGGTTTTCGTGATACATGCCGGCGTTCATGGCGAAACGAAGCGTTTCGCCTCTCGCGCCCAGCGCCGCCTCGAGCCGTCCGAAATCGCCATAGGGAACGCCCGTCGCGTCATTCAGGAACAGCGCGATGCGGTCCTTGCCCGCATCGAATTCGCAGATAACGTAATTGGCGCCCCGGAATGCCTGTTCCCGACAGGCGGCCTCGGCGGCTCCTGATAACGCAATCGTCAGAAGGGCTGATTTCGCCAGCAAAGATTTCACGTCGGCCCTTTCAATGCCGGGGCGCGGACGAGGCGACGGACTGACCGAATTCCCGTCCCTACGCCGGCCGCGTCGCGGCGGAGGCCCGCGCTACTACCCGGAGCAGGTTCAAAGGGTGCTCGCGTGAACAAGCGCGATCTCAGCGGGTCCGCCCGCGCCCCTCGGATTTATTGCTCATGAAGAGCGCTGGTTCTTTAGCAAGATCGCGAACGGCGTTCAAGGCGGGATAACGCCATCAGGACGAACACAAGTTTGCAAACGGTTCCCGCGGTTGAGTTCGACTGCCTAAGGATGTTGCGCGGCGGCGCGCGCGGGGGTTTGATCCTTGATCTTCGAGGAGCGGTTGATGAGCGATCTTGAGGCATTCCGGAGCGAGGCGCGCGCCTGGCTCAACGCCAACGGCCCGCTGGAAATGCGTGACGGCGCCGCCAGCGAAGAAACCATCTGCTGGGGCGGCCGCAACTGGAGATTCAAGTCCGAAGCGCAAAAACTCTGGCTCGAGCGCATGGCGGCGAAGGGCTGGACCGTGCCGGCCTGGCCCAAAGAATATGGCGGCGGCGGACTTTCCAAAGACGAAGTGAAGATACTCAAGGAGGAAATGCGCCGGCTGAAACTGCGCTCGCCGCTTGAAAGCTTCGGCATCTGGATGCTGGGGCCGGCGCTGCTGAAATACGGGACGCACGAACAGAAGGCGAAATTCCTTCCACCCATCGCGCGCGGCGAAATCCGCTGGTGCCAGGGCTATTCCGAACCGAACGCCGGCTCCGACCTCGCGTCTGTGCAGACAAAGTGCGAGGACAAGGGCGATCACTGGTACGTCAACGGGCAGAAGGTCTGGACTTCCTACGCGGACGAAAGTGACTGGATTTTCGCGCTGGTCAGGACCGATCCGAAAGCCGCAAAGCATGACGGCATCAGTTTTCTGCTGATCGACATGACGACGAAGGGCGTATCGACGAAACCGATCAAGCTGATCTCCGGCAAGTCGCCTTTCTGCGAAACCTTTTTTGATGACGTCAAGGCGCCGAAGGAACTTGGACACGGCGCCAATGCGATCGTCGGAACGCTCAATCGCGGCTGGGACGTAGCGAAATATCTGCTGACGCATGAACGCGAAATGATCGGCTCCGGCGGCGGCGGCCTGATGGCCGGGCGCGGAATTGGCGAAATCGCGACGCAGCAGATCGGCGTCGACGGCAGCGGCCGGCTCGCCGATCCGATGCTGCGCGCGAAGGTTGCGCAGGCCGAAATTGACGGCTGGTCCTTCCTGCTGACGATGGAGCGATTGAAGGACGAGGCGAAAGCCGGGCAGGGCATGGGCGCCAAATCGTCGATGCTGAAATATTACGGTACCGAGTTCAACAAGCGCCGCTATGAATTGTTCATGGACGCGGCGGGCGCCGACGGCCTTGAATGGGAGGGCGAGCGCTCCGACGACGGAAAGCTCGCCAAAGGGTGGCTGCGGACGAAAGCCAACTCGATCGAAGGCGGCACTTCGGAAGTGCAACTCAATATCATCTCGAAGCGCATTCTCGAATTGCCGGACGCTTAGGGAAGTCAATATGCCGCTCGTCCTCACCGAAGAACAGGAAATGTTGAAGGAGTCCGCTCGCGGATTCCTGGATGAAAAAGCGCCTGTCGCGGCCTTGCGAAAATTGCGCGACGAGCGATCCGAGGACGGCTTCGCGCGCGCGCTCTGGCGAGAAATGGCGGAGATGGGCTGGGCCGGCATCCTCGTCGATGAAGCGCATGGCGGGTCGGGCTTCGGATTTGTCGGCGCCGGCGTCCTCGCCGAGGAAATGGGGCGGACATTGACCGCCTCGCCGTTTCTGTCGACCTCGATTCTCGCCGCGACGGCGCTCAACAAATTCGCGAGCGACGCGGCGAAAGCCGAGTATCTGCCGAAAATCGCCGGCGGTTCGGTCATCATGGCGCTCGCTGTTGACGAGGGCAGGAAGCACGGACCCGCGCTGACGGCGATGACGGCGGAGAAATCGGGCAACGGCTTCCGGCTGTCTGGATCGAAGACATTCGTCGCCGACGGCCATGTCGCCGACAAGATCATCGTCGCCGCGCGCACGGCTGGAGCGCCGGGCGAGGAAGCCGGGCTGACATTGTTTCTCGTCGATGCAAAGGCGAAAGGCGTTGCGCGCGAGCGGACGATCATGGTTGACAGCCGCAACGCCGCGCGCATCGATTTCGACAATGTCAATGTCACTGGCGAAGATGTCATCGGCGAGGTGGATCACGGCCATAGCGCGCTCGACGGCGTTCTTTCCGCCGGACGCGCAGGCCTTGCAGCAGAGCTATCGGGCGCCGCGCAGCAATCTTTCGAGATGACGACGAAATATCTGAAGGAGCGGACGCAGTTCGGAAAACCGATCAGCGCGTTTCAGGCGCTGCAGCATCGCGCGGCGCATCTTTATTGCGAAATCGAGCTGGTGAAATCGGTGACCTTGAAGGCGCTCCTGGATCTCGACAATGCGTTCGGGATGGCGTCCGTCACCTGTTCGCTCGCCAAGGCGAAGGCGGGCGAAGTCGCCAAACTGGCGAGCCAGGAAGCCGTGCAGATG
Source organism: Parvularculaceae bacterium (assembly GCA_041744115.1). Classification (GTDB taxonomy): domain Bacteria; phylum Pseudomonadota; class Alphaproteobacteria; order Caulobacterales; family Parvularculaceae; genus Amphiplicatus. The sequence continues at coordinate 9,571 of JBGTLL010000232.1, read as the reverse complement.
CATGGCGGCGTCGGCATGACCGACGAATTCGATATCGGCCTCTATATGAAACGCATTCGAGTCGCGCAGGAAATGTTCGGCGATACGGCCTATCACGCCGACCGCATCGCGCGGTTGCGCGGCTATTGAGGGAACGGACGTGAAAATAACAAAACCGGAACAGCTGAAAGACTATGTCGGCAAGGAGACCGGCGTTTCCGACTGGTCGACGATCGACCAGACGCGCATCGACGCCTTCGCCGCCGTGACCGAGGATCATCAGTTCATTCACGTCGATCCGGAAGCCGCGAAGGCGACGCCATTCGGCGGTACGGTCGCGCACGGATTTTTGACGCTGTCGATGCTGTCGCATCTCGCCAAAAACTCGCTGCTCATTCTTGACGGCGTCAAGATGGGCGTCAATTACGGTTTCGACAAAGTGCGCTTCATGGCGCCGGTGAAATCCGGCAAGCGGATTCGCGGGAAGTTCACCCTGATGAGCGCCGACGAAAAGGCGCCGGGCCAGTGGCAGTTCAAATATGCGGTCAAGGTCGAGATCGAAGGCGAGGAGAAACCGGCGCTGATGGCCGAATGGCTGTCTATGCAGTTTCTTTGATGGTAGCCTTAAGGCCGTCACCATCGACGATGGAGAAACCCGATGCTGGGCAAAGTCGCGGTCCCGTTTTTGACTCTGCTGTTCTTATGCGCCCCGGCGACCGCGTATCAGTCGCTCGACGTCCCGGAAAGCCCCACATTCTCGGACAATTTGCCGGCAAAAAAGCAAAAGCGGCAGGCGGGCGAGCTGACCTTCGAAACGAAAGGAACGATTGAACGCGAAAAATCGGATCTCGTCATTTGCAGCGAAGGCGCGGCGACCGGGGAAAATCCTGAGGGCACGCTCAAATCCTGCGATGCGGCGGTCGAGGCGGCGCCGCGGAACGGCGACGCCTATTATTATCGCGGCTTCGTCAACTATCACCGCGAAAGCTACGAAGAGGCGGCGGGGGATTTCACGCGCGCCATCGATCTCGGATCGAGCCGCCTGGCGGAGAGCTATTATCAGCGCGGCGTCTGCAAGGAACAGCAGCGGCGCCTTCGCGAGGCCGCTCTCGATTTCAGGAAGGCGGCCGAAATCAAGCCTGACTGGTCGGCGGCGCGGCGCAAGGTCGAAGAATATCAGTGGGCGGATGAATAAGATGAGAATGCAAGGATCGGTCGATGTCCGAACATGTCGCTGAAATAAGCTGGAAGCGCGAGACGGAAAGTTTCGCCTATGATCATTACAACCGCGCACACGAATGGACGTTTGACGGCGGGGTGACGGTTCCGGGATCTGCGTCGCCTCTCTACAAGGGCGACGCGACGCATGTCGATCCGGAAGAAGCGTTTGTCGCCGCGCTTTCAAGCTGCCACCTTCTGACGTTTCTTTCGATCGCGGCGCGAAAGAAACTCGTCATCGACGCTTACGAAGACCGCGCCGTCGGCCGCATGGACAAGAATGCGCAAGGCAAGCTCGCCGTAACGAGTGTCGATCTCCATCCGCATGTGACCTTCGCGCCGGGCGTCGACGTTGACGCCGCGACCTTGAAGAAAATGCATCATGACGCGCACGAGCAGTGTTTCATCGCCAATTCCGTGAAGACGCTCGTCATCGTCCATTCGAAGTAAGGGAGTCATTCCTTGGCGGTCAGGTTCGACGGAAAAGTTGCGATTATCACCGGCGCGGGCAACGGCCTCGGGCGCAGCCACGCGCTGGCGCTTGCGGCGCGCGGCGCCAAGGTCGTCGTCAACGATCTCGGCGGATCGCGTGACGGGGCCGGCTCTTCGCTGTCGGCGGCGGAAACCGTCGCTGAAGAAATTCTCGCTGCGGGCGGCGAGGCGATTGCGAACGGCGCCAATGTCGCCAACGACACGGAAGTCGCCGCGCTGGTTGACGTCGCCATGACGAAATGGGGACGCATCGACATTCTCGTCAACAATGCCGGTATCCTCCGCGACAAGAGCTTCGCCAAGCTCGAAATGGACGATTTCCGCCGCGTCATCGAGGTGCACCTAGTAGGCACGGCGATCTGCACGAAGGCGGTCTGGGAAATCATGCGCCAGCAGACTTACGGGCGCATCGTCTTCACCTCGTCGCCTTCGGGCCTTTACGGAATTTTTGGCCAGGCGAATTACGGCGCGGCGAAAGCCGGCATGATCGGCCTGATGAATGCGCTGCATCTTGAGGGCGGAAAGTACAATATCCGCGTCAACATCATTTCTCCGTCCGCAAAAACGCGGATGACGGAAGATATCGGCATTCCCGAGGCGATCCTGGGCGCGATGACGCCGGAGGCGATCACCGCCGGCCTTCTCTTTCTCGTCAGCGACGATGCGCCATCGCGGGCGATCCTTTCCTGCGCGGCGGGCGGTTACGCGCGCGCCTATGTGGCGGAAACGGAAGGCGTCTACCTGCCGCCGGGCGAACAGACGCCGGAGATGATCGCCGCCAGCTGGGAGACGATTTCCGACGTGAAGACGGTGCGCTATTACGACAACAGCGCCGGACCGAACCTGAACTTCATGGCGAAGGCGAAAGCGTTCGCCGGAACGGGTTGACCCATGCAGCAAGCAGCGCGCGAGCAGGAATTTACGCCGGCGCTCGGCGCGAGCTGGCTGACGCCGTTTTACGACACCGCGATCGCCATGTTGACGCGAGAGGAGACCTGGCGCCGCGCGCTGATCGAAGCGATTGATCCGGCGCCCGGCGACCGAATTCTGGATATCGGCTGCGGCACCGGATCGCTCGCCGTCGCGCTCGCCCGGAGCGCCGATATTGTCGGTATCGACCCGGACCCTGACATTTTGGCGCGGGCGGGCGCGAAAGCGGCGGCGGCGGGAGCGAACGTCCGCTTCATCGCCGGCTTCTTCAGCCCTGAGGTTCTGCCCGGGGACTGGCGGCCGACGAAGATCGTCTCGTCGCTTGTCCTCCACCAGACCCCTGTTCCCGAGAAAAAGCGGATCATTGGCGCGATCCATCGGCTGTTGCCGCCGGGCGGCCTTTTCTGTCTCGCTGATTACGGCGCGCAGCCGACGGCGCAGCAGCGGTTCTTGTTCCGGCAGATGGTCCAGCGCATTGACGGCGCCGAGAATACCGAGCCGAACGCCCTCGGCGTGATTGACGATCTGCTGGCGGAGGCGGGCTTCGACGGCGCGGCGCCCTCCCGCGTGATAAGAACCATGACCGGCGCGATATCGATCTGGCGGGCGGTCCGAAAGCCGGTCTAAAGAGGTCAAATTCGAAAGGAACAAACCATGCGTGAAGCCGTCATTGTCTCGACCGCCAGAACCCCGATCGGCAAGGCCTATCGCGGCGCCTTCAACGCGACGGGCGCGCAGGCGCTCGGCGCACATGCGATCCGAAGTGCGGCGGAGCGCGCCAAGGTTGACCTTGTGGAAATCGAAGACGTCGTTCTCGGATGCGCGATCCAGCAGGGATCGGCGTTCCAGAATGTCGCGCGCCAGTCGGCCCTGCGCGCCGGTTTTCCGGTCGATGTCGCCGGCATGTCGCTCGACCGTCAATGCGCCTCCGGCATGATGGCGATTGCGACCGCGGCAAAGCAGGTGATTGTCGACAACATGCAGGTCGCAATCGGCGGCGGCGTTGAATCGATCTCGACCTGCCAGACCAAGGACATGTTCGTCCGGCCCGACAAATGGCTGCTCGCCAATCTCCCCGAGACCTACATGCAGATGATCGAGACGGCGGAGATCGTCGCCGACCGCTACAATATCTCGCGCGACGCGCAGGACGAATATTCCCTGCAATCGCAGCAAAGGACACACGCCGCGCAGGAAGCCGGCAAATTCAACGACGAGATCGCGCCGCTGGCGTCGGTGATGGCGATGACGAACAAGGAAACCGGCGCCGTGACCGAACATTCGGTCAAGATCGAGAAGGACGAAGGCAACCGCCCGGAAACGACGCTCGAAGCGTTGAAAGGTTTGAAGCCCGTCTTCAAGGGCGGTCAGAAAGTTCAGGAGGGGAAATTCATCACCGCGGGCAACGCCTCGCAATTATCGGACGGCGCCTCCGCGGCGGTCCTTATGGAAGCAAAGGACGCGTCGCGCCGCGGCTTGTCGCCGCTCGGGATTTATCGCGGCATGGCGGTCGCCGGCGCCGAGCCCGATGAGATGGGCATCGGTCCGGTCTTCGCCGTGCCGAAGCTGCTCAAGAAATTCGGCCTCAAGATCGGCGATATCGGCCTCTGGGAACTGAATGAAGCCTTCGCCGTGCAGGTCATCTATTGCCGCGACACGCTCGGCATTCCGAACGAGCTGTTGAACGTCAATGGCGGCGCGATTTCGATCGGGCACCCGTACGGCATGTCGGGCGCGCGCATGGTCGGTCACGCGCTGATCGAAGGCAAGCGCCGCAAGGCGAAATATGTCGTCTGTACGATGTGCGTCGGCGGCGGCATGGGCGCCGCGGGATTGTTCGAAGTCGCCTGAATGGCGACGGACTTCAAACCGGTTTACACTCTCATCCGCGACGTGCCGAAAGGCGAGGTCGCGAGCTACGGCATGATCGCGAGCCTCATTCCTGGCGTCGGGCCGCGGCAGGTGGCGCGCGCGATGCGGACGGCGCCGAGAGGTCTTCCGTGGTACCGCATAATCACGGCGTCGGGCGCCATGGCCGATCATGACGGCGCCGCGCGCCAGCGCAAACTGCTGAAAGAGGAAGGCGTCGCATTCAGGAAGAGCGGCGCGGTCGACTGGTCCGCGCACCGCTGGAAGGGGCCGTCGCGGAAATGGATCGAAAGGAACGGCGCGGACATCCGCGACGTGATGGAGACGATCGCGGGGTGGACGCAGTCGTCGCCGCGAGTCCCTGCCTCTCCCTCGGGAGAGGCCAGCGATCGACGGCGACAGCCGGCGGAGCGGGTGAGGGCGCCGCGTTCTGATTGAAAGCGCGGATCCTTCACCTGAAACCGCTGCGCGGTTTCGACCTCTCCCCCGGCGCGCAAAGCGCGCAAAAGAATTGGGGGAGAGGTGAAGAAAGGCAGTGCAATGAACATCGTCTTCGTGCTTTTCCCGAACGTCACGCAGCTCGATTTCACCGGGCCGCTGCAGGTTCTCTCGCGCCTTCCGGGCGGCAAGGTCCATCTCGCCGCGAAGTCGATGGCGCCGGTTGCAACCGATACCGTGTTGACGCTCAACCCGACCTCGACGTTCGATACATGTCCGCCGGCTGACGTTCTGGTCGTTCCGGGCGGCTTCGGCGTCGATGAGGCGATGAACGATGCGGATCTGATGGCATTCGTCAGTCGCGAAAGCGCGCGCGCGAAATATGTGACGTCCGTCTGCACGGGCGCGTTCATTCTCGGCGCCGCCGGGCTGCTCAAGGGAAAGCGCGCGACGACGCATTGGGCGTACCACGATGAGCTTGTGAATGTCGGCGCCATTCCGGTCAGGGCGCGCGTCGTTCGCGACGGCAATGTTCTCACCGGCGGCGGCGTCACCGCCGGGATCGATTTCGCGCTGACGCTTGCCGCTGAAATCGCCGGCGACGGTGTCGCGAAGGCAATCCAGCTCGGCCTTGAATATGACCCCGCGCCGCCTTTCGACGGCGGCTCGCCGGAGACGGCGGACCCCGCCGTTCTCGACGCGATGGCGACCCGATATGGGGGCCGGCGCGACGCCTTCCGGCGGGCGCTCGCCCGCGCAACTTCGCGTTAACTTTCGGTTAGATACGACGAAGCGCCGCAATTCGTCGCGCCGCAGCGTGTTCATTCGAATTGCGGCGCCCTTCATCCGATGGAGATTTTCATGTTTTCTGCAACAGCAAACCGCTTTGCCCTCGCGCTGGTCGCAAGCCTGATCGCCTTCGCGGGCGCGGCAAACGCCGCCTCGACGGCGAAAATCGACCGCCGGGTCGATAACGCGCTGGCGGAATTCCGCGACGATATTGGCGGCGCCGAGAGCGTACTTTCAAAGGCCGCCGGAATCCTCGTGTTTCCGTCGGTCAAAAAAGCGGGCTTCGGCATCGGCGGCGAATATGGCGAAGGCGCGTTGCGCATCGGCGGCAGCAATGTCGCTTATTACAACACCGCCGCCGCGTCGGTGGGATTTCAGATCGGAGCCCAGGCGCGCCGGCAGATCATCGTTTTCCTCGACCCGGCGGCGCTCGAAAAATTCCGCGCCAGCGAAGGATGGGAAATCGGCGTTGACGCCTCGGTCGCGGTCATAACGCTTGGCGCCGGCGGCGCGATCGACACAACGACGCTCGACCAGCCGGTTGTTGCGTTCATCTTCGACAACAAGGGATTGATGTACAATCTCTCGCTCGAAGGGTCGAAGATCAGCCAGATTCATGACGATTGAGGGACCGCCTCGATCGCCGCAAGATGCGCGCGCTTCTGGCCGCTTTCGAGAAATGAGCCGGCAAAGCTGTTTTTGGTCAGGATGCGGATGTCATCGCCGGTGAGTTCGAGCGCTTCGATCGCCGCGATGTAGTTGTCCATGACATAGCCGCCGAAATAGGCCGGGTCGTCCGAATTGACCGTTGCGCGAAGGCCAAGATCCAGCATCTTCTTCAAGGGATGCGCGCGCATGTCCGTGACGACGCGGAGCTTCAGGTTGGACAGCGGGCAGACCGTCAGCGTTATCTGGCTCGCGCGCAGGCGGGCGACCAGCGCCTCGTCTTCCAGCGCGCGATTGCCGTGGTCGAGCCGGTCGATCTTCAGCAGGTCGAGCGCTTCCCGGATGTAATCGGGCGGGCCTTCTTCGCCGGCATGGGCGACAAGTTTCAGCCCGCGATCTTTGGCCGCCGCGAAGACCCGCGCGAATTTCGACGGCGGATTTCCGCTTTCCGATGAATCAAGCCCGACCGCCTCGATACGGTCGAGCCAGGGTTCTGCTTCCTTCAAGGCAGAGAAAGCGTCGTCTTCGGACAAATGCCTGAGGAAGCACATGATGAGCTTCGACGTCATCCCGAACTTCGCGCGGCTCATCTGCAGGGCGGTCAGGATGCCGCTGATCGCCGTGTCGAATGGAACGCCTCGGCCTGTGTGCCCCTGCGGATCGAAGAAGATTTCGGCATGGCGGACATTGTCGGCGCGCGCGCGGTTGAGATACGCCATCGTCAGGTCGAAGAAATCTTCCTCCGTCCGCAGAACATTCATGCCCTGATAATAGAGGTCGAGAAAATCCTGAAGACTGGAGAATTGGTAGGCGGTGCGCGCCTCCTCGACGGTCGTGAAGGGAATGTCGATCCTGTTGCGCCGGGCGAGGGCGACCATCATTTCCGGCTCGAGACTGCCTTCGATGTGAAGGTGCAGCTCCGCCTTCGGCAGGCGGCGGGCAAAGTCGATCAGCGCGCCCCGGTTCACGTCGGACCTATCTCGGAGTCGCCGGCGGCGGCCATCGCCCAGCTCGTGGCGGCGCCGGTCCCGACAAGGAGCGTCATCAATCCCGCTGCAAGTTTTCCGGTCGTTGCAAACTGCTGGAAGAACGCCAGTCCGGCGACAGGATCGACGACGCCGGAGGCAAAGAGCGCGAGCAACGTGTTTTCGATGACTTCAAAAACGAAATAGAGCGCCGGAACCAGCAGCAGATAGCGCGCATCGCCGACCGCGAGGTTCATCTGTTTCAGCGCGATTGCAATCGCCGTCGCCGCGGCAATCACCGCGAGCGCGACGAAGGCGAGGTCGAACGCCTGCTGCCAGAAATAGTCGCCGCGCGCATCGCCCAACCTTGAAAGCATGCCGGCCGGCTCGCCCGCCGGAAAGCCGGCAATCTGCTCGGGAAGCCTCCCGCCCGCCGCGGCGAGCGCGCTTGTCCACGGGCTTTCGCCGGCAAAGAGCCACAGCGCATAGACGCCGAGGAGCGCCGCCGCCGCCAGAAACTGCGTCGGCGCCGCATGCCGGATTCGCACGGCGAGCCAGCGTTCCACGGTCAAAACACCGCTCTTTCCCTGACGCTGAGGCCCTTGACGCCGGCGAACTGCGCGGCGCCGCCGGATTTCCTGATGGTGAACGCGGCCTTTTCATACGCCGCGTATTGCGGCGTCTCGACCGTATCGACAGCGATCAGCTGCGCCTCGATTTCGCTCCTCGTCACCGTCAGCGCCAGATAGCCGTGATCCTCGCCGGTGATGTAGCGGACATCCTCGTTCACTTGGCCGGTCAGGAGCGCGTATTCGGCGCCTTTGCCGCCGAGAAATGCCTTGCGGTAAGGCGAAGGCGATGTCGTCGAATGAACGCCAAGCTCGACCCCGACATGGGCGCCGTCTTTCGCCGTCAGATTGTTCGCCCACCAGGTGTGGGTGTCGCCGGTGACGACGACGAGACCGTCCGCTCCGGCCTCTTTCACCGCCCCATAGAAACGCTCGCGCGCCGCCGGATAGCCGTCCCATGCGTCGAGGTTGGTCGGCAGGCCAAGGGTCGAGAATTTGATGAAGGCTCGCGCCTGATCCCATTGGCGCTCAAGTTCCGCGATGTCTTCTTCGGTGACGTGCGGCATCAGATCGGGGGCGGTCACTTTCGCCATGATCACCTGATTGGCGACGAGCCGCCACGGCTCTCCCCTTTCGGCTGAGCCGCGCATGGTGTCGCGAATGAAGTCGAGCTGCGCCTCGCCCAGCATCTCGCGCGTCTCGTCCCACAGCGTCACCTCGCGGAAATTGGCGACGGCTTCGGGCGTCGTCAGCGTCGGCACGATGTCATTGTACTCGGTCTGGACCGTGCGCGCCATCAGCCGCGATTCAAGCGCGGTGAGGGTCAGAAGATCGCCAAAAGTGAACGCGCGGAAAATCGCTTCGCGCGGGGCGCCGGCTTGCGGGTCGCGGATCGGCATCCATTCGTAATAGGCTTGGAGCGCGCCGCGGCGGCGGTCGTCCCAGCTTCCTTCCGTCGATGGATCATGATTGTTGGCGCCGCCGACCCACGAATTGTCCGCCGTTTCGTGATCGTCCCAGATCGCAATCAGCGGATGCGCGGCGTGCATGGCCTGGCTTGAAGGGTCCGATTTGTACTGGGCGTGACGCTGGCGGTAATCTTCGAGCGTGACGATCTCATGCGGCGGCTCATGATTGCGATTGAGGCGCGCGCCCGCCTCGCCGCCATAGCCGTCGCGGCCATATTCGTAAATGTAATCGCCAAGGTGAATGACCGCGTCGAGATCGTCCCTGCGCGCGATCAGGTCGTAAACGTTGAAATGGCCGTACGGATAATTCGAGCAGGAGACGACGGCGAGGCGCGCGGCGTCAAGCGCCCCGGTCGCGAGTGTCTTCGTGCGACCAATCGCCGAGAATGCGCCGCCAAGGCTGAAACGATAATAATAGCGACGGCCCGCTTCGAGTCCGGCGACCAATTGCTTGACCGTCCAATCGAAGGCGGAACTGGTTGCTTTGTCGCCTTCGGCGACGATCGTCGTGAACTCCGGATCGCCGGCGACTTCCCAATGGATCACGCGCTCTTCTGCGATCGACGACAGCGCCTCATTGGTGAATCTGGTCCAGATGACGACACTGTCCGGACCCGGATCGCCGCTGGCGACGCCGTGCGCGAAGGCGCCGTTCCCGGTCGCCGACGCGGCGTCGTAGGGGGTTCGC
>JBGTLL010000231.1:0-12771 GCA_041744115.1 Parvularculaceae bacterium | reverse complement strand
GCGCCGGGGCGCGATCGCGCCACGCGCCGCGACTGATTGCGCTCGGCGAGGAAAGAAGCGCCGCGCGCCTCGCGATCATTTGCGAGGCGATCGGTCTCGACGTGCGCGTCCTTGGCGCGGAAGTCCTGTCGCTCCGCGCCGGCGGTCCGGCGACGGACGCACACCCTGAAAGTGTCGCCGTCGAAGTCATCCGGAATGAGCTCCGCCGCCGCGACTGCGTCATCGTTCCGGGATTCGTCGCCCTGAACGGTGAGGGCGACCCCGTGCTGCTCGGCCGCGGCGGTTCGGATCTGACCGCGGTTTTCCTCGCCTCGGCGCTCGGTCTTTCGGAGACAACGCTGATGAAGGATGTCAATGGCGTTTACGATCGCGACCCGGCGGGCGGCGGCGGCGCGCATCGGTACAGCGTCATCGACTGGGCGACCGCGCGCGAGGTCGCGGGAAAATTGTTGCAGCCCAAGGCAATCGACTTCGCGGCGTCGCACGGTGTTGGCATTCGGGTCCGATGTCTTGATGGCGATGAGGGGACGCTGGTGTCAGTGGGTGCGGACTTCCTGTCCGCCTGAGCGGTTCGCGGCGAGCAGTGAACGGAGCTTTTCAATCGCGCGCTTTCGCTCCCCGCCGCGCCGCCGATACCGTCAATAATACTGCTATTCTTCGACTCGGTTCCAGCGTAGGGCATCGTCCCTAGACGGAATAAATAGATCAAACTTGCGAGAAAATGCGGAGATTGCAGGAGTGCGCGGTTCACTTGCGAGCGTAAGCACGCGCCTTCCAGGCGCGGTCGCCCGTTCCGACGCCTCGATCAATTGAAGAGCGGCCAACTGCGCAGGTCGATAGCCGCAGCGCACCCGCGCATCGGCGAGCTCACTCAGAAGTTACATGGAGTGAATTGCCGCCGAAGCCGCGTCGGGGCCAAGTTCGGCGCATCCCGCTACTGGAGGACCAAGCATGATAATCCGGAATCCAAATCGGCGCGAACGGTGTCGCGCTGGCCTCGCCCTGTTCCTTGTCGTCGCCGCGAGCAGCCCCGGCGCAGCTGTGGGGAGTGACTTCGCCCGCTTTTCCGAGAGAGCGGCGAACAGCGCCGAACAAATCGATCACGACCTCCTCGATGTGTTCCTGGAGCGGCTTGCCGTGGAGGACCGGGGACGATTGAAGGTCGCCTATGCAACCGCAGGCGAACAGGGCGAGCTGTTCCTTGCCGAGTACGCCAGGCGGCTTTCAGGCATTTCGCCGGCTGTCTTGAACGCCGACGAGCAGCTCGCTTACTGGCTTAATCTGCGCACCGCGCTCATTCTCGCCGAATTCAGCGGCCGCAAGGGAAGGGCGGACCTTTTGAAACTGCGCGGCGACTTTGCGAACCCAGGCGAAATGTGGACCGCAAAGAAGGCGACGGTGGATGGCGCGCCGCTGTCGATCGACGAAATTGAAAGGCACATCATCCTCGCCAATTGGCGGGACCCCCGCGTTTTGTACGGCCTGTACCAAGCGTCGGCGACCGGACCGGAACTGCGCGCCAAGGCTTTCCGGGGCGCGACAGTCTGGCAAGAGCTTGAGTCGTCAGGTCGTTCCTTTGTCGCTCAACAGGGCGCTCGCGTGCGCAAGGATCGACTTGAAGCGCCGGCAATCTACGCCTGGTACAAGGATGCGCTCTTTGGCGGCGACGACGCTGCGATCAAGGCGCATATCGCAACGTTTTCCAAGGCAAGCGAGCGACCGCTAATCGAGTCGGCCTCGATGATCGGGTACGGCAAGTTTCTCTACCGCGTCGAAAAGTACGAGGTGAGAAACACCCGGCCCGAGATCGCGAACACGCCCGCGTTCGACCCGTCCGGTTCGTGACTGCCTTCGAACCGCCGATACAGCGAAACGTTCGGGCAAGTGAAACGTTCGCGGGACTGTGGATTGCGTCGATCGGCCTTTTCGCATGCATGGCCGTCATCGCCGCAGCGGCGCCGCTTTTTTCGCCTGTCTCGCCGTGGGAAACGCGCCTGGTCGTCGCATTCAGCGTGACGCTGTCGATGGCCGGAATCTTCTTCCTGATTGTCTGCGCGCTTCTTCGCCGCGCGACCGACAGCGCTGGCGTCTGGATAGGCGCGCTGCTCCTCGGCGTCGCCTTGCGCGCAATAATGATTCCGGCGCCGCCAATCCTCGAAGACGACTGGCGCCGATATGTGTGGGAAGGCGCGGTCGTCGCGGCTGGCCTCAGCCCGTACGAAATTCCCCCCGCCGCGGGGCTCGATCCAGCTTCCATCCCGCCCTTGCCGCCGACTGTCGCCGCGTCCGGGATGAATGCTTTCGAGGATGAGCGTCTTATGCGCGCGCGTGCGACCGGCGCCGAGCATCCGGACTATCCAGAACGCGTCAACAACCCCTATCTGACATCGATTTACCCCCTGACCGCGCAAGGCGCATTCATGCTTGCGCATTGGCTGAAACCCTTCGACCTTTCCGCATGGCGTTTCATCCTCGGCGCGGCCGATCTTGCGACGTTTCTGCTGCTGATTCGGACGCTCGCCGCCTATGGCCGGTCCCGCCGCTTGTCCTTGCTTTACTGGCTCAATCCTCTCGTCGTTTTTGAAACGTACCAGGCCGCGCACATGGACGCCTTGCTCGGGCCCTTTATCCTCGCGGCGCTTCTGTTTGCGCGCCAGACGAAACCGGGGTTCGCGGGGCTCGCGCTCGCCGGCGCGGCCGGCGTCAAACTCTGGCCGATCCTCCTTGTCCCAATGTTCGCCCGGAGATTCATGCGCAAGCCGGCCATGCTTTTGGTCTTCGCCGGGGCATTCGGACTTGCCGCGACGATCTTGTTGGCGCCGATGCTCGCGCAGTCCGGCGACCCGTCGAGCGGCCTTGCCGCCTACGCCGCCGATTGGCGAACAAACGCGTTCATGTTTCCAATGATCGAGAGCGCGCTCGCCAGCTTTGCCGCCGATCCGAGCGCCGCGGCGCGGCGGTTCGCGGCAACGGCGGTGGCGCTGATTGCGGTTGCGGTGAGCGCACGCCCGGATGACGATTCGGCGCGGTTGCCGGTACGCGCGCTTGCCGTCGTAACCGCGCTCTTCCTGCTGTCTCCGACAGGCTATCCGTGGTACGCGCTCTGGATTTTCGTACTTTGGCCGTTCGCCCCGTTTGCCGGAATCGGGCTCTTCGCGGCGACATTGCCGCTCTACCACCTTCGATTCCCAATTGAACTGACCGGCGGCGACCCGTCGCCCGCGATCATCGCGCTCGAATTCGGCGCGCCGCTAGCGCTGCTGCTTATCGAACTCTTTCAAGGGAAGGCGCCATGGTTTCGGGCAAGACACTCGACATTCGCCTCGTAATCCCCGCCTTCAATGAGGAAGGCGGCATCGCCGCCGCCGTCCGCGCTGCGCCGTCGTTCTTCCGCGAAGTAATCGTCGTCGATAACGGTTCGACCGATGAGACCGCCTTGCGGGCCAGCGGCGCGGGCGCGCGGGTCGTGCACGAGCCTCGTCGGGGCTATGGGCGGGCGTGCAAGACCGGCATTCTCGCCGCCGGCTCCTGCGAGATCGTCGTCTTCATGGATGGTGATGGGGCGGACGCGCCGGAACAGGCCCTCCGACTTGTCGAGCCGATCGCGGCCGGCGACGCCGACCTCGTCATCGGCTCGCGCGCTCTCGGCCGCGTCGAGAAAGGCGCGCTCACCGCGCAACAGCGATTGGGCAATGCGCTCGCGTGCCGCCTGATGCGCTGGTTCTGGGGCGGGCAATTCACCGATCTTGGACCGTTTCGCGCAATCGGCAGCGCGGCGCTCGAAAGGCTCGCGATGGACGATGACGCCTATGGGTGGACTGTTGAAATGCAGGCGCGCGCGCTGAAACGCGGCCTGCGCTGCGCCGAGCGTCCCGTTGATTACAGAAGGCGCGTCGGCCGGTCGAAGATTTCCGGCACATTGAAAGGCGTCGTTATGGCCGGGTCGACCATCCTCTATGTGTTGATCCGGGAGCGCCTGACCGAAAGGCCGCTTGTCGCCCCGCGCGCGCTCCGGGCCGCGAACGAGACGGCCGCCGGTCAAAGCGGGGGCGCGCAAAAGTAGGAGCGAAAGGCGCGCGCTTTCTTCGCCAAAGACGCGCGCGCTCGTGTCAGCCTTCATGCGCGCTTCCCTCCGCCACGCCGCGCATTTTCGCTCTCGGGCGCCGCGTCCCCGGACCTCGCGCCGGGATCCTCGCGCTCCGGCGGCGAGCCGCGATAGAAGCGGGCGAGTCGATTGGCAGGCGCGCCCAAAAACAACAATGACAACAGCGCAAAGTTCACGACCTGTTGTCGCAGGACGCCGACCGCATCAAACCGGCGGCTAGACGTGACCATTCTCGCCGTCGTCTTGTATACGCGCCCGATTCGCGTGATCCGGCGTCGCAGTTCGACGTCTTCAAAAAGCGGCCAATCGGGTACGCCGCCGGCGGCGATATAATCTGTTCGCTGGAGAAAATATCCCTGATCGCCGAACGTCGTAAAGCGCCCATCAAACCGGCTTGCGAAGGCATAAAGCGCCAGCAGCGGATTGCGGCTGTCGAAACGGAGTGGAAAACAGCCGAGCGCCGCGTTCGGACGCTTGAGCGTGCGGATGATTTCGGCGCGCGCGTCGCGCGGGGGCAGACAGTCGGCGTGAAGGATCCAGAGTATGTCGCCGCGCGCGGCGTCTGCGCCTGTGGCGATCTGTGTCCCGCGCCCTCGCTCACTGACGAGTACGAGGTCTGCAAACGTCGCGGCAAAGTCTGGCGTTCCGTCGTCGCTGCCGCCGTCAACGACGACAATTTCATCGACGCCAATCTCCGACAGGCGTATGGCAAGGGCCGGCAATCGCCACGCCTCGTTCAATACCGGGACGATGACGCTGATGCGCCGGTCTCCGCAATTGTCAACGATCTGGCGCGCCGTCACGTTCCGCCATTTCGCGCAGGGATGTCAGGATGTCCGGCATATCAGCCCTGACGCTCCTCCGGATGAGCGCGCGCGGGGCCGGCGTCCCGGTCGCCACGCGTGCGCGATAGGTAACGCGGGTTGCATCGCCGTTATTGACAGGCGCCAGCGTCCAGACGCCCTCCATGATGCGCAGATCGCCCTCTATTCTCTGAAACCGGATCTCCTCAAACAGTCTGTAGTCAGAGCGAAAAACGCTTCGGACGTTGGGAAACAAAAAAGTGTAGCTGACGACATGTTCGCGAATGTCATGAGCGCCGTTCGAAGCTTGCTCGATGACCTTGCATGACTTCATGTGCGGGATGATTGCGGGGGCGCGCGCGCAGTCGAGCATGACTTCCCATAGGGTCTGAGGCGACGCTTTGACGTCGATGATACCGAGGATCTCCGCGGCCGCGCCGCGCGCGCTGCGGTCCCGTTCGACCCTCACGACTGCTTTGCGTGCATCGAGCGCCGCGGCTTCATCGGGTGAAAGTCGAATTGCGCCGAATTCAACGAGCGGAGCGCCGCCGGTTGCAACAAATAGCGCCAGCGTGGCGACGAGAAAATCCATGGCGCAAGGATGCCCTGTCGATCCCGTTGATGTCCATGTCATCGGTGAGGCCGCGCGGGTGCGTAACGTAAACGTTACCACTGATGAAAAATTGTCAGGCACGCGCTGTAGATGCCGCGCGCTATCGCCCCGAGTTTATTTGTGACGATCCGCAAGCGCGCGCGAATTGACTTCTTCCGTGAAACTGTCCCGAACGCCTGTAACCAGATCGAGCGCTTTCACGAACATGCAGGAGACACTACGAGAGGTGACGCCAATTGTCGGCGCGCGCGGCGCTCGATCCGTGTGTCGGGTTGTATCCGGAAGGGGCTCTACGATGATTGCCGACACGCGGCGCCGGGCGAGCATAGGCGGTTGTCATGAACGTCCAGAGGGGAACGACGCGAGCGCCTCCAAGGCAATGCAGCAGCGTATGCGACGCGTCGCAGGCGTCGCGGCCATGTCTGTGGTCGCCGGCGCGGGATCCCTCGCGCTTTCGCCTGCGGTCGCCGAGTCGGGCGGAGTCATAATTGTGACTGCCCAGAAGCGGGAACAAACCCTTCAGGAGGTTCCTTTCTCGATCGATGTCATAGGCGGCCAGAAGCTTGATGTGTTGAGCGCAGCGGGCGAGGATATCCTCTTTCTGTCAGGCCGAACGCCGAGCCTTTACGCGGAAGCCTCGTCGGGGCGGATCTTCCCGCGTTTCTACATCCGCGGTCTCGGCAATACCGATTTTGATCTCAACGCCAATCAGCCGGTCAGTCTCGTCTACGATGACATCGTTCTGGAAAATCCGATCCTCAAGGGATTTCCCGTTTTCGATCTGGACCGTATCGAGATCCTGCGGGGTCCGCAGGGATCGCTGTTCGGCCGCAATACGCCCGCCGGAGTTGTCAAATTCGAATCGGTAAAGCCGACAGACGAAATCGAGGGTTACGCGCGCGCGTCTTATGGTCGCTTCGACACGGTCGACGCTGAGGCGGCGCTGAGCGGTCCGATCGCCGGCGACAGGCTGACGGGCCGGCTGTCGGTGCTCGTACAGCGCCGCGGCGATTTCGTCGATAACACCTTCGGCGGCGGCGAGGGCGGGTTCGAGGAGTATTCCGAGTTCGCCGGTCGCGCCCAGATTCTCTTCAAACCCAATGACCGCATCTCTTCGCTCTTAAACATCCACGGGCGCCGGCTCGACGGCGGCTCGCGCCTCTTTCGTGCGAACGTGATCGAGCCGGGCGTCGGCGGGCTCGTCGGCGGTTTTCGCCGCAATCGGACCGCGCAGGACGCGACGCAGCTTCTCGAAGCGTATAATATCGGTGCGAGTTTGAAATCGGACATCGATTTGGGATTCGCCGTCTTGACGTCGATTTCGAGCTACGATCAGGTTGGAGTGAAAGCGCGCGGCGATGTCGATGGCGGCTTTGGCGCCGCCTTCGCGCCCCCTTCCGGGCCAGGCTTCATTCCTTTTCCGGCCGAAAGCGCGGACAATATCAGCGATCACTACCAGACTACTGGCGAAACGCGCCTTGCGTTCGAGCCGCTCGCCGATGTCGAGAGCACGATCGGCGTGTTTCTCTTCAAGGAGAATCTCGAAATCGAGAATTTGAGCTTCGATACGCTGGCGGGCGGGACTCGGAACGGCTTGGCCGTGCAGGATCAGGAGACCTTCGCGTGGGCGGCGTTCGGTTCGTCGTCCTGGCGCGCGACCGAGCAGCTCTCGCTGACCGGCGGCGTGCGTATTTCGGGGGAGTACAAGGATTTCAAGGCTGAGCGTCTGGTCGGACCGTTCGGCGCGCCGCCGCTTGGTCCCATCGAACTCGAAATCGACGATGCGCTGATCGTCTCCGGAGATTTCTCCGTGAATTATCAGGTTGCTGAAGGATTTTCAGCCTATGCCCGCTATGCCCGCGGGTTCCGCGCGCCCAACGTCCAGGGGCGAATTGTTTTTGGAGACGCCGTGACGGTCGCCGACACTGAGACCATCAATTCCTATGAAGCGGGCGTCAAGACTACGTTCTGGAAAGGCCGCGGCCGGGTCAACGCATCCGGTTACGTCTATCGCACGACCGATCAGCAGCTTACCGCGGTCGGCGGCGCCGGCAACTTCAACCAGCTGCTGAACGCCGATGCCGTCTCGGGCTACGGCTTTGAGTTCGACGCGGCGCTGGGGCCGGCCAAAGGGCTCGATCTGACGGCGGGGTTAAGCCTCAACGAGACGGAAATCCGCGACGCCGATCTCGAAGTCGGCGTTTGCGGGGCGCCATGCGCGGTGCTCGACCCGATCAACCCGACGACCGGCAATGCGCTCATCGACGGCAATCAACTGCCGCAGGCGCCGCGCTGGATCGTAAGCGCGACCGCGCGTTACGGCGCGCCGGTGCGTGGCGGGCGCGGCGAGGCGTTCATCTTCACCGACTGGTACTACCGCGGCCGGATCAATTTCTTCCTCTATGACAGCGTCGAATTCCAGGACCGCGACCTCGTCGAGGGCGGCGTAAGGGTCGGTTACGCCCATGACGGCGGACGTTGGGAGCTGGCCGCGTTCGGCCGCAACATTCTCAATGACGTTTCGATCGAGGGGGCGATCGACTTCAACAACTTTTCCGCCTTTGTGAACGAACCGCCTTCGTGGGGCGTCGAATTCCTGAAACGGTTTTGAAAGCGATCACCGATGTTCAGCGGACGCACAAGGCTCATTGTTGCTGTCGCGGCAGCTTGCGTTTCCTGGGCCGCGGCGGCGGCTCAGGACAGGCTTGCTGCTTTCGCCGAACACAACGAGGCGGGCGCCGCGGCGGTTGACCACGAAGCGTGGGACGTTTTTTTGTCTCGCTATGTAAGTCTCACCCGCGACGGCCGGACGGTCGTCGATTACGCCGCCGTTGGCGACGCTGATCGCACGGCGTTGAAGGCCTATATCACCGCGCTCAACGGCGTCGATCCGACGGCGCTCGCCCGAAACGAAGCGTTCGCCTATTGGGCCAATCTCTACAACGCGCTGACAGTCGATATCGTCCTTGCGGGCTACCCGGTAGAAAGCATCCTGAACATCAAGTCGGGACTGCGGGCGGGGCCCTGGCGCCGCCAAGCGACGATCGTAAACGGCGTGACCCTGACCCTTGACGACATCGAGCACGGCATCTTGCGCGCACATTGGTCGGACAACCGGGTCCATTACGCTTTGAACTGCGCTTCCGTCGGATGCCCGAATTTGCCGCAACGGGCGTTTCGAGGCGCGGCGCTCGACGCCATGCTCGACGCCGGCGCAAGGGCATACGTGAATCATCCGCGCGGCGTGCGCATAATCGGCGATCGCGTCATCGTCGCGTCCATTTACAAGTGGTTCATCGAAGATTTCGGCGGCGACAATGCGGGGATTCTCGCGCATGTCACGAAATACGCCGAGCCGGCGCTTCGCGTGAGACTCGGTGAAATCAACAAGATCAGCAAGTTCGATTACGACTGGAAATTGAACGACATTGGGTCATAGGCGCGCCCGCCGCTTCACTTCCTCGCGAGAAGGGGCTGTGCTGGACGGTCGCCGATCGCCCGCCTTCGCCGGATTCCTGATCGCGGCGTCGCAGCGCGTGAGGTGTCGAGCCGGAATGCGTCGAGGCGCTCATTCCCCAACGCGTTTCGCCGCATGTAACCGGGCCAGCAGATCGGCCGAACTAACGGGAGCCAATTTGGCAAACAGAAACGAGATTGGAGAAACCAGATGACCAAGTTCAAGAAAAGCGCCGCGATCGGGTCCGCGGCCGCGTGCGCCCTCGCTGCTGCTTCCGTGATGTCCGTTCAACAGGCGAACGCCGCCGGAATGGACAAGTGTTACGGCGTCGCTCTCGCCGGCGAAAACGACTGCGCCGCCGGGCCGGGCACGTCGTGCGAGGGAACATCGACCGTCGACTTTCAAGGCAACGCCTGGAAACTCGTGCCGGCCGGTACCTGCGAGAACATTTCGGTTGACGGCGGCCGCGATGGCAGTCTTGCGCCGCTCGACCGCGATTTGCCGGACGCGTGAGCGCGCTACCCTCACTTTCGATCCCCGCGCGCTCCGCGGGGATCGGTCTGAAGCCCCCGCATTACAAGGCGGCGCTGCGAGGCGGGCATGGCCTCGACTTCTTTGAGGCGCATGCGGAGAACTTCATGGGCGACGGCGGCCCACCCCATCATTGGCTCGCCGCCTTCCGCGCCGAATATCCGATCTCACTTCACGGCGTGTGTTTATCGATCGGCGGGCGCGACGACCTCGACCGCGACCATTTGCGTCGGCTCGCCGAACTTGTTCGCCGTTACGAGCCGGCTCTCGTGTCCGAACACCTCGCCTGGAGCGCGGACGGCGGCGTTTTCCTCAATGACCTCATTCCGCCTCCCTTGTCGCAAACATCGCTCGCGCGCGTCGAGCGACACGTGACGCAAACCCAGGATGCGCTTGGTCGGCGCATCCTGATCGAGAATCCGTCCGCATATCTGGCCTTGAACGGGAATGACATTCCTGAGCCGGAATTTTTGAACGAACTCGCGCGCCGCGCCGGTTGCGGCATCCTTCTCGACATCAACAACGTTTATGTGAGCGCTATGAATCTCGGATTTGACGCTTCGCGCTACATCGGTGCGATCGACCCGGCTCATGTCGGCGAGATCCATCTCGCCGGCCATGCGCTGGACTCGCTCGACGGCGTTGAGATCCGCGTCGATGATCACGGAAGTCGCGTCCGCGACGAAGTCCTCGCGATTTATGAAGCCTTCATCGCGGCCGCCGGACCGCGTCCGACGCTCGTCGAATGGGACACGAACATTCCGTCCTTCGAGATGCTGGCAGGCGAATCGCGCCGGGTGACAGCCGCGATGCGCGCGGCTCCATTCCGCGGACATATCGATACGGCCGCATAGCGACATGCCGGACAGCGCGTCATTTGACGGGATCGTCGGAGTAATTCTCGCGCGTGAAACAGCGCGCATGCCGCCCGGCCTTGCAGGCGGAGGACCGCTCGCGGCGGCGGCCGTCGCGGTCTGCCGCAACAATGTGAGAGCGTCGTATCTGCGGGCGCTTGAAGCCGCATTTCCCGTAGTCAACCGGCTCGTCGGCGCGGAATTCTTCCGCTTCGCCGCGAACGAGTATTTTTACGCGCATCCGCCGCGCTCGCCGATGGTTGCGCGGTATGGCGACCTTTTTCCGGCCTTTCTCGCCGAGTTCGAGCCGGCCGCGGGTCTTGCCTATCTGCCCGATGTTGCTCGCCTCGAGATCGAGCACCTTAAATCCTATCACGCGGCCGAGGCTGACAGTCTGCCTCCGGAAGAAACGCGTCTGGCTCTCGAATGCGCGCCGGAGCGCGCGCTGATCGCGCTTCATCCGTCGGCGCGCCTTTTCGCTTCGCGCCATTCAGCCTTCTCGATCTGGGCGCACAATCGGGAAGCGAAGACCGGCTCGCTGAAGCTCAGGCAAGAAGGCGAACAGGTTCTGGTCGTACGCCTTGAACGCGCCGTGTGTTTTCATCCGTTGGCGCCCGCCGTCTTTGCGGTCCTCGAAAGTCTCTCCCTCGGAAGGCCGCTCGGCGAGGCGCTGGGGAGGGGGCTTGTCGCGAACCCCCGCGCGGCAAGCCCCGCCATTCTGTTCGAGATTGCGTCTCTTCACGTCATTACCAACATCGACAACATCGGCTGAGACCGGGAAGGACCGATCATGCGCGGAATTTACGCAGCTTTCGTCGATCTTTGCGAAATGATCCCTTATGCGCTTCTTGCGCTGGTTTGCCGCCTGAGCGCCGCGGTTCCTTTCTGGCGATCCGGTCAATCGAAAATCGAGGGCGCGGAGGTCCTTGGCGTCAAATATGAGCTTTTTTCGCTCAAAGCCTCGAAGATCTATCTCTTCGCCGAGGAGTTCGGCTTTCCCGATGCGATCGCGCCGACCGCCGCGCAGTTCGCCGCGTTAGGCGAGAATCTATTGCCGCCGCTTCTTGCAGCCGGCCTGTTCACGCGCTTCGGCGCGGTCGGTCTTCTTGTCATGACAGCGGTCATTCAGTTCTATGTCTTTCCCGAAGAACTCCTTAACCCAAATGGCAATTGGTCGGTGCATCTGCTTTGGACGGCGCCGTTGCTGGTCCTCCTTGCGCGCGGACCGGGCGCCCTTTCGCTTGACAGATTGCTTGCTCGTCGATGATGGGGGCTCGAAATCGACGCATGCGGGCAATCACGTCCCGTGATCGCCCTGGCCCCTTCGCAATCTCCGTGTTTTCTTGTAACGTTTCGCGGAAATTCGGCGAATAACGGACAAGAAAGCCAGTGCAGGCGATCGACGAGCAGCTCCGGACCCTGATGGTCCGCGGTCTTGCGGGGGATGCGCGCGCTCATGAGGCGCTTTTGCGCGCGCTTGCGCCATTGCTGCGCTCGTATTTCGCCCGCCGTATCGGCTCGGATTCGAATGAAGTGGAAGACCTTGTGCAGGAGTCTCTTTTCGCCATTCATTCGCGCCGAATGACCTTTGACAGAGAACGGATATTCCTTCCCTGGGCCTACGCCATCGCGCGTTACAAGCTGATGGACTATTTTCGCTGTCGGGGTCGTTCAGGCCCAACGCGCGAACTGAATGAATCGGACGCGGCCGAAAGTTTCGAAGCCGCGTCCCTTGCGCGCGTTGACGTTGATCGGCTGCTGGCGACCCTGCCCGAGAAGCAAAGCGCAGCGATCAGGTCGATAAAGATAGAAGGACAAAGCGTGGCGGACGCCGCCGTCGCGGCCAACCTTTCTCAATCGGACGTCAAAGTATCTGTGCATCGCGGGCTGAAGGCATTGGCCGTGCGACTCAAGAGGGAGTGACGTGGACACTGAAGATTTCATCCGCACGCTGGCGGGCGACGTCCGGCCTGTCGGCCGGCGCGCGGCGGAGATCCGTATTGCTTTGGGGGTGCTGACGGGGATCGCCGCCGCGATTGCAGCGCTCGCGGTCTGGCTCGGCGTGCGCCCGGATCTTGGCCAGGCTCTCGGCACTTTTCCGTTCTGGATGAAGGCTTTCTATACGGCGTCGATCGCCGCCATCGCGGTCGTCGCGACGGCGCAATTGGGGCGGCCCGACGCTCGGCCTTTGGGGTGGCTCTGGTGGTTGGCGGCGCCGATCGCCGTGTTGGCGTGCCTGGCCGTCCTCGAATTATCGCGAACGCCCGTTTCGGAGTGGGGCGCGTTGTGGCTCGGGCGCAGCGCGCGCGAATGTCCGTGGCGCGTCCTTGCGCTGTCCGTTCCGGTCTATTGCGGCCTCGTTTGGGCGTTCCGGCGATTTGCGCCGCTACGGCCAGCCGTTGCGGGAG
>JBGTLL010000230.1:0-2989 GCA_041744115.1 Parvularculaceae bacterium | reverse complement strand
ACGCGTTGGCGGCAAAAGGGGTTCAATCACAGCCCATTCTTGATCGGTCAGGTCAAATCGCATGGCGCAAGCTCCCGTGAATGGGAGTTTGAATCAACGTTCGGACGAGCCGACAAGCAGAGATTTAGGTTTAGACCCTAGCATCGACAAAGCGGCAAAAGCTGCCGGCGAAGAAAAAGAAAAAGCGCTAGCTGCCGCCAGTCACGCGCTCATAATCGTCTTTGCGAATGGATTGATTGATTGCGGCATAGCCCGGCCACGGATCAAGACTGGCGCGGTCCAGCCGCTTTCCGATTGTTGCGATGGTGAACGCGTGGCCGCTCTCTATCGTTTTCAGTTCGTTCCAGGAAATCGGCGCGGCGACCGGCGCGCCGTCTCGCGCCCTTAAGGAATAGGGCGCGATCGCGGTCGCGCCGCGCTGATTGCGCATCCAGTCAATAAAAATTCGCCCGGTGCGGCGCGCTTTGCTGGCGGCGGCGACAAATATCGTGGGCGCCGTTTTCGCAAACGACATCGCGACGCACCGGCTGAATTCCTTCACTTCCGGCCACTCGCGGGTACGCCGTAGCGGCGCGACGACATGAACGCCCTTACCGCCGGTGAGCAAGGGAAAGCTTTCGAGCGAGAGTTCGCGCAGCGCTTCCCGAATGGCGAGCGCGGCGTCGCGGACCGCGCGAAAGGGCAGGCTTTCGTCCGGGTCAAGATCGAACACCAACCTGTCAGGTTTTTCGATCCGGTCGATTTTCGATCCCCAGAGGTGAAACTCGATCGCGCTGATCTGCACCGCCGAAATCACGCTCGCTTCATCATCGATCACAAGATAGTCCCCCGCTTTGCCGCCTTTTTCAGCAATCTTCGCCGTAGAAAGTCCCTTCGGGGCCGCTGCGGCGCCGTGCTTCTGGAAGAAACATTTTTCGCCAGCGCCTTCCGGGCAGCGGATGAGGCTGACCGGTCTTCCGCTCGCGTGTTCCAGAAAGCGCGCGCCGCATAGCACGTAATGCTCGGCCACGTGTTTTTTGGTGATCCCTGAACCCGGAAACATCTCCCGCGCCGGGTGCGTCAGCCTGACGCCGCGATAATCATCCGCGCCATTGTGTCTTGCGGGTTCCGCCTTCATCTCTTGTGGTTCCTTGTCGTGACGCACACCCAGGAATACGGGATGACGGAGCGCCCCGCTGCCGGTCCGTTCAATATACGCGACTTGCGCCACAACCCGCGGCTTGACCCAAACCGTCATGCGCCGTTCCATCGCGGGCGCCGGGCTGAACGGGGACTTTTCCGTCCGCAGCGGCGCGAGCTTCGTCTTGATTTCTTCCAGTGTCGCGTCATTGAAACCGGAGCCGACCCGGCCGCGATATTTGAGAACGCCGTTCTCATATTCGCCGAGCAGGAGCGATGCGAACGGACGGGACTTCGTCGTCGACCGGCGCCATCCGGCGACAACAAATTCGTCATTCAGAATGCACTTGCTCTTGATCCAGGTCGCGTGGCGGCCGGAGGCGTAGGGCGCCGACGCGTTCTTCGAAACGACGCCTTCAAGCCCCATCGCGCAGGCGGATTCCGCGACCCGCTGTCCAGAGCCGATAATGTGGCTGGAATAGCGAAGCGCGGGATCGGCGCCTGTCAGCAGTTCTTCAAGCTTCTTCTTGCGTTCAAGCAGCGGCCGTTTGCGGAGGTCGGCGCCGTCGAGGTGCAGAAGATCGAACCAAAAGCAGACAAGCGAGGGAATCGTGGCCTTGTTTTGAAGATCCGAAAATCTGCAGCGCCCGTCCTTGTCGAGCGCGACGAGTTCGCCATCGAGAATCGCCGATTGCGCGCCGAGCTTTGATGCCGCTTTGACGATCGCCGGATAGCGATCAGACCAGTCGAGGCCGTTGCGCGTTATAAGCCGGCAGCTTCCGCCTTCCAGCAGCGCCTCCATCCGGTATCCGTCATATTTGATTTCGTGGAGCCAGTCGTCCCCTTCGGGCGGAGAGGATTCGAGAACCGCGAGCTGCGGCGGAATGTGCTTGAGTTTGCCCTTCCCTCGCGCTGGCCGTTTGTTCGGCACGGTCGCCGACACTTTTTTATCCGTGCCCGCGTTCGCGTGCTCGTCGTCACGCTTGATCAGCAGCCAGTTGCGACGGGGGGTTTTTTTTCCGTCATCGCCCTTCAGCCGGACGAGGACAAAGGCGCCGTTAAGCCGCTTCCCGCGCAAGACAAACCGGAGGGTCCCCTCCTCGAGGGCGGCGGCGTTATCGTCCTCGTCCGAAATCCAGCGGCCTCGGTCCCAGATTTCGACCTTGCCGGCGCCATAGCCTGCGGGGATGACGCCTTCGAATGCCGCGTATTCGAGCGGATGATCCTCAGTTTCAACGGCGAGGCGCTTGATCCCGGGATCGAGGCTCGGCTCTTTTGTCACCGCCCAGCTCTTGAGGACGCCGCCGATTTCAAGCCGCAGATCGTAGTGAAGACGGCGCGCGGCGTGCTTCTGGATGACGAAACTATTTCCTGCCTTGCGCGCTTTTCCGCCCGCAGGCTCGGGCGTCACGCGAAAGTCGCGCTTCTTTTTATAGTCCGCGAGCGGCTCGGTCTCTTTCATCTCGGATGCCTAGACACGCGGTTTCCGCGCCGGTTCCGCCACCGACAGGCATCGCCGCGCAGACCGGCGCCGCCCGCAACCAATCACTTCGATTGCCGGAACCTGAAGTCCGGCGCGCTGTTACTCAGGGATCGTCACCCCTTAAAGGAGAAATTCATGCAGCATGTGCTAGCAGTTTACGACACACCGCAGATGGCATCCGCCGCCGTCGGTCGATTGATGGACGCGGGCGTTACAGAAGATCAGGTCAGCCTCGTGATGAGCGACGGCTATCGCTCTGACCAGCTCGGCGTCGAAGTCGAGAACAAATCCGCCGACGGCGCCGCAAAAGGCGCAACAATTGGCGGCGTGCTTGGGGCAATTGCCGGCGGCCTCGCGGCGACCGGCGCGGTCGTCGGCACCGGCGGC
>JBGTLL010000229.1:0-10384 GCA_041744115.1 Parvularculaceae bacterium | reverse complement strand
GCCCTCGTTGAGGCGCTGCGGACGCACGGTTTCGAGCTGCTCGATCATGCGCGCGCCATCCGGCAGACGCAGGCGCGCCTTGCGCTGGCGCGATCGATGTTCGGCGATGAATGGCCAGAATTGACGGACGCGGCGCTGCTCGATCGCGCGGGCGAATGGCTGACGCCGCTCTTTGGCGAGCCGCCGGGCCTTTCCCGTCCGTCCGCGGACGAATTGCGGCGCGGTCTCTTGGGGCTCCTCGGCTGGAGCGCGGCGCGCACGCTTGACGCGATCGCCCCGCTGACGATCGAGACGCCCGCGAGGCGCGCTCTGACGATCGATTATCTCGGGTCCGGCGGCCCCGGCATTGAAGCGCGGGTCCAGGAATTCTTCGGGCTGACCGCGCATCCGGCGATCCTGCGCGGCAAAGTTCCGCTGACGATCTCGCTGCTGTCGCCCGCCCGCCGCCCGATCGCGGTGACGAAAGACCTCCCCGGATTCTGGACAGGCGGCTACGCCGACATGGCGAAGGAAATGCGCGGCCGTTACCCCAAACACGACTGGCCGGCGAACCCCGCCGCCGCGCGCGCGCATCAGGGCCGGACGAAAGCGCGTCTGGCGTCCGGGGAGTGAGGGCTATCGCGCCCCGACGCCGCTTCTACGCGACCGCCGCCATCGCCGCTTC
The DNA here is from genome assembly GCA_041744115.1 of Parvularculaceae bacterium. Lineage (GTDB taxonomy): Bacteria > Pseudomonadota > Alphaproteobacteria > Caulobacterales > Parvularculaceae > Amphiplicatus. The sequence continues at coordinate 9,720 of JBGTLL010000229.1, read as the reverse complement.
GATCACGCCGAGGCCTTCGGCGATTTCATCCGCCGTGATCGTCAGCGGCGGCGCGATGCGGTTGACGTTGCCGTAAAGGCCGCCCCGCCCGATCAGGAGGCCGCGCGCGCGCGTTTCTTCCAGCAGCGCCAGCGACGCCGCGGCGTTCGGCTTCTTCGTCCCGGCTTCGACAAACTCGATCGCCTGCATCAGCCCTTTGCCGCGCACTTCGCCGATTTTGTCCGAGGACGCCTTGATGCGATCCAGCCCCTCGCGCAATTGCCGGCCGCGCTCCAGCGCGTTGCGCTGAAGGTCGTGCTTTTTCAGATAGCGCAAGACGGCAAGCGCGCCGCGTGTCGCCAGCGGATTGCCGCCGAAGGTCGACAGCGAATTCACTTTGAAACAGTTCATCACGTCCGCGCGCGCGATGACGCCGCCGATCGCCAGCCCGTTGCCGAGACCCTTGGCGAACGTGATGATATCGGGGGTGACGCCATGCGCTTGATAGCCCCAGAAATGCTCGCCCGTCCGCCCCCAGCCGGTCTGCACTTCATCGCTGATGAAGAGAATGCCGCGCTCTTTCAAGACGCGCTGAAACGCGCCGAACATGCCCGCCGGCGGGACGGCGAAGCCGCCGACGCCGGTGATCGGTTCGGCGATAAGGCAGGCGACATCGCCGGCGGTCGCCACGTCGAGAACTTCCCTGAGATCGGCGACGCAGGCGTCGACGTATTCGCGCGCCGGCAAATGCGCGAACGGGCTGCGATAGGGGTAGCTGCCCTGAACATAGCTGACCATGAACGGCGACAGCGATGACGGCGACCACGTCGAATGGCCGGTCACCGGCACCGTCGACATGGTCCGCCCGTGATAGCTGTAGCGCATCGCGAGGACCTGGTTCGACCGGCGGTGCGCGGTTGCGAGCATCAGGGCGGTGTCATTGGCTTCGCTGCCCGACGTCGTGAAAAAGACGCGCGCGTCCGGAATGCCCGAAAGCGCGGCGATTTCCTCGGCGAGTTCGATTTGCGACTCGATCAGATAGAGCGTCGAGCTGTGGAGCATCTTCCCGGCCTGATCGCGGATTTCCTCGACGATCTCCGGCACGTTGTAGCCGATCATGTTGGTCAAAATGCCGGCGAAGAAATCGAGATAGACGGCGCCATTGGAATCGGTGACGCGCCGCCCCTCGCCCGACACCAGCGATATCGGATCCTTGTAATAAAGGCCGAGCCAGGACGGCATCACCGCCCGGTGACGCTCGATCAGCGACGGCGAATTTTTCAAGGCGGCCATGGGGCGATTACCGTTCGAAAGCGATCAGGCGATGACGCCCGCCGCGCGTTTTCGCGCGTTTTCCTGCTGCCAGGCAAGCATGTTCATTTCGATGAAGAAGAAGGCGACCAGCCACAGGAAGGCGTCCCAGGCGTCGAGCGCGTCGCCGAGGGCCCACCAGTAAAAGACGTTCATCAGCAAGGTTCCGTAAAGCAGGAGCTTGACGCTTTTATAGGCAAGGAAAAACCTCGTTCCGACGAGCTTCGATGACTTCAGATAGATTTCGAGTTCGAGAATGACGACAATCGCGACCCAGACGCTGGCGTTCAGAACATCCGTCCAGGCGAGGCGCTTCATGACGCTGAGATCGTCGGCGCTCGCAAACGCGTTAAGGCTGGCGTTGAAATTGGCGCCGGCGAGCCGCCGGCAATTTTCCGCATCGAGCGCGGCGAAGTCGTCGAGCCCCAAGGCAACCGATGCGCCCGACCCGGCGAAAGAACAGGGATCGGGTCCGGCGTAGTCCGCGAATTGGTAAGGCGCTTCCAGCGAGCCGATATAGCCGTACAGCGCATAAAGGATCGTCCCCCAGCACAGGAAGCTGAGGATCGAAATTCCGCCATCGACCCATCCCTTAATCTTTTCGTCGGGGATGACGAAGGTCTCGAGTTCGAGCAGCAGCAAAAGGACCAGCCACGCCGCGGTGTCGATTGCATCGGCATAGGCGACGATGATGTCGCCGGGTTCAAGGCCATCCTTGTAGGTAAAGGCGACGCTTGAAAAGTTCTCGGCGAAATACGACGCCGCATTCACCGCGAGCAGCGCGAAGATCGCATATTTGAAGGTCTGAAAGACGATCCCGGTTCTGATCAGCATCCCGTCACGCTGGGGTCAGGTTTTGGGCGCACTCGCGGCGTCACGCCCGTGGCGCATCCTTCGTGACGCGCGAAGACGCGCTCCTCGGAGCGAGGACGAAACCCAATGCGGCAAGTTCCGGCGTCGTCATTCCGGGGCCGCCTCTTGGCGGAACCCGGAATCCATCGCGCGGCGCGGGATTCGTTGAGAAATGGACCCCGGGTTCCGCGTGAAGACACGCGGCCCCGGGGTGACGGCGGTTTATTTGGTCCGCGGTTGCGATAACGCTTTTCAACCGGACTCCGGGGAGCGGCCCGTCTTGGGCGGCGTCTCGAAGGATGGCCGCCGACGCGCTACCCCCCGAAATCATAGGTCATCCGTACGCCGAAGGTGCGCGGCCGCGAGGGGCCGAAATAATGCGCGGGGAGAATGCCGCTCCCCTCCGCAGCGCCGGAGTAATAGAGGACGTTGGTCACATTCTCGACATAGCCGATGATCGACCAGCCGGCGTCCGCCTGATAGCCAAGACGCAAAGCGAGTTCGGCATAGCCGTCATTGCGCGCCTCGGGGAGGCGCAACAGCCCGCCATAGGTGACGGTCTGTCCGAAGATCTCGGCCGACGCCTTGACCGCGCCGGGCCCCAGGGGCGCCGTCAGGCGGAGCACCGCGGAGCCGGAAAATTTCGGCACCGCCGGCATCGGCTGGCCCTCGCAGGCGAGCGTCCCGTCGCAGAGCGCGGCGGCTTCCGTCACTTCCGAATCCGCGTAAGCGCCGGTCAAGAGGAGATCGACATACTCGCCGAACGCGGTCTGGGCCGAGCCTTCGACGCCCCAGCCTTTGACGACGCCGACATTGTCGACAAGGATGCCGCCGCCGACGCCCGGCACCACGACCTGAAGATCCCTGTACGTATAATAATAGACATTGCCGTCGAGCTTTGTCCGGCCGCCGAAGACCGAGGCCTTGGTTCCGATCTCATAGGACCACGCCTTTTCCGGCGCGAACGGGTTCGGCGTCGCGTCGCCCGGGTTGAGATCAAGGCCCGCCGGCGTGAAGGCGAGGGTCTCGGGAAGAATCGTGAAACTGCCAAATCCGCCGGCCTTGAAGCCGCGCGTCGCGCTGGCGAAAATCATCCAGTCGTCGTTCGGCCGATAGCGCGCGATGAAGCGCGGGGTGAACGCGTCCCAGCTCTCCTTGTCGGTGAGGAAATCGGTCGTCGTGAATCCGAGCGCGAAAAACGGTCCGAGCTGGCTGTCGACCGGAAGCGCATTGATGCCGAAGGTCTTGGTGTCGACCGAATAGCGGACGCCGACGCCGATATCGAAGGCTTCGCTGAATTTGTAGGTCGTATCGATATAGCCGGCCCAGCCGTGATAGCGGCCGCGCACCGCGTTTTGCTCGAGCAGGCCGACCGGGCTCGGCGTGAACGTGTAATAATAATAGGCGAAATAATCCGAGCAGTTCGAAAATCCGTAATAGCTGAGATAATAGGCGCACATCACGTCTTCGTCGCCACGCTGCGAAAAAAGAACGTCGATTTCCTCATTGTAGTAGGAGGCGCCGACATACCAGGAAAATGGTCCGTCGTCGTCCGAGACCAGCCTTATTTCCTGTTCGACATACTCGCCCGTCTGGTCCTGCGCATAGTCGTTGATGCCGAGCGGCGTGCCGTCGAAGTCTTCCGCGTATTCATAATCGTGATCCTTGAACCCGGTCAGCGAGGTCAGGGTGACGCCGCCGAGATCGAAATTCAGTTCAAGTCCGGCGCTGAAAATCTCCGCGTCGTCCTGCTCGCCGAGACCGAGGTCGCTGTCGATGTCGCGGCCGTCGCCGCGCAGCGAGACGCCGAAAAGACTGACGAGGTTGTCCCAGCTTTCGCCAAGTTCGGTGGCCCGGTAGAGCGAGCCGGACTGTTCGCGCTTTTCCAACTCGATCGTCAGCAGCGCGTCAAATCCTTCGTCCTCATAGAGCGCGCTGAACCGGCCCCCGCCCTTCTGAAAGCCGAGCAGGCGGTCGGCGTCCGGGAAGAACAGATTGTCGACATAGCCGTTTTCCTTGCCGCCATAGCCGGAAAGGCGGACGCCGAATTTCTCGGTAAGCGGAACGTTGAGCGCGACCTCGCCGACGACGCGGCCGCGTTCGCCGACATCGATCTCCGCATAGCCGCCGAAGGCGTCGAGCTTTGGTCTTGCGGTGATGATGTTGAAGGCGCCGCCGATGGCGTTGCGCCCGAACAGGAAGCCTTGCGGCCCGCGCAACACTTCCGCCCGCTCAATATCGTAGAGCGTCGTCACCACGGCGCCGTTCCGCCCCTGATAAAGGCCGTTCTTGAAGAACGGCACCGAAGGATCGCCGCCGACGCCGAAATCATTGGTCGAAATGCCGCGCACGTTGATGAAGTCGATGAAGCTGTCGAAGGTGTTGCCGGTGACGCCCGGCGTGAAGGTGACGAGATCCTTCACGTCATCGAGATTGACGTCGCGCACGAACTCGCCGGCGAAGGCGGTGATCGCCAGCGGCACATCCTGAATCGATTCCGTGCGCTTTTGAGCGGTGACGAGAATTTCGTCGTCCTGCGCGAGGGCCGGCGCCGCGCCGGCGAATGCGAGCGACAATAGCGAGCTTCCCGCGAGGCGTGTCCGTTTGGAAGCCGTGCGAAGGCAGGTTCCGATACGCATGTCGCCCCTCCGTTGATAAAGGCCGTCTTGCATTCCCCCCTGATTTTTAGGCGCGGACCGGGGCGCCTGACAACCACATTCGTCATGATTCGGAGTGTTGGGGCATCGGGCGATATTTGCGCCAACAAAACCGCCGTCACCCCGGGGCCGCGCCACTTCGCGCGGAACCCGGGGTCCATTTCTCAACGATTTCCCGCGCCGCGCGATGGATTCCGGGTTCCGCCAAGAGGCGGCCCCGGAATGACAACGCTGGAATTTGCTGCATCAATTGCCGGTCAGCTCAGGATGAAGCGATCCAGGATCTTCGCCCCGCCACGGGCGCGGATGTTGCACTGCCGCGACGTCTCAGGTTTGGACGACGCCCGCCTCAACCAGCGCCCGGCGCATCGGTTCGAGCTGGCGTTCGTAGCGTTTCCATCGCCCGACCGAGCGCGTATGCGCTTTTTCCCGCACCTGGACCGCGCTCGCCGTCGAAACCGGCGCGTCCTGCCGGTGAAAGTCGAGACAGGCGTCTTCCCAGGCGAGGCCGAGAAAATCGATCAGCCGCCGCGCCTCTGGTTCCAGATCAGAGACGACCGCTTCATAGGAGACATCGAGAAACCGCCCCGGCGACAACCGGCGCCAATGCGCCATCAGCCGGAAGTAGCGGCCGAAATGCCGCGCCATTTCGCCCTGATCGTAGGAATGGAAATAGGCGTCGGCGAACAATTGCTTGAAGCTCGCAAAGCAGCTGTCGAGGGACCCGCGCGTCACATGCACGATGCGCGCATCGGGGAGCGCCGCGACGATCAGCGGCAGATGGAGATAATTGCCCGGGAGCTTGTCGACAAAGCGCGGCGCCGCCCCGCGCATGACGCGAGAGGCGCGCAGATATTCCTCGCCAAGCGCCTTCGGATCGATCGACGCCCATTGGCGGACATTTTCCGCCGAATGCCTTGCCCCCGTCGCTTCCGGGATCAGGCGCCGCGCCGACAGGCCGAATTGCTGCAATTCGCCCGCCGATTCGCATTGCGAATGGCTGACGATGATCCGTTCAATGAGGGTCGTCCCGGTGCGCGGCTGGCCGATGACAAAGATCGGCGCCGGATCGGCCGCGCCCTCGCCCCGCGACGCCGCCCATTCGGGCGTGAAGATCTCATGCAGCGCGGCAAACATCGCGTCTTCCGCCGCTTCGTCGTAATCGATCAGCGAGCGTTTGGCCCGCGCGCCAGCGTCGTAAGCGGCAAAGGCCTCGTCCCACGCGCCGCAATCCTCGAACTCTTTCCCGGCGGCGTAGGCGAGGAACGCCGCCGATTGCCGGTCGGCCGACGCCGCGCGCGCCATCAGTTTTTCGGCGCGGCGCGGCGTCGTCGCCTTGACGATCGAGGCGTAAAGCCACTGCGCCTGCGCGACGTCGCCATTGCGTTCAAGAACGCTTTCAAGAATCGACCGCGCCGCGGCCGTTTCGCCGAGAAACATCGACGCCGTCGCCAGATTGACCGCGAATTCGGTCCGGCCGGGCGCCATCTCATGCGCGACGCCGTACCAGCGCCTGGCCGCTTTCTGATCGCCAAGCAGCGACGCGACGACGCCGACAAGATCGGCGACGGCGGCGTCCTTGACGCCGGCGCGGATTGCTTCGCCGAGCGCCTTTTCCGCCCGCGCCGGCTGTCCCATGCGCATGAAGAGCCGCGCCAGCTGCGCCCACGCCGCGGCATGATGTTTGTCGATCCTGGTGACCGAGCCGAACCCGCGCGCCGCGGTCTTCAGATCGTTGAGGTCGAGCGCGACCAGCCCGACCAGAAAATGCGCCTCGGCCCGTCCGGGGTCGAGCGCGATCGCGCGTTTGCAGAAACCGGCGGCGTCCTTCGCGCGGCCTTCCTGAAGCGCCGCAAAGCCCCGGCGCAAAAGGTCGGCGACAGCCGCGTCCTGTTCTTGCAAACCCGCCTCCGATCGTCTCATCATCCTACGGCGCCGGTCGGGCGCGGGGCAATCGCGGCTGTTTCAATGAAAAATCGTTTCGGTCTTGCGCTGATTGTGGCGTCGCTCGCCGCCGGTTGCGCGCATTTTTCGGAGGCGCCCGCCGATGTCGTGATGACCGGCGGCCGGATCTACACCGCCGACGGGGAACGATCGTTTGCGAGCGCGATTGCTTTTCGCGGCGATGAAATCCTTTTTGTCGGCGACGCCGGCGCGGCGGCGCGCTTTGCCGGGCCGGATACAAGGATGATTGACCTTGGCGGCCGGCTCGTCCTTCCCGGACTTCACGACGCGCATCTCCATCCGATCAGCGCGATGGCGGTCGACACCTGTACGATCGACAAGCGGACGTTGCCGCTCGATCAATTGTCCGCCTTCGTCGCCGGCTGCATCGCGCGCTTCAAGCCGGCGACCGGCGAATGGATGTTCGTTGAACTCTGGGAATTTGAACGCGGCAATCAGCCCGGCGCTGAATTCAAGACCATCAGAGCCGCGCTCGACGCCGCGGCGCCGGAAAATCCGGTCATCATGGAAGGAACCGACGGCCATCATTTCGCGGCGAACTCGCTGGCGCTGGCGACCGCGAAGAACGACCGCGGCGAGGTCGTCGGCCTCAGCGCCAAGACTTTGGCGACGGATTTCGCCGCCCTTGCGCCCTATGTCGGCGTCGACGCCGCGGGCGAACCCAACGGTCGCCTCACCGAATCTTATATCTACAGCCGGCTCGACACCGCCGCGATGGAAAAAGCCGAGCACGCAAAGCGCCTCGCCCATCCCGAGCGTTTGATGGAGGTCACGCTGTCGCGCGGCATCACCTCGTTCATGGACGCCGCCGCGCGGCCGAATACGCGGCCGATCTACGATTCCCTGCTCCAAAGCGGCGACTTTCACGGCCGCGCGACCTTGGCGCTCTATTTCGATCCGAACGAATTCAAAACGAACGGCGAGGTCGATTTCGCCGGCCTTCTTGGCGAAGCCGCCCGCATTCGCGACCGCTACGCGTCATCAGGTCTGGTCAAGGCGAATTTCCTGAAACTGTTCGCCGACGGCGTGATGGAGGGAGACCCGCTGGCGACGCCGCCGACCCTGCCGAACGCGGCGATGTCGCGAGACTATCTCCAGCCGATCTATGAAATGGATCCGAAGACCGAGTGGGTGCGCGTCGCCGGCTATGCCGATCCGCGCTCGGATGAATGCGCGCGGTCGAAGGACGAAGCGCGCGACGCCAAACCCTTCCTTGAAAAGAACGGCTTTCATCCGCTGCAATGCGTGACCAATCCGGGCGTGTTGCAGCATCCCGAGCAGGTCATTCTCGACTATGTCAGCGCCGGCGACGCCGCCGGCTTTACCTTCAACATCCACGCGATCGGCGACCGCGCGGTCAAAACCGCGCTCGATGCGATTGAAAATGCGCGGGGTCACGGCTCATCGACGCGCCATGTCATCACCCATCTGCAGCTGGTCCGGCCGGCCGACATCGCCCGCTTCAAGCCGCTCGGCGCTTTCGCGTCGTTCACCTTCGCCTGGGCGACCATCGATCCGGAATACGACCTGTCGGTCCTCCCGTTTGTCGATCGCGTCGACGGGGCGGGCGGCCTTTACGATCCGACGAGCTATTACATGCGCAACGTTTATCCGGCGCGGTCGATCCGCGAGGCCGGCGGCGTCATCATCGCGGGGTCGGATGCGCCGGTCGATACGCGCGATCCAAGACCCTTCGTCAATATCGAGGGCGCCGTCACCCGCGACATCTTTGGCGCCGGCGCGCTGAACGCCAGCGAGGCGCTGTCGATCTTTGACGCCGTTGAGGCCTATACGATCAACGCCGCGCGGGCGCTGCAGCAGGACGAAATCGCGGGCTCGCTCGAACGCGGCAAGAAAGCCGACCTCATCGTCATCGATCAGGACATATTCGCGCTGACACAAGCCGGCGAGGCGGGGAAAATCAGCGAAACGACGGTCCTTGAAACGTGGTTCGGCGGCAAGCTTGTGTTCAAGGCGCCAGCGCAATGAGCGATTGCCGTCTCGCCTTCGCCGATCGTGACGCGCGCCCCCTTCGAGACGCCGCCTTCGGCGGCTCCTCAGAGTTTGTGACTTTATTGGATTTTCGGTCGTTTTGTGCACGCTAACCCATTGAAATGATTCAACGTGTGAAAGTTGAAAATCGAAAGAGTCACAGCCTCTCAGGGTGAGGAGAGGCGCTCCGCGGCGTCTGGCCGTAATGCATCAAATTCCCGCGTTGTCATTCCGGGGCCGCCTCTTGGCGGAACCCGGAATCCATCGCGCAACACGGGATTCGGGAGAGATGGACCCCGGGTTCCGCGTGAAGACACGCGGCCCCGGGGTGACGGCGGGATTTTTGGCCCGCGGTTGCAAAAATACTTTTCGGCCAGACTCTGAGGTGAACGGGATAGCGCGCCGCGAAGGGCGAAAGCGTTTTCAGCCGGACTACGGCGTCCCCGCGACCGCCTCGCCGATCCGCGTCATCCCTTCGAGAATGTCGAGGCGGATTGCTTTTGCAAGCTTCCTCGGCTCGCCGGCGGCGAGCGCATCGATTGCTTCCTTGTGCTGATCGATGAGCGTTGAGGCGCCGAGCCTGCCGACGACAACGCGCATGAACGGCCCCGTCTGCAGCCACAGGCTTTCAACGACGCCGAGCAGCACCGGCGCGCCCGCCGCCTCGTACAGGGTGAAATGAAACTCGCTGTTCGCCTTGCTGTAGGCGGAGGCGTCGCTGCGTTCGATTGCCCGGTCGAGGCGGTCGTCGATCCGCGACAGTCTTGCAATCAGCCTCGTACGGACGTTCGGGCGGTCGCGCGTGCGGTGAGCGGCGCGCGCGGCAAGTCCCGGCTCCAGCGCCATCCGCGCTTCCGTCAACTCCTCGACCTTTTGCGGCGTCATCCGCGCAATCGCGATGCGCCGCGTCGGCGTCAGTTCGAGCGCGCCGAGCGCAACCAGCCGGCGGATCGCCTCGCGCGCC
>JBGTLL010000228.1:0-23129 GCA_041744115.1 Parvularculaceae bacterium | reverse complement strand
TGGCTGGTCGACGGCGCCGTCGCCAACCCGGCGCCGGTATCGCTCGCGCGCTTCCTCGGGGCCGACATTGTCGTCGCGGTCGATCTGAACGCCAATCCGCGCGTCCTTGCGCGATTCAATCCGCCGCCGGCCAGCGTACCGGCGCTCGATCCGGTAAATGAGTTTGGACCAAGCGGAACTTTTAGCGGCGCGGTTTCGAACTTCATTGGCGAGACGAGAAGCAGGGTCGGGCGCCAGATGGCGATTGCGAGGGCGCGCAGCCAGGCAAAGCCGCAGCTTTTCGAGACCGCCTACGCCGCGATCGACATATTCCAGATGCACCTGACGCGGTTGCGCGCCGAAACATCGCCGCCCGACATTCAGGTGACGCCGGATATGCGCGACGCCATGCCCAACGCTTTCGACCGCGCCGATGAATTCGTTGAAAAGGGGCGCGCTGCTTTGCTTGAAAAGCGCGACGAAATCACGGCTCTTCTCAAGGATTGAACGACAGCGCCGGAAGCGGGGACACTATGAGAAGCTGGTTGATTGCGGGTGCGCTGGCGTTGGCTTCAGGCGGCGTTGCCGCCGACGATCGCCTTTTCACGATCGATGACGCACTGGCGATCAAAGAGGTTTCTTCGCCGACGATCAGTCCCGACGGGCGCTGGATCGCCTTTGTCGTCGCGCGCAACGACCTCAAAAAAGACGAGGCGATGACGCAGATCTTCATCGTCTCGCGCGACGGCGCCGAGACCGTCAAATTGACGGCCGACAGCTATTCCGCCTCCGATCCGCGCTGGGGTCCCGACGGCAATTTCCTCGGATTTCTCGCCGCGCGCGACGATCTCGACGAGAACGCCGCCGCGCAAGTGTGGACGCTGAATATGAAAGGCGGCGACGCCGAAGCCTACACCAATGTCCCGCGGGGCGTTGAAGGCTTCGAATGGTCGCCGGACGGCGCGAGGATGCTCCTCGTCATTCGCGACGAGTCGGAGACCGACCGCGAAGCAAGGCGCGCCCGCGAAGAAGGCGAGGAAGAAAAACAGCGGCCTTGGGTCATCGATCGCCGCCAGTTCAAGGAAGACGGGGTCGGCTATCTCGACCGCAGCCGCGCCCATCTCTATCTCGTCGATAAGCGCGACGGCGAACCGGAACAGATCACGTTCGGCGATTACGAAGACAGCGAGCCGCAATGGCGGCCCGATGGCGCCGAGATCGTCTTCGTCAGCAACCGGACGAAAGAGCCGGACGCCAATGACAACACCGATCTTTTTGCCGTCGCCGCCGACGCCAAGGCGAAAAAGCGGGAGCCGCGCCAGCTGACGGCGAATGAGGGACCCGACCGCGCGCCTTCATGGAGCGCTGACGGCAGGCGCATCGCCTATGTGTCCGCCATCGAACCAAAGCTTCTGTGGTACGCGACCAGCCATCTTGCTGTCATCGACAGCGAAGGCGGCGACCCCCGACTCGTCACCACCGCGCTCGACCGCAATATCGACGCGCCGCGCTTTTCGCCGTCGGGCGATGCGGTGCTGGCGACGGTCGAGGACAATGGCGAGCAAAAGCTCGCCGAAATTGCGCTCGACACCGGCGAGGTCCGGCCGCTGATCGCCGGCGCCAATACGGTCTTTGAATTCGACCTTCACCCGTCGGGCGCGGTCGCGGCGCCCGTGAGCCGGCCGGATTTGCCCGGCGAAATCTTTCTCTACGCGGATCAAACCCTGACCCAGGCGACCCGTATCAACGAGGAGGCGACGAAAGGCGTCCGGTGGGCGGCCCCGCAAAACGTCACCTTCAAGAGCGCCGATGGAACGCCTGTTCAGGGGTTCCTCTTCGCGCCGGCCAGGGGCGCAAAGAAACGCGCGCCGACGATCCTGCGGATTCATGGCGGCCCGACCGGCCAATACGATCATTCCTTCGACGCCGCCGCGCAGATTTTTGCGGGCGCGGGCTACGCCGTGATCATGCCCAATCCGCGCGGGTCGAGCGGTTTCGGGCAGGATTTTTCGGCGGCGATCTTCGCCGCCTGGGGCGAAAAGGATTTCGCGGACGTGATGGCGGCGGTCGATGACGCGGTTGCGCGCGGCCTTGCCGATGAAGAACGCCTTGGCGTCGGCGGCTGGTCCTATGGCGGCATCCTGACGAACTACGTCATCACCAAGACGGTGCGTTTCAAGGCCGCGATCTCCGGCGCCAGCGAAGTTGTTTATGTCGGCAATTACGGCCACGACATCTACCAGCGCGAATGGGAGCTTGAACTCGGCCTCCCCTGGGAAGCGCGCGAGGCGTGGGAAAAAATTACCCCGTTCTACGACGTCGCCAAAGTGAAAACGCCGACGCTCGTCATCGGCGGCAAGGAAGACTGGAATGTCCCGATCGTCAATTCAGAGCAACTCTATCAGGCGCTGAAGCGGCTCGGCGTCGATACAGGTCTCGTCGTTTATCCGGACGAGGATCATTCGATCGACCGGCCGAGTTTCATCAAGGACCGCTATGAACGGTACCTTGAATGGTATGGAAAATATTTGAAGTAGCCGCGGGTTGAAGTGCGCCTGCGATGGACTGTGTTGCGCCGCCCCTTTGCGGGCGACGCGGCGAAGCGCCGATGGGGGCTCTCGCGGCAAGTCCCGCGCACGCGGATAGAATGACGCTGCTTCCTTCTCCCTCTCCCTGTACTTGGGCGGAGAGGGTCGGGGTAAGGGGGGCTGTGCGTCGGTCGCGTCCTTCGTGTCTACTCTATTGGACGGACCGCGTCCCGCGCAGCCTCTCCATTTTTTTCAAGCTCTCGGAGCAAGCGCTTCGCGGACACGTGAAAAGCGGGAGCCGGGAACCGTTCGATCGGCAATCGGAAAAAGGGGCCTTCCGATTGCCGGCTGCTACGACGGGCGGGCGCCGAAAATGACTCTAGAAAATCCCGAAAATCTTCTTGCGCGCTTTCAGCTTCGGCGTCGCTTTCGGATTGGCGGCGGCGAACGCGGTGTAATCGGCGTCGCGGCGATGGGTTCGCATTTCCGTCGATTTCAAACCGCGGATGAGATCGCGGACGCCTTCCGGCGCGCTCGTCTCGGCGGCGTCCGCCGACAGCGGCGCCGGCGGCGCGGAAAAGCCGCGGCCTTCGGCTCTGGCGCGGCGCTCTTCCTTCTTCAGCGCGCGCTGTTCCCCCGCCGACAGGCGATGCTTGAGCGCGGCGAAGGCGGCGTCCGCCGGGGCGGAAAAATCCTTTGGCAGGAATTCCTCATCATGCGCACGAAGTTCCCGCCGGTGCGGCACGTCGATGTTTTCGACGCCGCGCCCGGAGAGCGTGCGCGCGGTCACCCGTTCGAACCCGCCCCAGATCTGTTTCAGCCGCTCGGCCATGCGTTTCTCCTAAAGGTCCGGCTTGTCGCGCTTCATTTCGAGGCCGCCATTCCGCGTGATGACCGCGACGTCGATCGGCCCGCCGACGGTCTCGATCGAATGCATGACTTTCTGCTGGAAGGAATTCAGCTTGATCAGCGACGCCGCCGTCTCGCCAAGTTCGCGCTTGGGAAGCGAGCCGATCGCGCGATAGATCGGGCGCGTGTGCACGGCATACTGATAGGCGTCGACCGATTTGAAAAACTCGCGCAGCGCGTGGCCCATATTGTTCTGCGAGTAATCGCGGAAGAGCGCCTGGCGCTGGGCGTCGGACATCGGCGCCCGGCCGATCACGTCGGTGACGAGATTCATCGAAAGCTTCAGTGTTTCGCCATACATGAACATCCGGAGGTACTGGTCCATGCCGGTCAAAAACGTCCGGATCATCCGGTCCTGCGCGAAAGGCTGCACGACGGGCCCGGAATCGGACGACATGTCGGCGGCGCGGTCCTGCTTTCTTTTCAAAATGCCGAGGATGACGCTGGAGGTGAGGTAAGACCGCATCGACGGAAATTTTTCGCGCGCGCCGAACCCCGCGAAGACAACGCCCGTATAGTGCTCAAAAAAGGCGTCGCGCGTCGCCGCATGAACGGCGATGTCGCGCAGCCGCTCCCGTGTCGCGTCGGCCACCGTGAACGCGCCGTAATCGTTGCGGAGCGAAGCGACCAGACTTTCGATCAGCTGTTCGATTTCGTTGCGGTACCGGCGGCGCACCTGTTCGCCCATTCCGCCCGGAAAACACGCGAGGTCGCCGCGCGGGCTGTCGTCGGGATAGCGCTGATAGTCGGCGTAAAACTGCCCGACGACGAATTCGAAGATCGAGGCGAGATGATCCTTGACCCGCGCGCCGGCGGTTCCGGCAAGCTTTTGCACCTGCGCGTCGAAATCCTCGGCGATCACGGTGAAGACGACCGCGAGCAGCTTGAAGAACTCCGTATCCTGATGGTCCGCCGGGAAGAGGTCCGGATTGCCGGACAGGAAGTTCATGAAATCTTCGGCGTAGTCCTGCACGGTGTCGAGCGATCGTCCGCGCGTCGCGTCGCGGTAAAGCGAGATCACCGTCTCCCACGGCGTCGACATGATTTCGGCGTTATTGTAGATCATCACCCCGACGGGCTGCCCCTCGACCAGCGGGAACAGCTTGTCGACCGACTGATAGGTCTTCAGATATTGGTGGCCGGTGATGGTGACGGCGCTGTCGGCGGCCATCGCCACCGCCTGACGGTTCATCAGCACGACTTCGGAAGTCATTCGCCCCTCACCCTCCCGAGACCCCGGCGCCCGCAACAAGCGGGCGGCTTTTTCCCCAAACGGGCCGCTCGGGCGGATGGTATCGTTAAAAATGGGCCTTGGAAACGCCGGCCGGCTGGTCGCGGCGGACCGGAGGCGCGGTTGTCGCCACAGGGCAACAGCGGCGCCCCTGCCCGTTTCGGCTGGCGGTTGCTGAAACCCGTCGGCCCAGCCGAAATCACCCGATTGTGCGCTTTCGTGTGATGCAGGTCGCAAAGGCGCACCCTAAATCGCCTCAATCTGAAGACAGCCGGACAGCAAAGATCCGGCCTATCCGGAGCGACATCAATGACGGCCCTTGGACCCGCGGCGCTCGCCATCCTCGCCTTTGTCGTCGCGATCGCCTTCCTGACGGCCGCCTATTCGATCGAGCAGGCCGTTCGCCGGGCGTTAACCAGCGCCCGTTAAAAATAGAGCCAATTTTTAGATTTGAAAGCGTCTTCTGGGCGAACCGAAGCCAGAAAGACGTCCGCTGATGACCCCGGTTGCTGTGTCCCTGATCGCGTTCATTGTCGTTATCGCCGCCGCGAGCGGCATTTACGTCGTCGAGCAAGGCGTTCAGGCGGTCAGGTCGCGGCGGGGCGCCGCGCGCTAAGGCACCTTCCGCGAGATCATCGCGGCCACAGCGGCGCGCCCGAAAGCGCTTGCAAAACAACCCGGCCGCAAGTCCAACGCCGAGGAGCGCGGCGCCGATCGTCGCCGGCCGCGCCGCCGGCTTTGCAACCTTGTCCGCGAGCCAGCCGAAAATCGGCAGCGCCTGCATCAGATGCGTTGACGCGAAATGAGCCGGCCGCAGATCGCCAACGTCTCGCGACCAGCCGAAAACCGGGATGCCGCCGGCGTCGCTTGTCGCCGCGCCGATCCAGTGGCTCGAATTCACCGACGACATATAGCCCGCGACCACGATCGTCAGCACCGGCGCGAGCACCAGCAGGAGAGCGCCGGCGCCCATCACCGCGTACATATTTGTCTCGAACGCGGTCTCGAAATTGAAATGCGAGTGCCGGCCGCGCGCCGCCTGAACCGAGATGTAGACGATTTCCATCAGCGCCGCCGCGACCGACAGATAGACGGCAGCTGTCATCACAATGCCGGTGCGCCGCCGAGGGCTCAGCATCCGCGCGAGGACCGCCAGCGTTGTAAAATGGATGAAGAGGGCGGCGGCGAATTTCAGCGGTTTCGCCCAGACATTCACCTCCCACGGGTGCGTGTATCGAGAAACCACGCTGGCGCGATCGCCGCCATCATCGCCAGCATGAAGGCGGCGGTTGCAACCCACGCCCGCGTCGTATGATCGGCGGTCCATGCGCTCTGGCCGGTCATGTTCGCGCCGCCATCCGCGGCGGCGCGAGCGCCGCGCGCGTCGCCAGAAACAGCAGCAGACCGACCGGCCCGAAGATGAAGGTCGCCAGCAGGAAGACCGCCTGGATCAGGCGCGGAATGCGCGCTTCGTCGGAACGCTCCGCAATCCATGTTCCGACGAAGAGATCGAAGGCGAGATAATGCAGCCAGCCGGCGACCAGAATCTCGTCGACGGAGAAAAGCGCGCGCACCTCGGCGATCGAACCAAAGCCGCCGCCCTCGACGCCGAAGAAGCGCGTCAGCATCAAGCCGGAATAGGCAAGCGCAAGGGCCGACGGGATGACGAATTTCGGCAGCCACAACAGCGGCGTAAACCGCCGCGGCAGAAAAATCAGGATCGCCCAGCCGGCGAGCGCCGCCTGATTGCCGAGCATGAAAACCGTTGGCGCCGAAAGTTCCATTGCACCCGCCCCGCCTTTCGCGGTCCGGACCTTGGCGCAGTTTCGCGCGCGCGGCCAGCCTGCCTTGTCTCGGCGCGCGAACGCGGCGACCAGATCGTCATGCGCCGCGCCCTGCCGCTCAAAGACGCCTATGCGCTGATGGCTTTCCTGTTTGGCGCGTTCTTCATCGTCGCCACGCCGCCCTTCGGTACCGGCGACGAACCCGCGCATTTCGAGCGATCGTATGAAATTGCGACCGGCGCGTTTCTCGGCGCCGACGGCCTTCCATCGGGCATGCAGGCTTTCATTGACGATGCGTTCGGCCGGGTGAAATCGGAGGAACCGATCACCGACGCGGACTTTCGGCGGTGGTCCCGGATTGCGCTCGACGGCGAGTCGATCACGCCCTGGCCCGACCCGATCCGCGCGGTTCTGCGCCTTCACAGCCCGCTCTGCTATCTGCATTTTGCGCCGATCACTGCCGCGGGCATGGCCCTCGGCTTGTCGCCGCTGACGATTTTTTATCTCGGCCGCATCGCCGCATTGCTGGTCGGGGTTTTCCTGGTGCGCGCCGCGATCGCGCGCGCGCCTGCGATGTTGAGGCCGCCCCTCATATTCGTCGCGCTGCTGCCGACAACCATCGTTTATTTTGCCGCGTTCAATATTGAATCGCTGCTGGTCGGCCTCGGATTCTACTATTTTGCGCTTGTCGCTAGCCTCGCCGCCGAGTCCGACGAGAAACTGACGCGCGACGACATCGTCCGCCTCGCCGGCGTCGCGCTTCTTCTAGGCCAGTTCAAGACCGGCTATCTTCTGCTTCCCGCGCTTGCGCTGGTCTTGCCGGCGGCCAAATTCGCGAGCCGCCGCGCGCGGGCGATGATCCTTGCCCTGATCATCCTCCCGGGCGCCGTCGCCAGCCTTGCCTGGGGCGTCGTTGTCAAGAATGCGATGCTGGCCGACCTCGTCTATTCGACCTTGAACGGCAATCATGTGGAGCCCGCCGCGCAACTCGCCGGCGTGATCGCCGACCCCATCGGCTACGCCGGCGTCGTGCTGAGGACGCTCTTTGCTTCCGATGCGCCGGCGGCGGCGGTGTCGACATTTCTCGGCGTCGGCGGGTGGACAAATATCCCGATTCCGGCGGCGTTCTACGCGCTGCTCACCGCCGGACTTCTCATGGTCTGGCTCAGCGGCGGAACGGCTCCCAAAGCGCTAGCGACGCCCTTCGCCGTCAGCGTCCAGATCGCGATTTTCGCCGCCACCGCGCTTGCCATCCTGACGCTTGTTTATTTCCAGTGGAATGGCGTCGGCGAGCGTGTCATTGCCGGCTTTCAGGGCCGATATCTCATCGCGGCGGCGCCGCTCCTCATCGCGGTCGCGCCGGTTCGGCTTTCACTGCTTGCGGCGCCCGGACGGCGCGAAGCGCTGGCGTTCGGCGCTCCCCTGCTCGGGCTGATCGCGATGGGGGTCGCTGTCACCCAGCGTTACTGGTGAGGCGCCGCAACCCATCGCGACGCGTCGAGGGCGAGCGCTTCGCGCATGTCGCGGATGGCGCCGAGCTTTGCATCGAAAACGGACCAATCGTCGCTCTCCGCGATCGGCGCCCAGATCGCCTCGACCTCGTCGATCAGCATGGTCGAGGGCGCGCCTGAAAAATAAGCGTGCGAAAGCCGCTCGGTCCGTTCCGGCGCAAACGACAGGAGGCGCCGCTTCAGCCCGGCGAATTCCGCGCCGTCATAATGCGAAGCGACCGGGCTTTCCTGCGCGCGGCCTGTGGACGCTTCGCCGCAGAACCAGTCGAAGAAAAGGCGTTCGAACGGAATCGCGGTCTTTTCCATCCATTGCAGCAGGCTGACGACGAATTCGAAATCCTGATCGCCCGGCGGCGCAAGGCCGAGCCGCGCGAAAACCGCCTCGACCATCGCCTTTTCGAAATGCGCCGGGAAAGATTGCAGGGCTTCGTTGAGCCTCGCCTCCCCGACCTGCGCAACCAGGGTTCCGCCCAAGCGCGACAGATTCCACAACGCGGCTTCCGGCTGGCGCCCGTAAGCGTAAAGTCCGGTCTGGTCGAAATAGGCCGCCGTGAACGAAAAGTCCGTCACCGGAATAAATCGCCACGGGCCATAGTCGAAACTTTCGCCTGTGACATTCATGTTGTCGGTGTTGAGAACGCCGTGAACGAACCCCGCCGCCATCCATTGCGCCGCGAGGCGCGCCGTGCGCGCGACGACGCGCGCGAACCAGGCCCCGGCGCGCTCTTTTTCAGCAAGCGTTGCGAGATCGGCGGCGAAATTGACCATGCAATAATCGATCAGTGCCCGGATCGCCGCCTGGTCGTCCTCGTGGGCAAGGCGCTGAAACGTCCCGAACCGGACATGGCTGTGGCCGAGCCGGACGAGCACGCAAGACCGCGTCGGCGACGGCTCGTCGCCGCGAACAAGCGCCTCGCCGGTTTCAATGACGCTGAAGGTTTTCGACGTGTAGACGCCGAGGGCTTCGAGCATTTCGGTCGCGAGAATTTCGCGCACCCCGCCTTTCAGCGTGAGGCGTCCATCCGCCGTTCGGGAATAAGGCGTCTTCCCCGATCCCTTGGTGGCGAGATCGAGGAGGCGCCCGCAATCGTCGCGCAATTGCGCGAACAGAAATCCGCGGCCGTCGCCGATGTCGGGGTTGTAAACGCGGAACTGGTGGCCGTGATAGCGCAGCGCCAGCGGGATTTTGAGATTATCCGGGAGCGGATCGAATTCAGCAAAATGCCGGATCCACGCCGCACCGGGCAGCCCGCCGAGGCCGACCGCTTCCGCCCAGCGCTGGTTCCTGTAGCGCAAGATCGCCTTTGGAAATTCGGCTGGCGTGACGGGATCGAAGAAGGGCGCGCCGTCCGGACCGCCAAGTCGGGCGAATTCGGGATCGGGGCGATAGCCGGATGACGCCATGGCGACGAGATAGAGACTGCCCGCGCCGGTTGAAACCCCCGCCGCGGCAGGCCGGGAGGATGAGCAAGGGCGAAACCGCTCCGCTGTCACGCGAATGAGATTGAAACGCGCGGGCAGCACCCTATTTTCAGGATGGGGTTGATGGAGCGGCGAGCCATGACTGCGCGGGTCGGGAGTACGGTGCGACTTGGTCTGTTGACGGCGCTCGGCCTCGTTGGCGCGGTTATCGGCGCTGTGGCGCAAACCGCCGAGGCGCCGCGACAGGCCGTCATCCTGAAGATCGACGGCCCGGTGACGCCGGCCAATGCGCAGTATCTCGCGCGCGAGATCGCCGCGGCGTCCGACGCAAATAAAGAGCTGGTCGTGATCGAGATCGACACCCCGGGCGGGCTCGTCGATTCGATGAAGACAATCGTCAAGGCGATCCTTGCGTCCGAGACGCCGGTCGCGACCTATGTCTCGCCGCAAGGCGCGCGCTCGGCTTCCGCCGGGCTTTACATCATGTACGCGGCGCACATTTCGGCGATGGCGCCGAACACCAATACGGGGGCGGCGACGCCGGTCGAACTCGGCGGCGCGCCGGCCGAAGAAAAGCCCGCTGAAGACAAAAAGCCCGCGCCGGATAAGGACAGCGAGGACCGCGCCGGCGACGATCCGCCGGCGGATGAAGCGCAAGATCGGTCGAGGGAAACGCCGCCCCTCGCCAACGCCGACGCCATGCGGGCGAAAATCATCAACGATTCCGTCGCCTACATCCGCGCCCTCGCCGAAGAACGCGATCGCAACGCGGACTGGGCGGAAAAAGCGGTGCGCGAGGCGGTGTCGGTGACGAGTCGGCAGGCGCTCGAACTCGGCGTCATCGACCTCATCGCCGACGATCTTGACGGCCTCTTGCAGCAGATCGACGGCCGCACCGTCAAAACCGCGGCGGGCGAAATAACGCTGCGGACGGCGGATATCGCCATCGAACGAATCGAGCCGACCTTGATCGAGAAGATCCTCGGCTTCATCGCCGACCCGAACGTCGCCGTCATCCTGATGTCGCTGGCGACGACCGGCATCATCATCGAAATGTGGAACCCTGGATCGATCTTTCCCGGCGTCGTCGGGGCGCTTTGCCTCGCCATGGGCCTGTACGCGTTTCAGGTGCTGTCCGGCCACGGGCTGTTCCTCGCGCTGATGGGGGTCGGCGCCATTCTCATTCTGGTCGAGGCTTATGCGCCGACGTTTGGCGTCGCCGGACTGTTCGGTCTCGCGCTGTTTGGCGCCGGCATGTATTTCCTGTTCCCGGAAGGCTACCGGGTCTCGAATGTCGTGATCGGCATCCTCGTCGGCGCCGTCGGCGCGATGCTGGCGATCGTCCTTGTCGCGATTGTCGGCTCGCGCAATCACGGGCCGATGATCGGCGGCGAAGCGATCAGGAAGCGCGAGGGCGTCGTCGATGACTGGCATGGCAAGGAAGGCTGGGTGATCGTCGAAGGCGAGCGCTGGCGCGCCCGCTCGGACAAGCCGCTCAGCCCCGGCGACCGGATCAAGGTCGTCGAAATCGACGGCCTTGTGCTCACCGTGAAACAGGCAAAGGGTCCGGGCCTCCTTGCCGGCTTTGCGCCGGGGGCTGCGTGAGGAAGATTTGGATGTGACCGAAATGGCCGCCAGCGCCTCGCTTGTCGCGGCCGTCCTTGGCGCCGTCGTCGTTGTCTTTGCTACGGCGACGCTTGTCTGGGGCGCCGCGCAATGGGCGCATCCGAGCGACCACCGCGTCGGCGAGCGCTGGGGCGACGAGCGCGTCGAAGTCAAAGAGTGGACGGGCGGCAAAGGCCTTGTATCGGCCGGCGGCGAACTGTGGCGCGCGACGTCGAAGGATGCGCTGGAGCCCGGGGACGAAGTATCCGTCTCGAAAGTCAAAGGCTTGACCCTCGAAGTCCGCAAGGGCTGAACGAACTGACGCGCGGCGGCGACGCCCGAAACCAACGGAGAGCCACATGCCAGATTTCGGAATTCTCGGGATCCTCGCGGTCCTTGCAATCTTTCTGCTGACCAGTGTCGTCAAGATCCTCAAGGAATATGAAAAAGGCGTCGTCTTCACGCTCGGCCGCGTCGGCCGCCGCGCCGCGGGGCCCGGCCTCGTCCTCCTCATTCCCGGCATCCAGCAGATGCGCAAAGTCGATATGCGAACGCTTGTCCATGACGTGCCGGCGCAGGATGTGATCAGCCGCGACAACGTCTCGGTGAAAGTGAACGCCGTTCTCTATTACCGCGTCGTCGATGCGGTCAGGGCCGTGGTGCAGGTCGAGAACTATGTGGCGGCGACCAGCCAGCTTGCGCAGACGACCTTGCGCTCGGTGCTCGGCAAGCACGAGCTCGACGAAATGCTGCAGGAACGCGACAAGCTCAACAAGGACATCCAGGAAATCCTCGACCACCAGACCGAAGCCTGGGGCATCAAAGTGTCGAACGTCGAGATCAAGCATGTCGATGTCGCGCCCGAAATGATCCGCGCCATCGCCAAACAGGCCGAGGCCGAACGCGAGCGGCGCGCCAAGATCATTTCGGCGGAAGGCGAAGAACAGGCGGCGACCAAGCTGGCCGAGGCGGCGACGATCCTTGCGACTTCGGCGGGGGCGATGGAACTGCGCTATCTCGCCGCCCTGCAGGAAATCGCGACCGATAAGACAAATACGATCGTCTTCCCCTTTTCGCTCGCCGATCTGGCGAGAACGATCCGCGGCGGCGGCCATTAATGGCGTGTGATTGTTGATTATCGGCAACAGCGAGCACGAAGTCTTTCGAACCCCCTGATTTTTAGCCGAATTCACCTCGTCACGCGCATTCCGCGCGCGTAGCTTCGCCCGTGATTGGCGATGCGGCCATTGTGCAACCAGTCGGGGCGACCGCGAAACGCGGCGCACAGTCAGGGAGGATCTATGAACAAGCGCCTTATGGCGAAAGCCTCGTTTATTGCGCTGACGGCGGGGCTTATGGCGCCGCAGGCGGCATTGGGGCAAAGCGCGGTGGACGTGCTGCGGGATGAAGTTCTGGTGACCGGAACCAAGAAAGCCGACGCGGAAAACGTCCAGGACGTGCCGCTCGCCGTCACCGCCTACGGCGCCGACCAGCTCGACGCGCTGAAGGTCCGCGATCTCGGCAATCTGAGCTATTCGATGCCGAATGTCGGCCTCGAAGACATCGGGACCTCGCGCGGGGTCGCCAACTTCGCGATCCGGGGCCTTGGCGTGAACTCGTCGATCCCGTCGATCGATCCCGCGGTCGGCACCTTCGTCGATGGCGTCTATCTCGGCCAGAACGCCGGCGTCGTGCTCGATGTGTTCGACCTTGAATCGGTCGAGGTGTTGCGCGGCCCGCAGGGCATTCTCTTTGGCCGCAACGTGACCGGCGGCGCGGTTCTCCTCAACACCAAGCGGCCGAACCTTTCGGAAGCGGAAGGCTCGTTCAAGGGCGCCGTCGAAAATGGCCTCAGAGGCACCGGCAACAATTATTACGCGATGGGGTCGGTCAGCGTTCCGCTCGTCGAGGACACGCTCGCATTCAAGGTTTCGGCCTATTACAACAACGACCGCGGCTGGCAGAAGCGCTATGTCGGCGGCCCGAACCTCCAGGCCCGCCTGAACGCCATCGGCGGCGCGGCTGCGTTTCTCGATTCGCTCGGATTTCCGGTCGCCACCAACGCCGCCGACGAATTCGTCGATCATGGCAAGGCGGAAACATGGGTCATCCGCCCGCAAGTCCTCTGGGCGCCGACCGACGCCGTTTCGCTGCTGGTGCGCTATGAGCATTTCAGCAGCGATGGCGACGGCCCGTCTTCGCAGAACCATTCGGGTTTCGCCCAGCCGCCCTTCGACCCGGTGACGCAGACGACGCCGCCGCCGGTGCCATCGACCAACGTCTTCTTCACCGCCCCGAAGGACAGCTTCACCTTCTCGATCGACGAGCCCGGAAATTACGACGCCAAAGCCGATTCGGTGACCGCGCAGCTCGATATCGACGTCGGCAATGGCGTGATCACGAATATCTTCGGCTGGCGCGATACATACGGCACCACCGCCAGCGATATCGACGCCACGCCTTTCTGGCTGTTCCACGCCGCCGCCATCAACGATTTCGAGCAGATTTCGAACGAAACGCGGTACGCGGGACGCTTCTTCGACACCGCCGATCTGACGGTCGGGTTCTATTACTACTCCGCCGATCACATCTATCAGGAGAACCGGTTCATCCTCGGCGGATTCCGCAACCTGTTCGGCGGCGGCGTCCAGGACAGCCGGAATTACGGCGTGTTCGGACAATTGGACATCGACTTGTCGGACAGCTTCTCGCTGATCGCCGGCGGACGCTATACCAACGAGAAAAAAGCGGCGGTCCTGTCGAATATCTCGCTCAACCCGGTCGCCTGCAGCATCGAGGCCGGAACCTGCTCGATCCAGTTCACCGACGAGAACACCTGGAAAAACTTCACGCCAAAGGTCGGTTTCCAGTGGGATGTCCAGGACTGGTTCAACTTCTACGGCCATTGGAGCCAGGGCGTCCGGTCCGGCGGCTACAATTTCCGCAACACGTCGGTCGTCTTCCCGATTGAGCGCTTTGAAGAAGAGACCGTCAACGCCTTCGAACTCGGCTTCAAGGCGCAGCCGGCCGACGGCAAGGCGGTGATCAACGCCGCGATCTTTGTCAACGAAGTGTCGGACATGCAGCGCGAAATCAACCTGTCCGATCCGTTCGCCGGCGTCGTCCAGCTGATCCGCAACACCGCCGATGCGACGATCTTCGGCATCGAGCTTGAAGCGCAGATCTTCCTCACCGACGATCTCGTGTTCCAGGGCAATCTCGGCCATCTCGACGGCGAGTACGAGTCGGTGCTGTTCGATCTCAACAGCGACGGCGTGGTGAACGAAACCGACACAAGGCTTGAGATCCCGCGATTGGCGTCGTTCACCTACGGGGCGGGATTTGTTCACAGCCTCGCGCTCGGCGGCTCGGACGTGACGACCCGCTTCCAGTATTCGCACCGGGACGACAACGCCTATACCGACAACAATCTCGGCATTCTCCAGGGCGCCGATATTCTCGACGCGTCGATCGGGATCGGATTCGGCGAGGCGACGCTGTCGATCTACGGCCAGAACCTCCTCAACGAAGTCACCCATGGCGGCGAGACGCAATTGCCGGGGACCCTCGGCGGCGGCACCTTCGCCCCGCTCAACAAGGGGCGGATTGTCGGCGTCGAACTGCAGCTTGGCTTTTAACGCCGCGGCAGCTTTTCGATCGAATTGGCCCCCGCTTCGGCGGGGGCTTTTCTTTTGCGGAATGGAGCGCGAAAAACGCCCCGTGGAGCGGGACCTGACGATCGACGCGCGCGGGCTTTGCTGTCCCCTCCCCGTCATCCGGATGGAGGCGGCGCTGCGCCGCCTCCCGGCCGGCGGGCGCCTCAAAATACTTTCAGACGACCCGGTCGCGGCCGTCGATATCCCGCATTTCGCGCGCGAGGGCGGCCACGCTTGCCGGCGGCTCGACGACGCCGATGGCGTTTGCGTCTTTCTGGTCACGTGCACGGAAAAACCGTAACCGTTCGGGCCCCGCCCCTTGCCCCAGGGGCGCCGCGGGGCGCCAAATTCTTTTCGGCCGTGGTAAAGGTTAATCTAGCGACAGCCGCGCGCTCATGGTCTAGTCTTGATGGGTCTAGTCTTGCTGGCTGACCGGTCCGGTTTTCCGGGCCGGGGACGAGAGTGGGGACAGGGTCGGCGGGGACTAGCCTTGGACATGCGCGACCGCCGGGTTTGAGCCTGCGTTTCGGCCAGCGTTCCGAAACGGACGCCGGAACGGACGCAAGGGGAGTTGGGGTGGGAGTCGAGGGGTTATGAGGGAAATTCAGCTTATGAACCATTCCGGTTTGCGCCGGGCGCTGATCAGCGTCGCGGCGGCTTCGGCTCTTGCGCTTGCAGCGCCCGGCGTTGCGCACGCCAATTATCAGATCGGCCTCACCGCTTACGAGCAGGGCCAGTACGATGTCGCGGTCGATATCTGGACGCGCTTTGCCGTCGCCGGCGACGTGCGCTCGATGAAGGCGCTCGGCGACGTTTATTCGGGGGCTGTCCTTGAAGGATCGACGGGCGCGAAAATTCCGCTGGAGACCGGGCGCAAGATCGACAATGTCGAATCGCTGCGCTGGTACACGCTCGCTTCCTATCACCGCTTCAACGAAGGTTTTCAGATGCCCTCCGCCGAGGAGCGCAACGCGCAGATCCTCGCCGAAGAGCGGCTCCCCGATATCCGCTTCCGGATGAGCACGTCCGACGTCGTCAAGGCGGAAAAGCTGGTGTCCGATACGTTCGAGCGCGGCAGCCCGTATGACCTTTACACACTCGGCGACATGTACCGCCGCGGCACCGGCGTCGACAAGAACAACGGCAAGTCGCTGACCATGTACGCGCTGGCGAAGGCGCGTGGCGTCGGCGCGGCGTCGATCGCCTATGAAGAACTCGAAGCCCTGATGAGCAAGGACGAGATCAAGACCGCGAATGAAAACGTCGTCGGCTGGCAGCCGCCGCTGCCGGAAGAACATGTCGGCGACACCCCGCAGAAAAAAGAACTCGAGCGCACCAAGAAAGAGCTGGAAGAACTCCGCCTGCAGCAGGCTTTGACCGCGATTGCGGATATCGACGTTGAACTCATCCAGCGCGCGCTGAAATCGCTCGGCCTTTATTTCGGGACGGTCGACAATCAGATGGGGCTGGAAACGCGCGAGGCGATCCGCCGCTTCCAGTATTCGCGCGTCAGCGCCGACACCGAATTGACCGATGAGGAAAAAGACGCGGTTCGGACCGGCGTTCTGACCGCGACGCAAACGGTCAGGCTGTTCGAAGCGGCCGCCAAAGAAGGCCACCCGATGTCGCAATATGTCTACGGCGTCATGCATGTTCGCGGCATCGGCGTCGTGCAGGATGGCGACAAGGCGCTTGAATGGCTCGGCAAGTCGGCGAAAGCCGATCTCGCCATCGCCCATTACGCGCTTGGCGTCGTCTACCGCGATTCAACCCCGGGCTTAAATCCGGTGCGGCCGGACAAGTCGAAAGCGGCAATCCATTTCGCGCGCGCCCAGTCGCTCGGCTACGCCCAGGCGGCTTCCGCGCTGCGCCAGCTTGAATTCGAAAAGCCGCGCAGCATCGAATAGTAGGAGAGCAAGTCCCATGAAACGCGTACTGACTTTTCTGGCGGCGGCGAGCGGCCTTTCGATGGCGCTCTGCGAGATCGCCTCGGCGCAAAGCCTCGGCGGCTTCCCGATCCGCGAACCGGGCGCCTCGCGCCCGTCGGGAGACGGCGGGTCCGGTTCGGCGCCGACCGCGTCCCGCAACGAGGTCATCGTCAGCAAGGACGCCGGCAGCCCGGTGACGACGATCGCGCAGGCGATGCGGCTGGTCCGGCCCGGCGGCACGATCCTCGTCAAGGGCGGCGTCTACAACGAGAATATCGTGGTGACGAAGCCGGTCGAAATCCGCGGCGTCGCCGGCGATTACGGCCGCAACACGATCATCCGCCCGGCCGCGAACAAGCCCTGCGCGACCATCGCGCCGACATCGCCGATCGAAACCGTCAGCCTGTCGCATCTCATCTTCGAGTTTGACGCCGGGATTGCCCGCGGCGCCTGTATCGAAATTCATGGCGGCACGGTTTCGGTTTCCGACAGT
Organism: Parvularculaceae bacterium; assembly: GCA_041744115.1. Classification (GTDB taxonomy): domain Bacteria; phylum Pseudomonadota; class Alphaproteobacteria; order Caulobacterales; family Parvularculaceae; genus Amphiplicatus. The sequence goes on along the minus strand of JBGTLL010000228.1, from coordinate 6,083 downwards.
TCGGTCGTTCCGTCGAATTCGGACATTCTCGTCCGCGCCGGTTACGGGCCGCTGTCGGACCCGATGCGGCCCGAGATTCTCGACCATCTGGCGCGCCCGTCGCGCGACCCGGGCGTCTACCGGCCGGTCGATGAGGCCTTTGGCAAATGCAAGGAAAAAAGCGACGGCGTCTGGTGCAAGGTGACCGAGCCCGAGGCCGTTTCGTCCTGCGCCGAAATGCCCGATGGCGACCTTTTCTGCCAGTCGCCGTTCGCGCTGAACGGGGCGCTCAATTGCCGCGAACGATCGCGGACGCTTTATTGCCGCGCCGACGGCATTGTCTCGGCCGGCGGCCGTGACGACGCCTCGCGCCTTGAAAGCTACATCACGAGGCACGCGCGGCCGGTCGGCGCCGATCACGCCGGCTGGGATGTCGCGGCCGGCGGCACCAGGATCGAGGAAATTCTCCATGCCGGAAAATCGTCGGGCACGGGCCTTTTGACGGGCCCCACATCCGGCATCCTGGTTTCGGCGGGCGATGTGCGGCTGGACCGGAATGTCATTGTCGGCGCGCGCACGGCCGTCAGTTTCGTTTCCGACGCCAACACCAACATCAAAGGCGCCCTCACCAACAATGTGATCATCGGCAATGGCGTCGGCATCGCCGCGGCCGGCGGCGTCGCCGACCTTTTGATGACGCGCAACACCATCCGCTACAATGCGGGCGACGGCATCCGCGCCGACGTCTATGACGGCGTCAAGATCATCGCCAACGAGATTTCGGGCAACAAGGTCGGCATTTTCCTTTCGGAGAAAGTGCGGATGGCGACGGTCAGTTCGAACCTCGTCGCCAAGAACTTTTCCGACGCGATGCGGGTGTCGAGCGGCTTTTACGGCGCGGTCGGCGGCAACACCTTCGTCGACAACGCCGGCTGCACGATCCAGTTCTATTCCGCCGAGATGAAGAACCTCAACGACGCCGACATTAAGGTCGTCGCCTTCCGCGATTTCCTTCCGGGCGTAATGTTTGAAGAGTCGAACGAGGCGAGCGGCAACCGGGGCGATACGGAGATCAAGCAGACGCGGCGCAGCCGCCGCTCCAAGGCCGAGAATATCCCGACCATCGATCTCGCCGCCTGCGAAGCGCCGCTCTAGATTTCCTGCACAGCCTTCGAAAACGCCTCCGGCGACGGGGGCGTTTTTTGTTGCGCGCTGTTGGTTGGGACTGGTGCGGGCGGTCGGGGTCGAACCGACACTCCTTGCGGAACCAGATTTTGAGTCTGGCGCGTCTGCCAATTCCGCCACGCCCGCCAGCTGAATTCCGTCCGTCAGCGGAGCGCGGATCATAGGGACGAGACCCCGAGCGTCAAGGCGCGGCCCGCAACAAAAATTAACGCCGCGCGCGCAGGAATTCGCGCGCCGCCGCTTGCAACAAAGCCCGATCGGAGACATGGCTCCATGCTCATTCGCGCGACCGCCCCGAGCTTCTTGCCGCAGACCCCAATTTCCAGCATCGACCCGATCGAAGAAGCTCAGCATGAGCAGGACGCCCGTCAGGGCGTCGTCGATCTGTTCCGGACCATCATCGGCGATCTTGAACGGCGCTGGGCGGAGCGCCACGCGGAAGAAAGCCACGAAGGGGAGCCTTTCCAGCACGCGGACGCCGAACTTGGCGAAATCGTCGACCGGCTCGATGAGCGCGCGTTCGGGCTTTTGTGGCTGCTGCTCTGCCTCCCCTGCATTCCGCCCTTCGTTTACGTCCTGCCGCAGATCGTCTCGCTGCCGATGCTGGCGCTCGGCGTGCAAATGGCGAACGGCCGGCAAAGTCCCTGGCTGCCGCGGAAATTCAGGGAGCGCCGCTTTCAGCTGAAGGAATTCACCAAAGTCCTCAACATCTGCGAAAAATATGTGCGCTGGTTCGAGGCGATCGCGCGGCCGCGCCTGCCGGCGGTGACGGGGCGGCTCGGCGCGCGCATTCTCGGCGGGCTTTTGGTGATCCCGTCGCTGTCGATCCTGCTGCCGCTGATCGGCACCAACACGGTGCCGTCGATCGGGATCGCCATCGCCTCGCTCGGCCTTGTCCAGCGCGACGGACTTCTGGTCATCCTTGGCATGATCATCGCGCTTGGCTGGGTCTTTCTTCTGATCGTCGTCGGCGTGTTTTTCGGGCTTGAGCTCGCAACCTTCGTCAAGGACTGGCTTGGGTCGCTGTTTTGACCCGGCCGCGACGATCCGTCCGGCGCAAGCGTCATCCCCGGCCGCTATTCTCGGTTCATGGTCACAAGCTTCAAGAAACGGCCGCTGGTCGATCAGGCGCTGATGGTCTCCGCCCTGACGAGCGCCTTGCTGCTCGCCGGCGCGCATCTTTTTGAATCCGTCGGCCGGCTCGCCCCGTGCGATCTTTGCCTTGACCAGCGCGAGGCGCACTGGACGGCGCTTTCGCTTGCGCTGATCGGGATCGCGGCGGGCGCCCTTTTGAAATGGCGGCGCGCGGCGGCGGCGACGGTCGGCGCCTGCGCCCTTGTCTATCTCGTCAGCGCGGGCCTCGCTTTTTATCATGCCGGCGTCGAGAACGGCTTCTGGCCGGGTCCCCTCACCTGTTCGAGCGGCGGGCCGGTCGACCTCGGCGCGGGCTCGCTCGCCGGCATTCTTGACGAAAAGCCGGCAAGGCCCTCCTGCTCGGAAGCCGCCTGGCGGTTTCTCGGCGTATCGATGGCGGGCTATAATCTCCTCCTGTCGGCGGGACTCTTCGCGCTGTGCTTCGTCGCCGCCGGCAAGGCCGCGCGCGCGGCCCGGCAGGCATCAAGAGCGAGGGCGGTATGACCGGAGACCAGAGAATTCAGCGGCCCGGCCCTTCGGGGGCCCGCCTTGCGGAAATGCTGCGGGTCGATCATGCCGGCGAGTACGGCGCGGTTGAAATCTATCGCGGCCAGCGCGCGATTTTCGCGGCGCTTCCGCACAAGGCGAGATTGGCGGAAACGCTGGCGGCGATGGAGGACGGCGAGGCCGCCCATCTTGAGGCGTTCGACCGCCTTCTCGCCGAGCGCCGCGTCCGCCCGACGCTGCTTTCCCCGATCTGGCGCGTCGCCGGCTTCGGTCTCGGCGCGGCGACGGCGCTGCTGGGGGAAAAGGCCGCCATGGCCTGCACGGCGGCGGTCGAAGAGGTGATTGAAAAGCATTACGCGGCGCAGGCGGAAGAGCTCGGCGCCATCGATCCGGCTCTCGCCGCGACGGTGCGCGGCTTTCGCGACGACGAGCTCGGCCACAAAGCAACGGCCGAAGCCCATGGGGCGGCCGAAGCGCCTTTCCATGGCCTCCTCAAAGCCGTTATCCAGGCCGGCTGCCGCGCCGCGATCCGGCTCTCCGAAAAGGTCTGAGGTTCGCTCCCGGGTTTTGCGCCCGCAGGCCGCTTGGGCTAGGGTCGCCGCCGTTCGAGCTTCAGTCATTCCGGGATCCCCATCATGAAACCAACCAGCAAGCGTCGCCTCGCCGGCGCTCTCGGCGCCGTATCGCTGATCGCCCTCGCGGCGGCCTGCGGAAAATCGGCCAAGACCGCCGATCCGGAGGCCGGCGACGCCGCGACCCCCGCTTCTTCCGCCAGCGCCGACGAAGCGCGGGCTTTCGCCGACAAGGTCGAGGCGACCTACCGCGCCGCGTTCGAGGAAGCGGCCCGCATTCAATGGGTCAACGCGACCTACATCAATTTCGACACCGACTGGCTCGCCGCGAAAAACGCCGCCGAGATCACCAGGCTCACCGTCGATTTCGCCAATGAGGCGGCAAAATTCGACGGCGCGGAGCTGCCCGCTGACCTTCGCCGCAAGCTCGATTTCATGAAGCTCGGCATTGTTCTGCCGGCGCCGACGACCGAAGGCGCCGCCGAAGAACTGGCGCAAATCACGACGCGGCTCGGTTCGACCTATTCGACGGGGACGATTTCGATCGAAGGCGGCGCGTTCTCGCCGGCCGAGGTCAAAGCCGCGCTCGCCCCGATCCGCAATCCGGACGGCGACGAAGCGGGCGCCGACCTTTCCGGGGCCAAGGTCCGTCAGGACGAAACCGAACTTTTGATGCGCCAGTTGCGCGATCCGGCGCAGCTCGCGGAAGTCTGGACCAAATGGAACGACTACGCCGCCGTGATGAAGCCGGATTTCGTCCGCCTCGTCGAGATCGCCAATGCGGGCGCGGCCGAGCTCGGCTACAAGGACGCTGGCGCGCTGTGGCGGTCCGGGTATGACATGGCGCCCGAAGAATTCGAGGCGGAAACCGATCGCCTGTGGGGCCAGGTGAAACCGCTTTACGATCAGCTCCATTGCTTTGTCCGCGCCGAGCTGAACGAAAAATACGGAGACGACGCGGTTCCGCTCGAGCAGCCGATAAGAGCCGATCTTCTCGGCAATATGTGGGCGCAGGAATGGGGATCGATCAGCGACATCGCCAATGTCGGCCCCGCTGGCCAGGCCGTCGATCTCGACAGCCTGCTCGTCGCCAAGGGCTATGATCCGGTCAAAATGGTGAAGACCGGCGAGACCTTCTTCTCCTCGCTCGGGTTCGAGCCGCTGCCGGAAACCTTCTGGGAGCGCTCGCAGATCACCAAGCCGAAGGACCGCGAAGTCGTCTGTCACGCCTCGGCCTGGGATCTCGACGCCAAAGACGATCTCCGGATCAAGATGTGCACGACCGTCGGCGCCGAGGACTTCACAACCATCCACCACGAGCTCGGGCACAATTACTATCAGCGCGCCTATGAAGATCAGCCGGTCCTTTTCCAGAACGGCGCCAATGACGGCTTCCACGAAGCGATCGGCGACATGGTCGCCTTGTCGATCACGCCGGAATATCTGAAGCAGATCGGCCTTGTCGAAACCGTTCCTCCGGCGTCGGAGGATCTCAGTCTTCTCATGCGACAGGCGCTCGACAAGATCGCCTTCCTCCCCTTCGGCCTCATCGTCGACAAATACCGCTGGAAGATTTTCGCCGGCGAAATTACGCCCGATCAGTACAATGACGGATGGTGGGCGCTCCGGACCGAGTATCAGGGAATCCGTCCGCCGGGGCCGCGCCCGGCCGGGGGCTTTGACGCCGGGGCCAAATATCATGTGCCGAACAGCGTCCCTTACACGCGCTATTTCCTCGCGCGCATCCTGCAGTTCCAGTTCTATAAGGCGGCCTGCGACCAGATCGGCTGGACGGGGCCCTTGCATCGCTGCTCGTTCTACGGCTCGAAGGAAGTCGGCGAGAAATTCAACGCGATGATGGAAATGGGGGCGTCCAAGCCCTGGCCCGACGCGCTCGAAGCCTTCACCGGGACCCGCCAGATCGACGGCTCGGCGATCGTCGCCTATTTCAAGCCGCTGATGGACCATCTCGAAACCGCGAACGCCGGCCGCCAATGCGGGTGGCGTTAAAGCCGCCCGCCTCGCCGTCCTGTCGTCCGCCTCCTTCGCCCGCACGGAATGCTCCTTTGCTCAACTCTTCAAGTCAGCATTCTGAGGGGTCCCGGAAGGAGGGGGATAAGTTGGGGGATAAGTGGTAGGATAAGTGGTAGGATAACTTGGGACGGACCGTGAACATTAACCATCCGCACCAAGACGAATCAACGGGTTAAAATTTCCGCATCCGAAACGACTTGTCAGGGTTAATGCGTAGCGGAATCGGCCAATTTTGGCAACCCGCGGCAGGTAGTCCGTAGGCGGATGATCAACCGGCGGGGGAATTCCATCAAGCTTCGCTTACTGCCCCGGGCGCCGCGGGCGATTTGTCGCGACCAGCGGCGCTCGCGGCCATCCTTCGAGACGCCGCGAAGAACGCAGCTCCTCAGGATGAGGATTTTGTTTGGTGCAACAAACACAGTCCTCATCCTGAGAGGCTGTGACTCTTTCGATTTTCAACTTTCACACGTTGAATCATTTCAATGGGTTAGCGTGCACAAAACGACCGAAAATCCAATAAAGTCACAAACTCTGAGGAGCCGCCGTAAGGCGGCGTCTCGAAGGGGGCCGCGTCGCGAAGGATGGCGGCGGCGGGATCTGCCCCGAAAGCGATTGTGGGCCTCAGCCCAGCGCAAACCGCATTTTCAGATCGCGAACGACCGCCCTCACCCG